>JBEEMZ010000057.1:0-21281 GCA_041192405.1 Bacteroidota bacterium | reverse complement strand
TTGTACAACTGTTCCTTTTCGAGCAACATCAAAAATATTTAATTTTTCTTGGGCCGAACTAAAATTTATAAATACAAATGAAATAAATAGGCAAAATAATTGCTTCATATAATTACTATTAAAATTAAAAAAGTACGCTGTATCAATTCTACTTTTAAGTTTTGATGTTTAAAAAACTAAATGGTTGCCTTCAAAAAGATATTATAAATGATATTATTTCAATTTTCTAGTCGATTCTCGTTGTCGCAATTCAGTTTTTATAACTTTAGTTCTATAAGTGTATTCTTCATCTTTACTTTCGAGTTTTTCAATTAACATTTTCGCTGCAGCTTCCCCAATTTCTGGTCCATGTTGACTTACGGTTGATAAGCTTGGAGACAAACGACGCGACCATACACCATCGGCAAATCCTATTACAGATAAGTTTTCTGGGATTTTATAGCCATACTTCAACCCCATTTTGATTGCTGTAGCGGAGCTGTGTTCGTCTAATCCGAAAACAGCATCAATTTTATTGTTTTTGAAGAAATGGTCGATTTTTGAGTCAAAATCCTCTATCGAGTCACAGAGTAAAAGCAATTTATTGTCTAATGCAATGTTGTTGTTTTCTAAGGCTTTATTAAAACCTTTAACCCTAAGTTTTGCTACGCTCAAATTATCAATTGCAGAAAAAATTGCAATTTTTTTACATCCTAAATTTATTAAGTGCTGAGTAGCATCGGTTGAAGAATCTAAATCGTCAACAATCACTTTATCACAATTTACAACATCTGTTATTCTATCAAACATTACAATTGGCGTTCCATCGTTTATAATGTCAATAAAATGCTGAAAATTATTTTCTTTTTGAGATTCCTCTGAGATTGAAAGAATAAATCCGTCAATTGTTCCATTGCTCAACATTTCCATTGTATGAATTTCTTTTTCTAAAGATTCATTAGAAATACAAGTTATAACATGATAACCTTTTTCATCAGCCACTTTTTCGATTCCGCTGAAAACTTTCGCAAAAAAAGAATTAAGAATATTTGGAATAATAACGCCAATTGTTTTTGTTTTGCGATTTTTTAAGTTTAAAGCAGTAATATTTGGCTTATAGTTTTTGAGTTTGGCAAATTCTTGAATTTTAACTTTTGTAGGCTCACTAATTTCTGGACTATCGTTCAGTGCTTTAGAAACAGTGGAGACCGATACGCCTAAATCTTTGGCAATTTGCTTGAGTGTGGCTTTTTCTTTCATCTTTTTTATGCAATTTTTATATCGTTATCGGGCATTGTTTCAAGTATTTATTTGTTGAATCGATGGTTTAGTAGCTATAAAGGTTTGGCAATTGGAATCTTTTTAGCGGCATCATCGGTTGGCGGAGTGGTTTTTATTCAAATCGCAAAAGCACATATTGGGGAAGGTTGGCGCGTTGCCGCAACATGGATGTCCATTTTTGGAGCGATCATGACGCTAATACCTGTTTTATTTTTGCGCGAAAAACCTGCGGATAAAAACACGGTTATAGATGGAAAGTTACAACCTATTGCCTTACAAAATATTGAAAAATCTATTTTAGGCAATATTTCATTGCCACAAGCCTTGCGAATGCCTATATTTTATTTGGTAGTGATAACTACCTGTATTCTATGGTTTTGCATCAATGGTTTTATGCAAAATCAAGGTTTTTATTACAAAGATTTGAAAATTGAGTCAGCAACAGGCGCGAATATTGCCACATTATTTTCGGTTTGCGCGATAATTGGCAAATTATTATTTGGTTTTTTAAGTGATAAATTCGATAAAGGAACGATGATGTTAGCTGCAATCGTTTGTCTGACAATGGGTTGTGTCCTCTTGAAGTGGAGCGCGTCTAATACCGCATATTTGATTCCATTTGCCCTAATTTTCGGATTAGGTTTTAGTGGGTCGTTTACGATGATACAACTTTGGGTTGCGCGACTGTTTTATGGCGATTCGTATGGGCGCATTTTGGGCGTGATAACGATGGCAGATACATTGGCGGGCAGTTACGGAATTGTTCAAATGGGCGCAATGCGCGAAAAACAAGGCAATTATATAGGAGCTTTTTTTTTAATGATTATTTTATGTTGTGTTGCGGTTGTGTCCACCTATTTAGTAAAAAGAATTGCAAAATCTAACCATTCTTAATCGTATCAAGCAAAATTTTATGTACAAGTTATTGAAAAAGACTACATTAGTCGTGTTGCTCTTGTCTGCGGGTTGCAACGAGCCAGAAAAATCAAATCCCAATTTCCAACAGGAAGCCGCAAATCCTGAATTTTTACATCGCTCCTTAGAAGAATTAACGAGCGTTGTAAAACATGATTTATTCGGTCCGATGATTGCGGCGCGCATTTACGCATATTCGCATATCGCTATGTATGAAGCGTTGAATCTAAGCAATTTAGAGTATAAATCGCTCTCAGGACAAATCAAAGGTTTAACAAATTTGCCAAAACCTGAAGCAGGAAAAACGTATTGTTATCCACTTGCGGGTGTGAAGGCGTATTTGCGCGTGGGTAAAAAATTGATTTTTTCGGAGGACAGCATTGCGCAATTTGAAACAAAACTTTTAAAAGAATTCAAAAATATTGGGATTCCGAAAGATGTTTTTGAGCGTTCGATGGCGTTTGGCGACACGATTGCGGGCAGTATCATTGCATGGTCGGGCAAAGACAATTATTTGCAAACGCGTTCTGCACCGAAATACACCGTTACTTTTGACAATCCAAGTCGTTGGAGGCCAACCGCACCCGATTATGCGGATGCTGCCGAACCGTATTGGAATAAAATTCGGTCATTAACGTTGGATTCTGCTTCGCAATTCAAACCAATACAACCAACGCCTTTTGATGTAAATCCAAACAGTTTGTTTTATAAAGGTGCATTAGAAGTTGCCAAATCCGTTGCCGACAGTACACCTGAGCGCATTGCGATAGCGAAGTATTGGGACGACAGCCCGATGGCAACTCAGAATGCAGGTCACGTCAATTTTGTCATCAAAAAAGTGACACCAGGTGGACATTGGATGCACATTGCCAAAGCCGTCTGCCGCCAACAAAAAATAGAGCCTGTGAAGGTTGCGGCGGTGTATGCTCAAATATCTATTGCAATTTTTGATGGATTTATTAGTTGTTGGGACGAAAAATATCGAAGTGAAGTCGTGCGCCCCGAAACGTACATTACAAAGTACATCAAAGGCAAACAAGATTGGGTTCCGATTTTGGTTACGCCGCCATTTCCAGAATATCCGAGTGGTCATAGTGTGGTTTCGGGGGCAGCTTCGACCGTATTAAATCACTTTTTTGGTGATACTTTTTCGTTTACGGATGATACCGAAGTCCCATTTAACATGGGTACGAAACCGTTTTCATCGTTCAATGCGGCGGCAGATGAAGCGGCAATCAGTCGAATGTATGGTGGAATTCACTATATGCCTGCGATTAAAATTGGGGTAGAGCAGGGGCGCAATATTGGAAAATATGTTTTAGGTAAGATAAAATTGAACTAAAACCGACCTGAATTTTCACGAAGTTGGATACTCACTTCGTGAAAATTCGCCCAATTCGGGTCAAACCCAAACCCTAAAAATCCGTTTATTCAAAACGGTGATTTCATCGGTTGCCCAATTTTTAATTTTGGCATGGTCGAAAATCATCAAATAACCTTCGGCTAATTGATGCGATTCCAAATAATTGGCTAATTGAAGCAAACCTTTTTCATGCGATTTTTGTCCACGCCAGATTTTCAGTTCCACAATATATTGATGTTCATAATACGTAATGGCAATATCCAACCGCTTTTCTTCGGAAATTTGAGGTTCTTTGAAATCGTAACCTGCGCCATTAATAATCGGTTTCAAAAACGCTAAAAACACTCATCTGCCGTTTTTTTCCAAGAAATCACGCTCTTTCGCATGATACTCGCGCTTCATAAACGTTTAGTTCCAATTGGGAAAAGTTGCTGCATGAGCATACAAGCCATTAATCATACCGTTGACGCATCTTTTTGCAAAGCCTCCCAACAACAACAATACACCTACGCTTTTTTTCAAGCCAAAACAAATTTTCTTCAAAAAAGACTGCATTTTAATCAAATTGATTACTTTTGTGGAGTGTTTAGAGTTGGCTATGGTTAAACACTTTTTTAGTTTGTTTAAAGCATTGATACTCAATACTTATAAAAAAAGTGACTATTTGCCAATATCACAATCTTAATATGTGATATTTTCACAAATGTTTACACAACACCAAAAGTGGCTTTTTTGTGTACATTTTTAACTTATTTCCCTAATTTATTTTTTTTCTTTGCGAAAAATGATTAATTTTGCTAACTGTTAACTATCTTAATTAAACAAAGCGGTAAAAGGCACTCATAATGAAGTTGAAGTTATTTCCACAACATACAGGTATCTGGGAGGGTACGTACACGCGCCTCAGTGCTGGAGGCAAGATTTTATACAAACATAGCAGCCGCTTGAATTTGCAACTTGACGGCAGAAGGTGGTCTCAAACAAATGAGTACGAATATAAAGATGGGCGTAAAGAATTTTACGATTTCGGATGTAACTCTTTTGATGATAACGGGGTTTTGACCTTCGATACGCCCCGTATTTATGGCAAAAGTTGGGAAGCGGATAACATGATTTTGCTTTGGTGGACGTATAAAGATTTGCCAGGTTCCATGTTATATGAAAATATCGTTCTCTTGAATGAAGGGCATCGAATGCGTACTTGGCAACATAGTCGGAACGGCATGTTCGATGGTGTAACTATGATTGAGGAATGGCGCGTCAAAAAACAGGAGCAATGATGAATGATGAATTTTTGCAACTAATTGATTATGAATCAATTACATCATTCATTATTTGTCATCAGTAATTTCTGCTCTGGAAAAGGGAGATGCAAATGGTAAAACGGATGGAACGGATTTAGAGATTTAAACGAATTTTTTTTGCTTTTTTTGCTTGAAATTCGTGTCTTTTAGACAAAAATCCGTTTGAATCCTTGAAATCCGTTCCATCCGTTTTACCATTCGGATATCCATTTTCCAAAGTGGAAATAGCTGATTTATCATTGATCATTCATATCGAAGGGACTCAATTGGATCTAATTTTGATGCTTTCATAGCAGGATACAGTCCTGAAAAAAGTCCGACCATTAAACAAGTTACAAGCCCCAAAAACATCCACAACCAAGGTATAATGAATGGGCCTTTCAAAATCAATGAAACGACATTACCCATTAATACACCTAAGATAATTCCGACAATGCCACCTAATTGACAAATTAAAATAGCTTCAATCAGAAACTGCCAAAGAATGTTTTGACGCGTCGCGCCTAAGGCTTTGGTAATACCGATTTCACGAGTGCGCTCCGTGACGGTAACGAGCATAATATTCATCAGACCAATCGCCGCACCCAATAAGGTTATTAACCCAATTGCGACGGTTGCCATCCGCAAACTCGCTGTATTTTCGCTCAAAAAATCTAATAAGCCGTCACTTTTGCGCACTTCAAAATCTTCTTCTTTGCCTGCGGGCGTTTTTCGGATGATTCGGAATAAACCTGTGGCAGCAGCAGCGGCGGGTTCCAAATCCATCGAATTTAGAATCGCCACCCGAATTTGATAATCTTGTCCTTTGGTATCGTAAATTTCCCGCGCCTTCTCCAATGGCACAACTGCCACTCTATCAGCACCTTGATTGCCGCCGCCAGAACCTTTCGATTGCAAAACACCTACCACTTTATATCGAATATGACTTAACAATATATCTGCACCAATCGCTTTTTGTGGTTTTTTATCAAACAAAATGTTGGCTAAATCGGCTCCAAGAATGATTTTTGCCGCGCCAGATTGGATTTCAATATCTGAAAAATTGCGCCCATGTGCCAATTCGTAACCGTCCACAGTTAAATAATTTTCATCAATGCCAAGTACATTAATCGTCGGATTGGTTTTCGTATCACCAAATTGTGCGGTTGCACCACTTGCGGCATTGATGGAAAGCGTCACTTTGGCGGGAATATTAAATCTTTCTTTAAAGTCAATGGCTTCAATGTAGGAGATTGGATTGCCCAACATTTTGTTAAAACCCCTGCGCCTGCCGCGAGCATTTTCAACTTTTCGTTCAATACTGAGCGTATTTGCGCCCATATTGTTAAAATTCGAGGTAATCGTGTACAATGTACAGTCGAGCGCGGTCAAAATTCCTACTAACGCCATGATTCCAATAGCGATAATCATTAATGTGAGCGACGAACGTAACGCATTGGAACGCACCGATTTGAAAGCTAAACGCATTATTTCTGAAAACAGCATGAGCAATATTCGATTTTGGCGATGAAATAATGTAAATGTCGTAATTTTGGCAAAAATGATGGTTATTTATAAGATGAAAGTTGTTTTTTTTTGGATAAGTTTGTCATTCCGTAGGAAACTTCAAAAGTTTCCTACGGAATGACAAAAAAATATTTGATTTTAATAAATTAAAAATAATTTAATATGATTCAGTTATTGCGATTTCAACAAATCTTTTTGTTTGTGCTGCTTGCGTTTTTGAGCGCGTGTAAAGGCGACGAGGCAGCTAAAAAATCCACGATTCCCAAAACAGGTAATCCACAAATTGACCTTTTGACAGAACAAATTTTTAAAAATCCCAAAAATGCCAACTTATATTTTGAACGCGCCCAACTTTTTCGCAAAAATGCGAATTTAGGCGGTTACGATTATGCGATTGAAGATATGAAATATGCGTTGACAATTGATTCGACGAATCCAACATATCATCATTTTTTGGCAGATGTATTTATGGATTATCGGCAATCACGGGCGGCGTTGAATACGATGCAACGATGTGCGGATTTGCATCCGAATCGAATTCAAACCTTATTAAAATTGGCAGAATTTCAATTAATGTTGCAACAATATCCTGAATCCATGCAAACAACAGATAAAATTCTGAAAATAGACCCGCAAAGTTCCGAAGGTTTTTTTATGATGGGCATGAATTTTAAGGAAACGGGCAAAATTGATGAAGCTATTAAAACGATGCAACGTGCTGCTGATTTGAATGCGCAAAATAAAGATGCGTTTATTGAATTAGGGCATTTGTTTGAAATGAAAAGCAATCCAATTGCGTTGAAATATTTTGAAAATGCGTTGACGATTGATTCATTAGATATTCCTGCGTTGATGGCGAAAGCAGTATTTTTGCATCAACATAGTCGCATTGAAGAAGCTACTAATACGTATAAACAAATCATTCAATTAGATAGACATCAAAAAGATGTTTATTATAATCTTGGTTTGCTGTATTTTGAAAATGATTCGATTGAACGCGCCCGACAACATTTTAATATTGTGATTGCAGAAGCACCAAGTTATGTGAAAACGGACGCGCCGACGATTTTTAAATCGTATTATTATAGAGGTGCGTGTTTGGAAAAGCAGGGCAATAAGGCAGATGCGTTGACGGATTATAAAAAATCGTTAAGTTTGTCACCGACTTACGCACTTGCGAAGGCAGCCGTTGCGCGATTATCGAATTGAGACATGAATTTTCACGAATTTTCACGAATCATTCGTGAAAATTCGTGAAAATTCGTGTCTTATTCGACAAAAATTCAATTAAAAATCATATTTTGTATCAAATAGGTTGCCGCACCCGCCAAATAACCACTTATTGCCAATCCCGAAATGCGTTTCAAATACCAAAAAAAATCAATCTTTTCCATACCCATCGCCGCAACGCCCGCCGCAGAGCCAATAATCAAACAACTGCCGCCCGTCCCCGTGCAGAATGCCAAAAATTCCCAAAAAAAGTGATCTATCGGATATTGACTCAACGGATACATCCCTTGCGCCGCCGCGACCAATGGAACATTATCCACTACCGCCGACAGTGCGCCCATGCTCATGACGATAACGGTCTCATTTCCAATATGTTGCGTTAATAAATTTGCCATCCATCGCAATTGCCCCGCCGATTCCAACGCTGCAACTGCCAACAAAATCCCCAAAAAAAACAAAATACTCGGTGTATCAACCTTCCGCAATGCGTGCACAACTGAAAATGCATGTTTGTCTTCGGCAACTTTTCCGATGTGAATCCATTCGGTTATCAGCCAAATCAAGCCCAATCCCAATAAAATGCCCATAAATGGAGGCAAATGCGTCACCGTTTTGAAGATTGGAATCAATAACAAGATACTTACGCCTACTCCAAAAACGGCATTTCGTTCAAAAGCGGTGGTTGGCATGTTCGCATCTTGATTTTCAGTATTCAACGGTGTCATAATATGTCCTTTCATCTTCCGACTGACCAACCATAAAGGAACTATCATACAGGCTAAACTTGGCACAAAAAGTTTTAAAATAATGCCTAACGGACTTACTTGACCGCCAATCCATAACATCGTCGTCGTCACGTCGCCAAGCGGCGACCAAGCACCACCCGCATTTGCCGCAATCACGGTCATACCCGCGAACCACCATCTATCTTCTTTATCCGCAATCATTTTGCGCAGGAGCGAGACAATGACAATAGTTGTGGTCATATTATCCAAAATTGCCGATAAAAAAAAGGTGATTATGCCAACTATCCAAATTAAATTTCTTTTTTTAGTGGTTTGAATCTGCTCGGTGATAATATCGAAACCGTCGTGTGCGTCAATGAGTTCGACGATGACCATTGCGCTGAGGAGAAAAAAGAGGATTCCAGCAATTTCGCTGAGGTGATTTTCGAGTTGAAGGTTGACGGCATGTGCGTCGCCATGCGATAAAATGTAGGTTGTCCAACACAAAACGCCTGTCAAAATGGCACTTGCGGCTTTATTGATGTGAATTTGCGCTTCAAAAGCAATTGCGGCATAGCCTAAAACG
This sequence comes from Bacteroidota bacterium, assembly GCA_041192405.1. Lineage (GTDB taxonomy): Bacteria > Bacteroidota > Bacteroidia > Chitinophagales > Saprospiraceae > JAAFJT01. Next base: position 12,392 of record JBEEMZ010000057.1, on the reverse strand, counting down.
AATATGAAAAATAGTGTAAGCATCTTTTTCTAATTTTTGCAAACGCATAGGTATAGATGAGACATAGAAGGTTGTTTTTTTGCGAACCTATATGGAGATAGGAAACATCGAAGTTGTATTTTAGTAGCTCCACCTATCTCTCCTATATCCCTATATGTTCGCAAAATTCAACGTATGATTTCATCTAAAATCGTTTCTAATTGATTGGCTTTCAAGTTTTTATAAATGATATTTTTATTTTTATCCAATATGTAAATTTCGGGTGTAATGTCAATGTAATACTTCTCATTATAGTTGCTTTCCAACGTCGGGTCAATCACATCCGTCCATTCAACCCCAAATTTAGTCCCAAATGACAACCATTTTTCCTTTTCCGTCATCGAGGCAAGCCCGAAAATATCAACACCTTTTGATTTATATTTATCAAAAATAAGTTTCAAATGCGGAATCGCTTCCTGACAATGTTCACAATCAGGATTGTATATAAACAAAATAGTGATATTCGCATTGGAATCATATAATGATTTTTTCTTTCCCAAACGGTCGCGCCCCCAAACATCTTGCCCCTTCAAACCAATAAAACTCGAAGCCATTTTTTGAGCATCATTGCGCAACGATTGCATTTCGGTTTCATCCGACCAAACGGCTAATTCTGGTTTCCAATATTTCAAAATCAAATATGAATAAACCTTCTCCCCATCCATCAATTTAGTAATCGCAGGTTTGTAATGTTGCGCCAACCAATTCGCCGTAAATTTAAATAATGATTTGTTATTCAATACTTTTTGAATAATAATATCACTTGATGTGATGATAGAATCTGGGTTTTGAATGGTCAAATCATCTATATATTTTTTCAATTTATTGAAAATCACAGGCGTATTCAACAAACGTTCATCATTCCAATCCGTATTTTCTAAAAACGCATTTCGATATTGCCACGCGTATAAAGCAGTGTCAAGTGTGCCATTCGGTTTGAACACAGGGGACACTTTTGGGTTTTGTCCTGCCAATTTATATTTGGTAAAAAAACGATTCGCGTGATTTTGTTTTAAATCAGCCATTTTTTTGTCGCGTTCTGCGATTAAATCCAATTGTTTTTGTTTGGCAGCCGCGACAATTTCAGCAGACAAACCTGTTTTAATTTGTTTTCCTGCCTCTTGAAAATCGGCTTCTAAGGTGATTTGATATTTCAAATTTTCGTATAATAATTCATTTTCTGGATTGCCTTTCAAAACCATTCCATTGATAAAATTACCTTTATCCGCTTGCATAGAAAAAGGGTTATTATCCACTATAAGTAATTGAAAATGAGTACCTTCTGGCATCATTATATAATACAATCCAGGACTGTATGAACCTTTTAATTCAGCCTGTCCCGTTGCATTTAAACGCGCTGTATCTGCAACATAATTTTGTTCACCTGCTGTACCGACTAATTTTATTTGGCAATTGCTGTAACCATTGATTTGAATTTGAATCAATGGCGAAACGCTATCTTGCGCAAGAAGCGGACAGGTGAATAAACATGAGATTAAAACAAAAAGTTTGTTACAAAAATTCATTGTGGTCGTTTTTTATAAAACAATTTGATTCTTAAAATCCGATTTCAAACGCGCATCATGCGTTACGATAATCAACGCCGCATCGCCCGCGCAAGTATTCAACAGTCGAATCACTTCTTGACAATTCTTATCATCCAACGCGGAAGTCGGCTCGTCCGCCAAAACGACCGAAGGGCGATTGATTAATGCGCGAATAATGCCAACACGTTGCTGCTCGCCGACGCTCAAACGGTCTGTTTTCCTATCTCGTTGATGCGCCATATTTAAATCTTCTAAAAACTTGTGAATCAATGGTTTATCTACTTTTAAACCTGCTAATTGTTGTGCTAATATTAGATTTTCTTCTACGGTGAGGGCGCGTAAAAAATGCGGTTGTTGGAAGATAATACCAATATTTTTACCTCGAAAACGGTCTAAATTAGTTCCTATCAAGATAGAAAGCGATTGTCCATTGATGGAAATTTCCCCGTTTGTTGGATGCAATAAGCCACCAAGTAAGTGCAATAAAGTCGTTTTGCCGACTCCTGATGCACCAAGTAATAATAATTTTTCACCTTTTTTACATTGAATATCTGGGAATGTGAAAGTCTTATTATTGGAATATTGAAATTGTAATTGATTGGTAATCAACATTGCAAACAGATATGTACATAGGTGACATAGCGCATTTTTGTTTGATGTGTTGCCCTATGTCACTTGCTTGTTAGAGAAATGGATTGTATTTTTTTTCGTGTCCAATCGTTGTTTTGCCACCGTGACCAGAATAAACGATGGTTTCATCGGGCAAAACAAATAATTTATTTTGTATAGATTGCAAAAGGTCTTGATGATTGCCCATCGGTAAATCCGTCCGACCAATGCTTTCGTAAAATAAAACATCGCCCCCAATCAAAAAACCATATTTTTCATCATAAAAACATAAACTTCCAGGTGAGTGACCAGGTGCTAAAATCGTTTTCAATTGCGTATTTCCAAAACAAATCATGTCATTTTCTTGAATAAACGCCGTCGGTTTAGGCTGCGGCGGCACAGGGATGCCAAATCGTTTCCCTGCCCAATCCACATTTTGCAAAACGGGCAACTCATTTGGATGAATTTCCAAACCTAAACCATATGTTTCAACCACAAACGGATTCCCAAATACATGATCTAAATGACAATGTGTATTGATTAATCGTACAGGTTTCAAGCCTTTATGCTTGATGAAATCGGATAATTTATTTCGTTCCGCTTGCGTGTAACAACCTGGGTCAATGATGATACATTCTTTGGTATCATCGAATAAAACATACGTATTTTCTTGAAATACGTTAAATGTAAATACTTGAATCATAACAATTTAAATTTTTTTGTTTTAAAACAGTAGGATGACTGCAAAGATAGAACCCTCTTGGCAAAGTCTCTCGTTAAAATGTGAAAATCCAAAATTTTTGGTACATTCGTTGTTTTGCACCTTAATTATGAGTAACTTTGCGTTTACAATCATACCAAATTTAAATTGGCTGAAAAACTCGCTATACATATTACCAAATTCCGTAAATCATTGATAATGAATCTATTAAAACATCCGAAAACGTTATCGTTGCTCTCTTTGGGAGTGGTCGGTCTTGCGTCGTTCCGTGCGGGCGATCATGGGAAATATTTTGAAATCTCGAAAAATATCGAAATTTACACCAATTTGTATAAAGAACTCAACACTTATTATGTGGATGAGGTGGATCCTGCCAAATTGATGCGCACAGGTTTGGATGCGATGCTCAACTCTCTTGACCCGTACACCAATTATATTTCAGAATCTGATATAGAAGGTTATCGTTATTTGATGGAGGGCAAATATTCTGGAATCGGGGTTGGTTTTGTGAAACATAACGATTTTATTGTAATTGTTGACCCTGCGGAAGGCTCGCCTGCGCAAAAAGCGGGTATCAAAGCGGGCGATAAAATCTTAGGCATTGATGGAAAAACGGCAAAAGGCAAAGACCGTGAAGAAGTGGAAGACATTTTGAAGGGTGCGCCTGGTACAACGGTTGAGTTAGAAATTGCTCGCCCGACGCTTACTGGAACGGATAAAACATTGAAAATCAAGGTTATACGCGATGAATTGACGGAGCAAAATGTACCTTATTCGGGCATGGTCAATCCAGAAGTTGGCTATATTGTGTTGACGACGTTCACGCGAGATGCGGGTCAAAATGTGGCAAATGCGTTCCGCGAGTTGAAAGAAAAAAATCCAAATTTGAAAGGCGTGATTTTGGATTTGCGCGGAAATGGGGGCGGCTTGCTTCACGAAGCGGTTAATCTTTGCAATATTTGGATTCCAAAAGGGCAATTAGTCGTCACGACGAAGGGAAAAGTGGTGGATTGGGACAGAGGCTACAAAACGTTGAACAGCTCAATGGACGAAAATATGCCAATTGTGGTGTTAGTGGACAAAGGAACGGCTTCTGCGTCGGAGATTGTGAGTGGGACTTTGCAGGATTATGACCGTGCTGTGATTATGGGGCAACGCTCTTTTGGCAAAGGTTTGGTGCAAAATATGCGTGATATAGGATATAATTCTAAATTAAAACTCACGACGGCTAAATACTATGTGCCTTCTGGACGCTGTATTCAAGCGGTGCATTATGAAAAAGGCAAACCTGTTGAAATTGCGGATTCTTTGCGTGGACAGTTCAAAACGTCAAGCGGAAGAATCGTGTTAGATGGCGGGGGCGTGAAGCCTGATATCGTGTTGGGTAAATCAACGGATTTTGGTTTGTTGAAAGAATTGAAAGACAAAATGTTTATTTTTGATTACGTAACACAATATGTTTTGAAAAATGAGAAGGCTCCCGATTTAGAAACCTTTAAATTTGGTGATTTTGATGATTTTGTGACATTTTTAGACACAAAAAAGTTTAGATATGATTCAGAATCGGAGAAATTGTTGAAAAAATTAAAAGAAAATGCTGAAAAAGAAAAATATTTAGGAACGATTCAGAGCGAGTTGAAAACAATGGAATCTAAAATTCAATCGGATAAAAAGAACGATTTGTTGAAACATAAAGCTGAAATTGTGAGTGAAATTGAACGAGAAATCATTGCGCGACATTATTTTGAAAAAGGACAAATTAAAATTACGCTGCGCAACGATTCTGAATTGACCGAAGCCATTCAATTATTGAAAGATCCGACCCGTTATAGAAGCATTCTTAAAAAATGATAAATGATGAATCAGCAATTTCTGCTTTGTAAAATGCTTGAAATAGGATGCTTATGATTGGAAGGATTTTAAGTTGAAAAACGCAAATTTGAACTGAAATGCTCCTTTTTATCCTTCAAATCATACGCATCCCATTTCAAAAATTTCCAAAGCGGAAATTGCTGATTGCAATAATTGTTGGATGACTGACCATAAAAAATTTCAAAATAGTCGGACAATAATGAATAGTTGGTTGGTTAGTTAGTTAGTTATTTGGTTGGTTAGTTAAAAGATTGATTATCAATTTTTTAACTAACCAACCAACTAACCAACCAACTGATTGTCCGATTAGGTGACAAATGTAGGTAACAAATTACAAATGAGTGTTTGAATCCACAAATTTGTATATATCTTGATCATCCAGAAATCTGAATTGTTGTCTAAAATCATATAAGTTTTCGTAGTCTAATGTATGAGTTTTCACATCACATTCTTCCGATTTGCTATATAATACTGTGCCAGAATAATCCACCACCATTGTATCGCCCGAATAAGCGATGCCATTTCCGTCAACGCCCACGCGATTCACGCCAATCACATACGCTTGATTTTCAATAGCGCGAGCGACCAATAAGGACTTCCAAGCCTGCTTTCTAATGGCGGGCCAATTCGCTATATATATCAAAACATCGTAACTTGGCACCATGCCCGAAAATTTAAAATTGCGGCTCCACACGGGAAAACGCAAATCATAACAAATTAAAGGACAAAAATTCCAGTCACGCCAAGTCACATTTAGGAGTTTATAGCCAGGCGTGTAATGTTTGTCCTCGCCCGCGTGCGCAAATAAATGGCGTTTGTCGTAGTCTGCGAACTTACTCTCAGGCTGCATCCAAAGCAATCGGTTATAAAAATCGCGTTTTTGCTTGCAGACAAAACTGCCCACAATTGTTGCATTTAAACGATTTGCTTGTTCTTCCATCCAATAATAAGTTTTATCTTCAAATTTTTCTTTCACCAAATCGGGTGTCATTGTGAACCCTGTGGTAAACATTTCAGGCAAAATGACCAAATCCGTCGAATTTGGTTCGATATCTTCCAATAATTTGGAATATTTTTTGAGATTTTCGGCTTTTTTATGCCAAATAATATCCGATTGTACCGTTGTGACTCTTAATTGCATTGGTTTTTTTTTATAGTAAATATTACTTGTAGTATTTTTTGTGATTTTAAATAACAATTTGCAAAAATATACTAAAAGCTAAATATAACAGTAGCGTTTTTGCAGAAAGTGACTTTTTATCTTCATTTTTCAAATTTTTGCTTAGTTTTGTCCCAAAATCAATTATCAGCTTTTGGAGAAACGTAAAAAACAATTAACAGCGTCTATTGTATTACAAAAATTGCGATCTTATTGCGCCTATCAAGAGCGTTGTTTGCAGGAAATCGCTGCAAAATTTTATGAATTAGGCGTAGATGATACCGATTTACAAGATAAAATCATTGATTCATTGATTGAAAACAATTTTTTGAATGAATCTCGGTTTGCGATTGCATTTGCGGGCGGTAAATTCCGCGTCAAACAGTGGGGTAAAATCCGAATTTACCAAGAGTTGAAAAGTCGGCACATTGCTGAAAAAGATATTTATCGAGCTTTGGACGAAATTAATGCCGATGAGTATCAAAAAACTTTTAAACATTTGTTTGAAATCAAACAAAAAGATTATGAGGGTACGCCGCAAGGTAAGGCGCAGTTGGCAAATTTTCTTTTGCGAAAAGGTTATGAGTCAGAATTAATATGGGAATATATTCGTTTGAATTAGGAATCAAGACATTTCTTGTTATTCCGTAGGAAACTCTATCATGGAAAATTCATCTTCAATTATTCTATTTGATGGTGTGTGCAATTTGTGCGACGGCGTTGTACAATTTGTTTTAAAAAAAGATAAAAAAGCGCGTTTTCGATTTGCTGCTTTGCAATCGGAACGAGGCACTGCTTTATTGAAACAATTTGGATTATCAACAACCAATTATAATTCTTTTGTTTTGATTGAATCAGGGCGTGTTTATCAAAAATCGACAGCCGCTTTACAAGTATTGAAAGGTTTGGGGGGCGTGTGGATGTTGTTATATGCCTTTATGATTGTTCCGCGACCGATTCGAGACGCTATATATGATCGGGTTGCGCGGAATCGTTACCGATTTTTTGGTAAAAAGGATGAATGTATGTTGCCAACCGCAGAAATTCGCGCTCGGTTTCTAAAATAACCTTTAATTTGCGTCTGTTTTAAAGGAGGAATGATAAATTTATAGTTAAAAAAAACATCATTCGTCATTGCTTAATTCTAATAAAATATGAAAGTTAAAATTATTAATCGCTCAGAATATGCCCTGCCGCGTTATCAAACAGAGGGTGCTGCTGGTATGGATTTACGCGCCGTGTTGCCTGACGCGATACAACTCCTTCCGTTACAACGGTTTATGATTCCAACGGGTATTTCGATAGAGTTGCCTGTCGGGTATGAAGCGCAAATTCGTCCGCGAAGTGGGCTTGCAGCGAAAAAAGGTCTAACCTGTTTGAACACGCCTGGTACCATTGATTCGGATTATCGGGGCGAAATACACGTAATTTTAGTGAATTTGTCGCCAGAACCGCAGCTCATCGAACCAGGAGAACGAGTTGCGCAAATGGTGATAGCGCGTTATGAACGTGTTAACTGGTTGGAAACCAACGAATTAGCTGTAACAGAAAGGGGTACAGGTGGTTTTGGGAGTACTGGTCAGCATTAAAATTGGGTTCATCGTAGAGATAGGGCAATGCCCTATCTCTACACCAAACAATACTAATTCATTGAATACCAATCATTTAATACAAAAATAAATCAATGGTTTATTTTAATTCAAAAAATTTTATTTGGTCAAAATTACGTAATAAATTTTAAAAATCTTAATTCAAGCCCAAAAACAATCATTCTTTTCAAGAATATAAAACAAAACGTTCTATTTTATGAAAATCATTATTCCTATGGCGGGCAAAGGTTCGAGATTGCGCCCGCATACGTTGACAGTACCAAAACCTTTAATATGTGTGGCAGGAAAACCCATTGTACAACGTTTAGTCGAAGATTTAGCGAGTGCATATCAAGGTAAAATTGAAGAAGTTGCTTTCATCACGGGCGAATTTGGTGCAACCGTTGAAAACAATTTGATTCAAATTGCGGCTTCCATCGGCGCGAAAGGCGTGATTTACAAACAAGATACACCGCTTGGCATTGCGCATGCAATCGGTTGCGCGTCGGCGAGTTTGAATGGCAATTGTATAGTAGCTTTTGCGGATACGTTATTTCGTGCAAATTTCCGTTTTAACCCGAATGAAGATGGAATTATTTGGACGCAACGCGTAGAAGATCCTTCTGCTTTTGGCGTTGTTAAAATTGATATGCAAAATATTATTACTGATTTTGTAGAAAAACCAAAATTTTTTGTTAGTAATTTAGCAATTGTCGGTATTTACTATTTTAAAAGTGGTGAATATCTCCAACAACAAATTGAATATTTAATAGCGAATGACATCAAATTACGCGGCGAATATCAATTGACAAGTGTATTGGAAAACATGAAAAATGCGGGTACAAAATTCAGAACGGCGATGATTGAAGAATGGATTGATTGTGGCAATAAAGAGGCAGTTGTGCATGCAAATCAACGGATTTTGGATATTAAACACCATGAAAAAACCATTAAACCTTCTGCTAATATTAAACATTCTGTTATAATTGCGCCTTGTTTTATTGGCGAAAACGCAACTATTGAAAATTCAATTATTGGACCTTATGTTTCGGTGGGCAACCATACGACGGTGATAAGTAGCGTGTTAACAAATTGTGTCGTCGGCGAGGAAACGATGATACAAGATTCTAATTTGAGCAATAGTATGATTGGCAATTATGTTGAATATGTGGGTCGGAAAGCAGAATTAAGTATTAGTGATTATTCTAAATTCAATTCTTAAATATTAATTGTAATTTTTATATTAAGGACAAAAGTTACAAGAGTGTACTACTCTTGTAACTTTTGTCCTTATTAAGGATTGGATTTTGAAAATATAACAAAACACCGTACATTTGCGTTAAAGTTTAATTCTCAAAATCAAAAATCAAGTCAAAATGTTCACAAAAATCGTCTATCGAGCCGTATTTTTCGGTTTTGCGGGCATTCCTTTGGGCATGACAGCGCAAAATGTGCGCGTTACGGAGGCTGAAATCCAATTGCAAGATAAATTTATTGACGCACTTTCGAAACAGCAGGCGGGAAAACCCGAAGTCGCCTATAAACTTTTTGGTGATATACTTGCTAAAAATGCTTCATGTGATGCCTGCCACTTCCAAATGGCGCGTATCAGCGAAACACAAAATCAGTTTCCAAAAGCGATGGAATCTGCCAAAAAAGCCGTTGCAATTGACCCTGAAAATCGTTGGTATCGGCTCATGGTGATTGGCTTATTGGAAAGGGCAGGAAAGGAAAAAGAAGCTGCCGAAATGCTTGCTAATTTAGTAGAAAAGATTGAATTTCAAGAAGATTTACATAATCGTTTAGCATATTTGTGGGTGCGCGTTTCTGAACCTGACAAAGGATTGAAGGTTTATGACAAGATGGAAAAGTATCTTGGCGTGCAGGAAGAGTTGGCGCGAAAAAAATATATGATTTACACTGCTAAGAACGACCAGAAGAAAGCACTCGCTGAATTGAAGAAAATGTCGGAATATAACCCACAAAATGTTGAATATTTGCAAGAATTGGCGGCATTTTATGAAAATATTGGGGATAGAGCGGCTGCAAAATCGGTTTATCAACATATTTTGACTTTCGACAAAACGAATACGAAAGCGGCACTCGCGTTAGCGACCAAAACAACGGCAGCGACTCCTTCCGCATCTACGGATATAGCGCGTTTGAATGATTTGAAAGATTTATTCAGTAAAAAAGAGTTGAATATTGATTTGAAAGTCAAGGAGTTAATCCCTTTTGTGAATAAAGTTGCGGATAAACATGAACCACAATTAACTGCAACTTGTTTAGAATTGGCGAAAATTATTGAGGTAACGCATCCGAATGAAGCGAAATCTTACGCGCTAATGGGCGATTTATTGCAACATAATGGACAATTTTCAGAAGCATTAGAAAAATATGAAAAGTGTATTGCATTGAATGCCAATGTTTTTTCTGTTTGGGAACAAATGATGTATCTTTACGAACAAACAGAACAATACGACAAATTGTTGAAAGTAAGCGAAAAAGTGACCGATTTATTTCCCAATCAAGCGACAGGTTTTTATTTTCAAGGGATTGCACAGGCGCGAGTGGGCAAATTAAATGAGGCATTTACGCCTTTGGAGCAAGCATTAATGATGTCTTCCAAAAAGCCGCCACTTAAACACGACATTTTGTTAGAATTGGGAATCGCGCATAATAAAGCAGGACGCACTGAAAAATCAGACAAAATGTTTGAAGAAGCGTTGAAAATGAACCCAAAATCACCATTTGCATTGGTGAAATATTCAATAGCGTTGGCAAGTCGAAGCGGTTCGACCGAAAAAACGCGTTTGATGACCGCAGAAGCGTTGAAAATGACGCAAAGTTCGGATCCAATCGTATTAGAATTATATGGCGACTATCTTTTCAAGACGGGCGCGAAAGAAGAAGGATTGAAATATTGGTTGCTTGCGAAGGAAAAAGGCAATAAAGCACCGAGTTTAGAGAAAAAAATTAAAGACAAAACGTTTGAATAATGAATATTTCGATTGTCATACCGTTGCTCAATGAGGAGGAATCTTTGCCCGAATTGTCCGCATGGATTGCCCGCGTGATGGAGCAAAATAGTTATACGTATGAAATTTTATTTATAGATGATGGCAGTAAAGATAGCTCGTGGCAGGTGATTGAGGAGCTTGCGGCGAAGAATCCCAATGTTTGCGGCATTAAATTTCGACGCAATTATGGTAAATCGGCGGCTTTGAATACTGGTTTTGCGGCGTGTCGGGGTGATGTGGTCTTTACGATGGATGCAGATTTGCAGGATAGCCCCGATGAAATTCCAGATTTGTATAAGATGATTACCGAAGAAAATTTTGATTTGGTGTCTGGCTGGAAGCAAAAACGATATGATCCATTGTCAAAAACCCTTCCTACCAAATTATTTAATGCTGCGACACGGCGTTTGAGTGGGATTCAATTAAATGATTTTAATTGTGGTTTGAAGGCGTATAAACAAACGGTTGTAAAAAGTATTGAGGTTTATGGCGAAATGCACCGTTATATTCCTGTGATTGCGAAATGGTCAGGTTTTACAAAAATTGGCGAACGCGTCGTGCAGCATCAGGCGCGGAAATATGGCACCACAAAATTTGGTTTAGAGCGTTTTGTGAATGGATTTTTGGATTTATTATCTATTACATTTGTGGGCAAATTTGGTCGTCGCCCGATGCACTTTTTCGGAACAATGGGAACTATCATGTTTAGTGTAGGCTTTTTGGCTGCATTATACATAGGGATTGATAAAATGTGTTATGTTTGGAAACAAGTGCAAGCTCCGAAGGTCGTGGAGAATCCTTGGTTTTTCATTTCGTTGGCAACAATGATTTTGGGAACGTTGTTATTTATAGGCGGCTTTTTGGCGGAATTGATTGCCCGCAGTTCGCCGAATCGGAATTGGTATGTGGTGGAAAAAAAAGTCGGTTGTTGAATTTTGCAAACACATAGGGACATGGGAACATCGGTTTAAAAAAAATACATAAAAAAGCGATGTTTCCTATTTACCTATGTGTTTGCAATATAAGTTTACAAAAAATATCCAAACTATGAGCGTTACTAAGGGTATGCTTCAAAAAATTGAAGCGTTATTTGAAGAATTAGAATACGTGCTTCGGTACGAAAAAGGCAATTTTACCTCTGGATATTGTCTTTTAGAAATGCGTAAAATCGTGGTAATCAATCGTTTCTTTGAAACAGAAGGGCGGGCGGGCGCATTATACGACATTTTAGAACGCATTGAAATTAAACCCGAAACGCTTTCTGAAAAAGGTTTGGCAACGTATCAAACCTTTGTAAAAGCGCGTTTGAAAGACAAATCATAATCATTGAAATTTATATGAAAAAAACAATTGTATTAGGCGCAACACCTAATTCAGACCGATATGCGTATCAAGCCGTCGCGCTTTTGACCCAAAAAGGACATGAAGCGATTCCTGTCGGCATTCGTAAAGGCAATATTGAAGGCATTCCCATTCAAAATGGCACACCATTTATTGAAAATGTGGATACGGTCACGTTATACATTAATGAAAAATTACAACCTAATTATTACGATTATATTTTTTCTTTAAAGCCTAAACGGTTGATTTTCAACCCTGGAACCGAAAATATGGAGTTAGTGCGGTTAGCAAAGGCAAATGATATTGAAATTGAAATCGGTTGTACTTTAGTAATGTTGCGGATTGGCGTTTATTGAAAATGGGACCCGAATTGGACGAATTTTCACGAAAAGTATAACAATTCGTGCAAATTCGTGCAATTCGGGTCCCATTATCAAGAGTATCACCAAATAAGTTACATGCTTAAAATTTCAACCACTTTTTCGCATGCAATTT
>JBEEMZ010000056.1:0-21745 GCA_041192405.1 Bacteroidota bacterium | reverse complement strand
CAAAACCTAAATTTTCAAGTTTTTCTGCTTGATTTTTAACGGATTCTCTAAAAATATGACTTAAATAATAGACATAAACCGCTATTTCAATTACAGCCAATAAAACCGATAATTGTATGATAGAATCTAATTTAATAAGACCCAAAACTCGTAAATTCAATAGGAGATTTCCTGAATTTCCAAGTAGAAAAGGAATTGAGTAAAATGGGTAATTGTTTATTTTCTTAACTAATGTAAAAATGAAGACACCATAAAAAAACAAATGACTTATGATGGTTAAAATAACCAAAGATTCGAGTGGAATTGAACCGTAAGCCCCCAATAAAAAAATCAATAGGTGTTTTTGTTTTAGACAAAGCTAAAACACCCACTAAAGTACCCATAGACAACCCATAAAAACCACATTTTTGATTTGGATATTTAGATTTTGTATAATCTAAAATAGCCGCTAAATCATCACTAAATTCATTGTAATACAATTGATTCTCATTGATTAAGAAATTGTCGCTCGCTCCGTAACCCCGATAATCGAATGTGATCACTCGATAGCCTGCTGTCACAAGTGCGCCTGCTTGCTCAATCCAATAAGACATATTGCCTGCATCACCATACGCCATTACAATCACAGGTTTCAACGTTTTTACACTGTCTTTGGCTACAGGCTCATAGTCCCAAACCGATAAACGAACGCCATCTGCTGTTGAGACGCTATCTTGTTTGTATTTCAAATTGAAATGAGCAGGTGTTTTTTCATATTTTCGTTCAGGTTTGCCCGCAAAAGCAGCAAATCCAATACAGCATAAAGCCAAAACTAATAAAGAAACATTCGTTTTTCCCATGATAAGCAATTATTTTTGATAATTTTATGAAATAATAGTGCAAATTAATGTATTTTTCATAAAAGTACATTAATTTTTGCAAAAAATTGTACAATAATTAAATATTCGTTACATACCAGTTATCAATTCAACTTTTCGTAATAAATTGCACTTCATTTGCCAAATCAATGTATTTTGCATCGTTTTTTAAATCAAAAAAAAGTTCAATTTTCATAAACTATTGATAATCAATGGATAAAGATATTTCAACCCTTTTAGAATCAGAAGCTAATTATTTAAAAAAATTGCAAACAATTGTGAATCAAGCGATTGCAGAAGAAAGTTCAATTCTTGAAAATTTATTACATCCACCCGCAGAAACGTTGACACGCGGGCAATCTATTTCTGATAAAGTCGCCCAGTTTGGTGGCAGTTGGAAGTTTATTATTTTATTTGGGATTATTTTATTTATTTGGATTTTATATAATTCATTAGTGCGTAAAAATCAACAATTTGACCCTTATCCATTTATTTTAATGAATTTAATTTTGTCGTGTATTGCGGCATTGCAAGCACCCATTATTATGATGAGTCAAAATAGACAGGAGGAAAAAGATAGAAAAAGGGGCGAAAATGATTATCTCATTAATCTAAAAGCGGAATTAGAAATCAGAAGCCTCCACCAAAAAGTTGATTTATTGCTGCAAGAACAAATTAAAGTTTTGTTCGATAGCCAAGCTCAACAATTGGCGATTTTGAAAGATATCAATCAAAAATTAGATTATTTACAAAAAAAATCATAAATTTTTGAGTCAACTTTGATTTATAGACGTATGTGGGTATGGCTAAGATTTATGTTTATAAAGTTTAACAATGTGCTAAAAATTATAAAAAATAATCGCATGGTTTCTATTTCTTAGATGTTTTTAAGATGTATCTTTGTATCGCTAAAAAAGGATATGCTATCTCCTTTCAAACATTTCTAAATATAACTTATTGAAAATCAATGAAATGTAAATATTTAATTTTTCTCGGCATGAAAAAATGGTTATTAATAATTGGAATGGCTTTCGCCACCTTTCAAGCAACAGCTGCCCCCGATGTCAGTGTTGCTTGTGCTGCCTTTAAATCGGGTGAATCGAGTTATGTCGAGATTTACCTCAATTTCGTGGGCAGTAAATTAGAACAAGAGCAAGTGGATAGCATTCGCGCGAGAGCCCATGTGGAAGTTACCATTAATATTAAATTGAAAGACAGCCTAATACACATAGAAAAATATAGGCTTAAAAGTCCTGCATCTTTAAATCCAGTGAATTTTATTGACCAAAAACGATATGCGTTGAAAAATGGTCATTATGATATTTTGGTCGCTGTTACCGATTTGGTGGATTCTGCAAAAGTAACATCTCGAATTAATGCTTGGGTAAATGTGGATTTTGATAGGCTTTCCTTGCGCCAATCGGATATAGAATTGCTCGCAGCGTACCAAAAAGATACGTCAACCAATCATCCATTGGTGAAAAATGGCTTTTTTTTAGAACCATTGCCGTTTGCGTATTACGATAAAAGATACAAATTTTTGTCTTTTTACAATGAAATTTACAATTCGGATAAAGGTTTAGGCGATGAATTTTTGTTTAGTTACGCTATTGTGAACGCCAAAGATGCCGAAAATGAAAAAAATGTTTTAATTGGGCATAAAAAAAGAAAAGGGGAGGCATTTATTGCTAATTTAGTCCAAATTGATATTGCAGAATTACCATCAGGCAATTATAAATTGGTTACGAGTATCCGCAATCGAAATAATGATTTGTTAGACCAAAAAGAAACGTTTTTTCAACGCAGTAATCCTGATTTAGACCTTAGTAAAAAGGTGCAAAACATTGATAATGATGCCCTTATGGAAGAATTTGTCGGCAAATTGGATGCAGATCAATTGCGATTTGGTTTAAAAGCAATTGCAATGTTGGTAAAAGATGGCGATGTTTCGAGTTTGAATTTGATTTTGCACAAAAAAGATACCATGGCTCAACGTCGTTTTTTGTATCAATATTGGTTTACCCAAAATCATCAAATGCCTGAGCATGCATACGACCAGTACATGTTTGTAGCGCGACAAGCGGATAAAGCGTTCAAAAATGGTTTAGGTTATGGTTTTGAAACCGATAGAGGCATTATTTATATGAAATATGGTCGCCCGACCGATATTGTAACGGTTGAAAACGAAATGAATGCGCCGCCTTATGAGATTTGGGTTTATAATAGTATTGAAAAAACGGAACAAACAAATGTTAAATTTTTATTTTATAATCCCAATTTAATGGCGAATGGCTTTCGGTTATTGCATTCGACTTGTAGAGGAGAATTGTCCAATCCGCGTTGGCAATTTGAATTGTATCGGAATGCACAATCCGTTCCCAATAATGGTATGGATTTAATGGGGGAAAACTCGAACCAACGGGCGGTCAAATTGTTTAATGAATAAAAAAAATCATTCATTCCTAACTTAAATAACAATAAGATGCCCTATACCAATATACCAGTTTGCGTTCTATCAAACAAAAATTCGGTATTTAGATAGAAACCGAAATATTATTTGATAAAGCTGCGTCTATTGAACCAAGTGATTGGTTAAAAGAAACTTTGCGCAAAATGTTGGCACATCATGTTGCAACGATGGACAATCAACGTTACTATATTGAGAATTTACCAAAACTATTGGGCGTTATTAATAGAATTATCCATCAATTTATTTAATTCAAACTGCCATTATTAACCTTTTGCCACGATTTTCACGAATTAACATCAATTATTAGTAAAAATTCGTGAAAATCGTGGCAAAAATGCTCTAAATGGCAACATCCTAAAAACTTGGAAAACTATTTTTCCAAGTTTTTGTTTTTTGATAATGAAAAATTTAGAAATTATTTACGATGATGACGATATTATAATCGTCAATAAGCCTGCTGATTTGTTGACGATTCCTGACCGTTTTGCGGCGGATAAACAAAGCGTTTCCAAAATATTGACGGCGCAATTTGGTAAAATTTTTATCCTGCATCGGTTGGATAGAGAAACAAGTGGCATCTTAGTTTTTGCTAAAAACGAACATGCGCATCGGCATATTTCGATGCAATTTGACCATAAAGAAGGCGTTGAAAAGGTTTATTACGCGCTTTTGGAGGGCGTTATGCACCAAGAATCGGGTGAAATTGACAAGCCCATTGGCGAAAATCCTGCGGTGCCTGGTAAAATGATGATTACCGCACAACTTGGAAAACCTTCATTGACTTTGTATAAGGTTGTTGAGCGATTTAAAAATTACACATTAGTAGAAGCTGATATTCGTACAGGACGCACGCATCAAATTCGGGTTCATTTTCAGTGTATTGGCTATCCTTTGGCGGCAGATCGGTTGTACGGTCCGCGTCCAGAGATTTTTTTGTCAGACATTAAAAAACGCGGTTTTCGGTTAAGCAAGGATGCAGAAGAATTGCCTATCATGGCGCGCACGACATTACATGCGTTTCGCCTTTCGTTTACGCATCCAACGACAGGCGAAACAGTCCGTTTTGAAGCTCCGCCGCCTAAAGATTTTACTGCTTTGTTGAAACAATTGCGCAAATGGGGCATTTGATTTCGGATTTCGGAATGTGTTGATATTCAACACATTCCAAAATCATTAAGGAATTTGGTATAACAAAATAATGCCTCTATGAAACTTTTTTTGTTTTAAAACATGTCCATTCATTTGTTTAACAAAATCAAAAAGATATTGATAGGCATCGTCGTCATGAATGACCCATATTTTTTTGATGCCCCTTTGATGCCCTTTTTTCAAATCTTGTTGCACAATATCCGCATCGCAACAACGATACGTTTGTAAAATCGTTTCTGAAAAAGTCATTGGTTTTGCATAGATTTCAGTATAATATTTTACAACAGGTGCAGCATTGAACGGCACGAAGAATGGTTCACCTTGCACCTGTTCGGTGGACAGATATTCAAGCCCATTTTTCAAATCTGCGGTGTCATTAACAAATGGTTTGTAGAAAGATGAAAGACATTGATATTCATAACCTGTTGCTATAAAAGCAATTACGAATATTACTTTAACTATTTTGTTGATTTTGGTAAAAATGAAATCATAACCAATAAAAACAATAAGTATCAAAATGGGCAAAAAGAATAGCGTTAAACGCGGAATTAAGGAGTAAAAATGAGTTGCCGAAGCTGTTAAAACAGCGATAATGGGAATCACTAATTTCATAAACCAATCTCGCCGCGTTTTCCAAAGTTGATAAATGCCTGTTGATAAACCAATGAATGTCAATGTATTGGCGATAAATGTCCAACCTAACATATTTGAAAAAATACCAACAATTTGAGTGTTCAATAATTGTAATTGAACAAGATTCGTTGGAAAGAAGGCTAAAAAATATTGTTGATGAAAGGTTTGTAAATAATCGGATTGCGCGTTGTTTTTCAACAATAAAAAGAAGTAGAGTAGGAACGACATCAGCCAACTTGAAATCATGAACAAAACATTCCAAATATTCTTATTTAAAATATTTTGTTTTAGCATTTGCCAATTCTTATTCTTATTGCATACATTTGATAATGGTGTGTTAAAATTAAAATGTTTTATCAAAAAAAGTAAACCAATACCTGTCAAAACAAATACCGAAGGCATTGATAACCAAATAGATACGCATCCAATCAATATCCAATATAAAATTTGTTTTTTATTAAAAGGAAAAGTTTCAAAAAAGGTTGAAAGATATAAAAGTCCAATACTTACAAAACCATCCGTTGCATATTGTTTTGCTTCGGTGCTGTAATCAATGAATATTTTGCCAAAAGCCATAAAAAAAAGGGCTGCAAAAACCGCTTTGGGTGACAAAATGCTTTGAGACAGCCGATAAAAATGCCATAACATCATACTTCCGCAAAATAATGGAAATAATTTCGCGCCTAATTCATGGTTCCCAAAAAGTTGAATCAATGTTTTCATCGCCACTGAAAAAAGAGGCGGGGCATATTGTTGATAATCCAAATCTTTAAAAAGTCCTGAATAATCACGTTCTGCATAATTGCGCAATAAATTTGCTTCATCTAAAAAAATGGAACGTTGTTGCAACCAAACAGCGATTCTTAATAAAAAACCAATGAAAAGAAGTCCATAAATGGCACGTTGAATGAATGTATTGGTTTGAAAGTCCGTTGATTTCATATATGATTTTAAGTAATATTTAATTAAGATTTCATTACAAAATGGGACACGAATTTAACGAATTCAACTATAACATTTGTGAAAATTCGTTAAATTCGTGTCCCATTTGGCAAATCAACAACAATAAAACCTCAAAAACGTTTTGTAGGTTTAATTTTAATTTCAATAAAAAAAATCCTCACAGAATGAATAAAATTTACTATGTTTTAGGGCTGACAGCTTTTTTGGCTGCGTCGTGCACCAAGACCCTAACCGCAGACGAAATAAAAGCTGCGGACGATGCCAAAATAAAAGCTTATATCGCTGCCAAAGGTTGGCAAATGCAGGTTACGTCAGAAGGTCTGTATTATAGTATTGACTCATCAGGTTCGGGCGGAAGTCCTACATTGACCAATCGGGTTCGAGTGCGTTACAAAGGATACTTATTGGATGACAAGGAATTTGATAAAGATATGGGTTATGGGATTCAAGTTTATCTATCCAAGTTGATTCCAGGTTGGCAAATTGGTATTCCAAAATATCAAAAAGGGGGCGGTGGCAAGTTAATTATTCCATCTGCGTTAGGTTATGGAGCCTCTGGGCAAGGTAGTATTCCAGAAAATGCTCCATTAGTATTTGATATTAACTTGGTGGATTTCAATTAGTTAGCTTGATTTATTTAAATTAGAAACGAAGGCATTTTAAGGAATCAAGGATTTCTTAAAATGCCTTCGTTCCTAATTCAAATAAAAACTATCGAATCAAAAAATGACGCAACGCAAATATCACCAAAACGAGCCCAAGCAAGAAAATCACGGTCGGCATGCCTATTAAATCAAATCCTTTATCTAATTTGACTTCTGCTGTATTTTTTGGATTATAAACCACTGGTATTTTTTGACCCACAGCCCATATTGGCGGACTTGACATTTGGTCATAATTGTGTCGAACGGTTTGATTAGACGAATCCGCAAATTCAAAAATAGGTTGAAACAGGTCCATTCCATTAATATCCGTTGTTTTTTTGATTTCAACCAATGTTGCCATCGTTTTAACGCCGCTTTCCGCAAGGCGATTCGTTACCTGCATCATTTGAACCGCATACGCAATCAAACCAATACCGCAAAGTAACAGAAGACCATATAACATTAAATTTTTATTCATTTAAGGTTTGTTTTAGTAAAAAAAATAAGTTTCATGGGCAAAGATAAACAAATTTCGGATTGTAGCTTTCGGATTGTGGATTTTAATAGGAAAGTTGGTTGGTTCGTTTCCAATATTATTAAAAAAGGTGCATGGATGTTGCAAAATCGTAAGTATAAAAATTTATCATTCATCAGCAGCCATTTCCGCTTTAGATTTTTTCGCGGATTCCCGCAAATTTTTGGGTTTGAAACCAAATTTGCGGGAATTGCTGCTTCATCATTGCTGCTTCATCATTACTTATGAAGCATGCGTTTCTTCTGTTTTTTGATTGAAGAAAAAGTAGCCTATCGCATAAATCGCTATCGCACTTAATACAGCCGTCAAAAAATCTGTAAAAGGAACCATTAATGCGGTATAAATCATTAAACCCAAATGAAATTTATTGTTCATATTCAAGACTTCCTTAATTTCCTGCCCTTTCACCATCCCTGTCGCAACATATAACAAAATTCCACCAATACATGCCATCGGCACTTGCTCCAAATAAGTCGCCAAAAATGCCGCTAACAATAATTTAAAGGTGAATTTGGCAATCCCCGCTAACGGCGATACAGCACCTAATTTGATATTTACCGCCGTCCGCGCCAATGCACCTGTATGTGGAAAACCATTGAACAACGGTGTAAAAATATTGACCAACCCTTGTCCCCATAATTCTTTATTAGGATTGTATGGAATTCCTTTGTTGCCCGCTAAACGGTCTGCCATCCGCGAACAAAGCAAACTCTCAATTGCCGCTACAATATAAATGGCTAACGCAAAATAAATTAAATCGAAAAATACTTTGCTCGTCCACTCGCCACTCCATTGAGGCGTAGTAATCACCCAAAAATTGGTTGGAATCGAACCAAATTTGTCTTTGATGAGTATCAAACCTTTATCGCTCCAAAAAGTCATGCCTGCTATCCAGCCAAAAGTTAATCCAATCAAAGGCGCGGGTATAAAAGTAGAGATTCGAATTAAAGTTTTACAGATTGCAAAGGTAATTAAAGCTAAAAAAATTGCATAGATATTGATATGGTCTGAATAAGCCATTAATTTTTTGATTTGATTGACCAAACCATATCCAATTTTTTCTTTTAATCCAAAAATTTCGCCTAATTGGGAAAACGCAATCACGACCGCAATCCCTATCGTAAATCCAACAACAATGGAATGAGGCACGGCAGCAACAATGCGCCCAAAACGGGCAAGACCTGATAACATCAATAAAACGCCTGCAATGCAAGAGGCTAAAACTAAAAAACGATGGTCATAAGTTGCCATCAGTCCACCAATAATAGGAATATAGGCTGCCGTTGGACCGTAAACTTGATATTTCGAGCCGCCAAACAACGCTCCTAACAAACCAGCAACCGCACCACCCACAATACCTTGCTCTGGACGCAACCCAGATGCCATTGCAAAACCCATTGCTAACGGAATCGCCACCATAGCAACAATTAAACCCGCCATTAAATCTTTAATCACCGTTTTACGATTCAAGTCTTCAAAACGACCATCATTGGGGGTCATATAAAACTTTAATGTTTCCAAGATTGATTCTTCCTTTTTCATTACTATTTTTTTGAATTTAATGCTTTTAATTAAAATGAATACATGAAACTATGTTAATTCATTCATTTTTCTTTTTTTGAACGTATTAAACTTATAATCGGTTGATTATCAATTTAATACGTTTCCCAAATATTTAAATAAACTTTGATACTTTGCTTTTTTTAACGTTGCGCTAATGGAATGGCAGGTATTTTTGCCCCGAATGAAAATACTGCCTGCTCGTCATAAAACGTTACTTTGCCCGTATGCACATCATATTGTGCGCCGATTAAACCAATTTCTTGATTATGAATCATCTCCCGAAGGATTTCACTTTGTTTAAGAATTTCCTCAATTTGATAATTAATATTCAACCGCGACACTTTGGACACAAATGTTTTATTATGAGAAGTTCTATCTCGAACGGTTTCCGTTTCTCGTTCTACCGCAGGTTTAATGTGGTCTAACAAATGAGCTAAATTGCCCAGTTGCACATTATCACACGCGCCTTTGATAGCACCACAATTCGTATGTCCGAGCACCACTATTAGTTTGGATTTCAATACTTTACACGCGAATTCCATACTGGCAATCGCGTTTGTACTGGCGATATTGCCCGCCAAACGAATGCTAAAAATATCACCCAAACTTTGGTCAAAAACCAATTCGGTCGGAACCCGAGAATCGCTGCAACTCAATACCGTTGCTAATGGAAATTGTTGTTCAGCTGTATCATTGACCAATTGCAACAAATTACGATGCAAATGCAAATTGTTCAAAAACCGTTCATTACCTACTTTTAAAAGTTGAAGAACCTTCTTAGGCGTTAAAGCTGCTCGTGCTTCCCAATAATTTTTTTTCATGATAATTTTTTGTAAGCCTTATAAAGTAAAATAAAAGAGCATTTGTAAATGATTGTAAATCATTACATTGCAATGATAGAATCAACAAGTCGTGCAAAAACCGTGGTTGCATGTTGTTGTCTAATCAACCCTTTTTGAGGGTAAATGATGGAAATTAGGATGTTGGAATGTTGAATTAGCAGCGTTGTTCGGGTGGCGGCGTGTCTAATTCGAGGGCATAATTTTGGAGATATTCGGCATAATGATACGCGCTTCGTGTTTTCTGAAGGCATATATACTCAACTGCGCCAATCAATCCGAGAGGCGTTTCTGAAAACTTATTACTGGCTTCTTTTTCTTCTTTACTTTCTTTTTCTTCTTTGCTTTCCTTTTCTTCTTTGCTTTCCTTTTCTTCTTTGCTTTCCTTTTCTTCTTTGCTTTCTTTTTCCTCTTTGCTTTCCTTTTCCTCTTTGCTTTCCTTTTCAGTTTCAGACGCGTCTGCCAACTCAATGCATGCGATTTGTTTTGCCAAAGCAACTTCGAGTATTGAGTTGGTGACAAAAACGTTGAGCATTAAAATTGCGAAAATCAAACGAATCATATCTTTTATTAAAAATGATTAGAGTATATTGTTTTTAAACAACAACTTGTGTAAAAAGTTCCGTTTTTGAAACATTCAAATCAAAATTGCTACTGAATTCAAAGAAAACCTGTTGGTTCGACTAAGGAATGTGCAAAGATAACACCTTTTTTTGAATAAAGCAATTTTTTTACTTATTTTTTAAATAACAAATGCCAACAAATTATTGTTGGCATTTGATTGATTTTATTATATAAAAATAGGCTCTTTCAACTGATTACAAGAAAATATGCGTTTGAATCGTGAATTGACCTGCACTGCCATTGGTAACAATAGCACCCGCCGCATCCAATTTATAAACAGGACGTGTTGCATATTCAGCCGTGATTTTTGCATTATGACCTGTGATGAAATAGTTCAAACCCAATGCAAATTGCGTAGAAGGGTCTGCCAAACGCTCAAATTTTTTGTAAGTGAACGTTCCATAAGGCATGATTTGGTGTCCACTTGTCAATTTGGGCAACAAATAACCAACTTGTGCATAAAAAACGCTCCCTGTACCAATCATCGGTTGCAAATTGCCCCCCCCTGCCACAGCATAAGAGTTAGCAGCAGAAGCCGCCGCCGCCAAATTGGGATGCTCATTCAAGATACCAAGATTCCGTAAATAACGCGGACCAAAATCCATGTTGTAATAGGTCACCAAAGCATTGATAGCCGTTCCTTTTGCTTTATCCAAAGGCATATCCAAGAAAGCGTCAACCCCAAGAACCAATTGATTATACTTGCGCAATGAATCCGACGCACCTGCGATTCTTGCGCCTGTTGCTTCGGGATGGCTGTAAAAACCTGCGCCGATGTTAAACACTTTTTTTGCGCCAAGATAAGTGCCTACAAAATAAGGTAAAACATTGCTTTCTTTATCCCAAAACATATAGTTTGCATAACCTTGAAACGCTGTTTTTTCGCCAAGTATGTTTGTAGCAACTTCTTTACCTGCTACTTGCGGAGCCTGTGTAGCGAGCGCGGTACCAAACACAAATGGTTTATTGATGGCGAAACGATAATCCAACCGATCCAACTGACCTTTTGCATAAATACCCATTTGCCGCGCAAATTGGTCGGTTGCCTCAATATTTACCCAGTTGAAAATGGGCGCATCTAAGGTCATGAAGTTCAAAGTTGAATTACTGGATAATCGTGAAATCCCATTCCAATAGTGTAAACCCATACCCACATGCAATTTACCAGGTTCTACGGCATATTCCGTCCAAGCATCATGGATATAGACTTGTGGTCTTTTACCTGAATTACTTGCAGTTAATCCTGCTACAGTTCCCGTGCCTGTTAAACTACCCGCATTACCAGCTGTTGACAAGTTAGAGCCTGCACTGGCTCCACCATTGATAAACGATTGATTGTTAATACCAAAATGGGTCATCACAAAAAAGCGCGGATTGATTTGAGCTAACATCAATACACGTGTCCGACGCAATGCAGCATCAAAAGTCCAGTTGCCTCCAATAGCAGCATTGTTAACATCTACCGTACCAGGATTGTTTTCTGTAAAACTTGCCCACATCTGATTCAACAAAATGAAGCGAATATATTTATCGCCTTTATCATTGAGTTTCAAAATCAATGGTTTGTAAGACATGTCCACTTTGGGAACGGAGTCCGCAGGAGGTGCAACAAGAGCAGGTTCGGTTCCGTTAGCGGATACCGTTGACGCACCTGCAAGGAATAAAGATGCCGATAAAAATAAATTTTTTGTTCTAAAATTCATACTTAAAAAGTTTTTTAATGTTGGAGAATTGCGTAAACAAGTTCTTTGTTGAATACAAGTGTAAAAGTATATAAGTATCTATATATGTACAAGTTTTTTTGTAAAAATTTTTAAAAAAAATATAAAAAAGGTAGGCTTTATATTTTTTTTTGATAAAAAAGAACCTCGAATCGTGTTTAATTTTTACAACATTGATTTTACGCATTTTATATTTGTTAAATACAAAGCGGTGGTCAATTAACTTTAACTGTTTTTATATTTTGCAACTCCAAATGGTGTGAAAATGATAGGTGAAAATGATAGCTGGTAGAACCCTTTTTCAAAACAGGACACGCATTTTCACGAATAGCGATTCGCATTTGTGAAAATGCGTGTCCTGTTTTAGTGTTTTAGCTGTTTTTGGGATTGCCATAAACAAACGCGCCGTAAATTATTGATTTCCAATAACTTACGGCGCATTTATAGTTGAATTGTGAGCTTGTCGGGATTCGAACCCGAGACCCTTTGATTAAAAGTCAAATGCTCTACCAGCTGAGCTACAAGCTCTTCCACAATTGTTTTTCAGTGCGTTTTGTTGCCCTGTCTTTCAATTGCGCTGCAAAGGTAGGACGTTTTTTGAAATCTGCAAACTTTTTTTCACTTTTTTTTCAAAAAAATGAAAAAAAGTTTTATTTTTTGAAAAATGAATGCTGTATAAATGTTATTCATTCTATGAATTATTTATAAACCATTGATAAACAAATATTTATAAAAGGATAGGGTAGGAGCGTCTTCTTTTTACTTTTTTTCAAAAATATAAAAATAAAAAGAGACACTCCGACTCTTTTCTTACTGACCCGTAAAAGTTGCTTTACGTTTTTCTAAAAAGGCTTTCGCACCTTCTTTAAAATCATCTGTTTTAGTCAATTTGCCAAAAGATTTAGATTCTTTTTCAAATCCATTGACTTTTTCGTTAAAAACAGCATTCGCGGCTTCGATAACAACCGAAATCGCTAAAGGTGCTTTTTGAATGATTTTAGTTAAAATCGTTTTTGCTTTGGTTACGGCTTCTCCTCGCGCCACCAGATGATTCACTAAACCAAATTGAAGTGCTGTATGGGCATCAATCATATCGCCTGTCATCATCATTTCGAGCGCACGACCTTTGCCTATGAGTTGAACCAATCGTTGTGTACCGCCATAAGCGGGAATAATGCCTAAACCAACTTCAGGCAACCCAAATTTGGCATTTTCGCTTGCCATGCGTAGGTGACACGCCATCGCCAATTCGCAGCCGCCGCCTAAAGCAAAACCATTCACTGCTGCAATCACGGGTTTGGTAAAATTTTCAATTAAGAAAAAAATATCTTGTCCGCGTTTGGCGTATGGACTGGTATCATCGTTGGCGAAAGCCGTAAATTCGCTAATATCTGCACCTGCAACAAACGCTTTTTCGCCTGCACCTGTGATGATGACACCGCGTAAACCTTGTATGGATGCGGCATCTTTGCTAAAAAATTGCTCTAATTCGCTCATTGTTTGTTGATTGAGCGCGTTCATGGCTTTTTCGCGGCTGATGGTTAAGACAACGATGCCCTCTTTATTTTCAATGATGATATTTTTATAATTCATAATAATTTGGTTATTAATATTTTAATGAAAATAGTTGGAGTTGGGTTGATGGAAGGACGAATTGCGCGGATTTTCACAGGATACCGTAAACATCCGTATCAATCCTGTGCAAATCCGTGTAATCCGTCCTTCCATCAACCCAACTCTAATATAAAAATTTATATTCCAAAATAACGAAAAAATATTAT
The DNA here is from genome assembly GCA_041192405.1 of Bacteroidota bacterium. Taxonomy (GTDB): domain Bacteria; phylum Bacteroidota; class Bacteroidia; order Chitinophagales; family Saprospiraceae; genus JAAFJT01. The sequence continues at coordinate 7,966 of JBEEMZ010000056.1, read as the reverse complement.
TCTGTTATTTTAAATAAATCCAATAGAAACGCGTATTCCATTGCAACTTCTTTGTATCGCTCAAAACGACCCGACGCGCCGCCATGTCCTGTTTCCATATTGCAATACATATATAATGCTTTGCGATTGGTGCGATGGGTGCGCAATTTGGCAATCCATTTGGCTGGCTCCCAATATTGCACTTGTGAATCATGCAAACCCGTCGTGATTAATAACGCAGGATATGCCTTTTTTTCAACATTATCATAAGGAGAATAAGACTTTATGTATTCATAATATTCCTTATTTTTAGGATTGCCCCACTCATCAAATTCACCCGTCGTCAAAGGAATGCTTTCATCTAACATCGTCGTCACCACATCCACAAACGGAACCGCCGCAACAACGCCTTTCCACAAATCAGGACGCATGTTAAGAATTGCGCCCATCAACAAACCGCCCGCAGAACCACCCATTGCCGTCAATTTGTTGTTAGAAGTATAACCATTTGCAATCAAATGTTCCGCACAATCTATGAAATCGGTAAATGTATTTTTCTTTTTTAATAATTTGCCATCTTCGTACCAATGACGACCCATTTCTTGACCGCCCCGTATGTGCGCAATCGCATACGTAAAACCTCTATCCAGTAAACTCAATCGCGGCGAACTAAAATACGGATCCATACTATGTCCGTAAGAACCATACGCGTACAAAAGTAACGCATTTTTTTTATTTTTACTGTATTTCTTATTATAAACCAATGAAATAGGAATTAATACGCCATCTTTGGCAGTCGCGTAAATGCGTTCAGAAGTATAATTTTCTGTTTTAAAATTTGCATCTAAAACCGCTTCTTGTTTCAATAAATGCAATTTTCGCGTTTGCATATTGTAGTCAAAAACGGAATTGGGTCTTGTCAAACTCGTGTAGCCCAATCGCAAAATGGCGGTATCAAAATCGGGGTTTGTACTTGTGTACGCCATGTATGCCGATTCACCGAAATCAATATAATGCTCCTGCGAACCATCCCAAGCGCGGATTTGCAACCGTGTAATCCCTTCTTTTCGTTCGGAAACGACCAGAAATTGTTTAAAAATGTCAATATCTTCTAACAAAACATTGGTTCTATGCGGAATGACTTCAATCCAATTTTCTTTATGCGTGTTTCCATCTGCATTACATTTCATCAAACGAAAATTTTTCGCTTGATAATTGGTTACAATATAGAAATCATTTTCATAATGCGCAATAGCGTATTCCAAATCGCGTTCACGCGGTTGGATAATGCGAAAATGGCCTGTTGGATTGTCCGCTTCCAAAATCTGATATTCAGTAGAAACCGTTGAGGATGAACCAATTACAATATATTTTTTAGACTTTGTTTTCGTTACAAACGAGTGAAAGGCTTCCTCTTTTTCTTCAAAAATTAAGACATCGTTTGCAGGGTCTGTCCCAACAGTATGCCTGAAAATACGGCAGGAACGCAAACTTTCGGTATCTTTTTGCGTGTAAAAAATGGTTTTATTATCGGCTGACCAGACGGCACCACCTGTCGTATTAGGAATCGCTGTTGGCGCAACTGCACCTGTTTTTAAGTTTTTAAAACATAAGGTGTAAAGTCGCCGACTCACCGTATCTACCCCATAACACAATTGTTCATTATTGGGACTGACCGACACGCCACCAACCGCATAATAAGCATGTCCTTTCGCTAAATTCGGAATATCTAAGAAGATTTCTTCGGCATTATCCAAAGAATCTTTTTTACGGCATTGATAAGGATACTCTTTGCCCGCCTCAAAACGCGTGTAATAAAAATAATGATTTGATTTATAAGGCACACTCATATCGGTTTGCTGGATTCTACCAACAATTTCATCAAACAATTTTTTTTGAAAATCATCTGTATGTGCCATTTTTGCTTTTCGATACGCATTTTCAGCGTTCAAATAAGCAATAACTGCTGGATTATTGCGGTCATTGAGCCAATAATAATCATCTATGCGCGTATCCCCGTGCATTTCGAGTGTTTTGGGGATTTTTGGGACAATAGGTTGCTTCATTTTATTTTATAATGATGAATGATGAATTATAAATGATGAATAGTGGGGTAATTAGTAGATTACAAATGATGAACCTCGAAAATATAATGATATTCATCATTAAAACGCCGCGAATTTCCGATTTTTTTTAAAATTTGCAAGAATTGATTACACTTTTTGTATTTTTGTCCAAAATAATTTATCCAATTTTTGCCACTTTTGCCCCGAATTGCACAAATCATTTCTAATTGCGTGCAATTCGGGGCAAAAATAAAGACTGAAAAAATGAGGACTGAAATTAATCAAGTTTTTGAACGCATTGAAAAGGATCGCGTTCGTATGATGTCGGAATTATCTAAGTATTCGCAAGCTGCTTTGACTGCAAATCCTACACCGAGTACTTGGTCTGCCTTGCAAAATGTGGTACATTTGATAGAGGCAGAACGTGGTACATTGAGTTACATGAAGAAAAAATTGCATTTTGAACCCAATCCAAAACAAACAACTTGGAAAAATCAATGGGGCTATTACAAATTGCGGATTGCTTTTGCAATGCCTGGCGTGAAAATTAAAGCACCTAATTATTTGGAGGCAATGCCAACAACAACTGATTTACAAACGGATGGCGCAAAATGGGCTGCTGAACGACAAAATTTTAAACAATTTGTGGATAATATGTCGGATATAGTTTTGTCGGCAGAAGTTTCTAAGCATCCAATTGTTGGTAAACTCAATGTATTACAAATGTTAAAATTCATGGAGACGCATTGTAATCGGCATTATGCGCAAATTCGACGCGCTTTGAATTAGGATTTGTCATTCCGTTTGCCATTCCGCAGGAAACACAAAAGTTTCCTGCGGAATGACAAATCCTAATTCAAACAAGTGCATCTCCAAGCAAAACCACATCATTCACCAATGCTTCAAAATCCGATTTTGTACTTCGATGATTCACATTTGCCACCCGAATCGCATACTGACCATGCAATAATGTGTAAGATGGCGCAGATAAGCCTTTTTCATGCAATTGCATCAAAATTTCTTTGTTTAAACGATTCAACTCATCTGTTGAAATCGTTTTTTCTAATGGTTTGTACCGAAAACAGGCAACATTCATCGTTACAGGAGTCAGCATTTCCAATTTAGGCTGTTTCTCAATCAAATCCTGCAAGTATAAAACTTGTGCAACATTTTGTTGAACCAATTTCCTAAATTTGTCAATACCATGTTCTTTAAGGCTCATCCAAATTTTCAATGCTTTAAAACCGCGTGATAATTCGGGTCCGTAATTGTTTAAAGAATCAGGTCCCGCCGCCAAACCGCGTTCATGACTCAACAAATAAGCTGGTTGCATTGCAAAAGATTTTCTATGTAAATCCTTGTTTTTGAACAAAATACAACCAATTTCATACGGCATATACATCCATTTATGAAAATCGAAGGAAACACTATCCGCTAATTCAATGGCTTTAAGTTGCGGTTGAAATTCAGGCAATAATTTCGCCAATGCCCCAAATGCCCCATCAATATGAAACCATAATTTTTCTTTCTTACAAATCGCCCATAATTCGTTTAACGGGTCAATTGCACCTGTACTCACTGTTCCAGCATTGCCAACAATGCAAAAAGGCATGAAACCAGCCGCTTTATCATCCATAATTTGTTGTTTCAAGGCAGCAAGATTCATTCTAAAATCTTTATCAACAGGTATTTTGCGCATGCCTTCGGTTCCGATACCAATAATTTCAGCTGCTTTTTGTTGGCAACTATGTGTTTCGGCAGATGCGTACATCACTAATTTAGGATTCAAACCTTTGGAGCGAATCCTTTCATCAAACGCATTTCGGGCAACAATTAATGCCGTAATATTCGCCATCGAACCACCACTCATTAACATTCCGCTACCAGTTTGTGGAAAATTCAACATTTCTTTTGACCAATCAATCACTTGTTGGTCAATATACATAGCCGCGTGATCGCCAATCGTCACATTGGGATTCATGCCAGAAGCCAACATATCTGCCATCATTGCCAAATGCGTACCTGTTCCTTGCACAAATGCCCAAAAACGAGGGTGAATATTACCTTTTGTATAAGGCAATATATGTTCTTTGAATGATTCATAAACGGATTCAACCGGTTGTCCTTTTATGGGCAACGGTTCACGAGCGAATTGTTTTGTGGTTTCTGGAACAGCTTGCCAAACAGGGCGTTCCCGTACATTCGACAAATAATCAAACATATCATCTACCATAAGATGCGCCAAACGGCGTAATTCGGCAGGATTATCAGGGTCAAGGGTGATTTCGTTTTCTATAATTGCTTTAAAATCAATCATTTGTGATTTTTTATGAAAAAAAAAAACGTAAATTTAACTGTTTTTAAAAAAAATGATAACAAAAAACGCAATTGTTACAAAAATGATTTACATTTGCACACCTCACTTTTAAAATCTGCGGGAAAAAAATTAACAACTCAGTAGTGTAGTAAATTTGCGATTCTTTTTTCAAACAAAACTATATGCTACAAATATCACCCACATGAATCTCTGGCGGCATCGCCCATAACCAACGTTTATCTCTCCAAATCGCGTTCTGACCAAAATAAATTTTTCGATTTCGTTTTCGATACGTTGATAATGTGGCTAATGGTTCTTTATCGCTTGCCACGATGCCTGTATCTGGGTCAATCGTTGTCAAAACACAACGCGCACAAGGTTTCACGCCTTGAAAATGAATGTCACCAATGCGGAAATGGTTCCAAGTATCTTCTTCAAAAGGCTGCCCACCCGAAAAAACAATATTGGGTCTAAACTGCCGCATCGTTATATTCTCTTTATTTTCATTGTCAAATCTGTTTTTTAAATCATCCAAAGACGATTCGCCGACAATCAAAATAGGGTAGCCGTCCGCGAAACTAACTATATCTTCGCCTGTGTTGAAATCCTCATCAACGCGGCGCATCGTTTCATCAGGCATTTTGACTAATTTGCAATCAAAACCAAGCGCAGCACTTAAAATTTGGTCTGCTTTTTTCGAAACGAGTGCTGCTTTACAACGGTCGTCCCATATTTCAACCATCATTGTTTCACCTGTTACCTCCTTTAAATCCAGTGTAATTAATGTTTGTTGCGTAGGCTTATGATTGATAATCAATTGGTTATCTTGAATATGGGCGCGAAAAAGTGCCATTTGTGGATGTGTTCGTTGCGTTAGAAATATGCCATCTGAGTTGATTAGCATCCAACGCCTATCGTATTGAAGTCCTTGTTTTTCGACAATGGCGGTTTGAACCGTGTAGCCGTCGAACGATTTTATTGGGTAAATATTGATTTGAGTTACGGATAACATTTTGTTTGTTTGAAACACATAGGTGCATAGGTCACATCTGTTTTGAAACACATATATAGGTCAAATATGGGATGCATTTCAATTAAAGGACTTATGCCTTTGCATTTTTGATTTGAATAATTTGTGCAATGATACTTAACGCGATTTCTTTTGCAGAACGCGCCGCGATTGAAATACCAACGGGCGAATAGATTTCAGCAATTTTTGTTTCCGAAAAACCCATATTGAGAAGCCGTGATACTCGTTTTTGATGCGTTTTGCTGCTGCCCAATGCACCTATATATTTAATACGACTGTTCAAAAAAAGTTCAAGTGCTTGGTCATCTATTTTAGGGTCGTGTGAGAGGATGACGGCGTAATCGTATGCATCAAACTGCTCCTCCGATAAGGCTTCCGCAGGCCATGCTTCTATTAATTGGTCGGGCGCGATTTCAAAACGAGTTTGTTTTGTAAAAATGCCTCGTGGGTCAATGACGATGGTTTTAAAATCAAAATCTTTCGCAAAACGGACTAAATCTACCGTAATGTGCGCTGCACCTATCATGAATAAACGCGGTTTCTTTGGAAAAACGCGTATGAAAAGGCTTTCACCAGTACTCGTGTGCACAATGCCCGTTTGATTGGAATGGTACTTTTGCTCAATTGCTTGTTGTAATTCTTTGTCTGTTGATTCAAAAATCCATTTTTCGGTTTCTGGAAGTCCCATTTGATGCTGTCCCGTTGTCATATTCGTTATCAAAACCACACTTTTATCGGTTTCCAGCGCGTTAGAAAGCTGATTCCAATGATTTTCATCGTCAAATGCAATAAATTTTTCAATCCAAACGGACACTTTTCCACCACAACTTAAACCAACTGTCCAAGCATCGTCATCCGAGATACCAAACGTCTTGTGAATGGGTTTGCCCGTTTTCAAAACCTCTAACCCAAGTCGAACCACTTCTCCTTCAATACAGCCGCCTGACACCGAACCTGCCATTGTCATATCTTCAAAAATAGCCATAACGGAACCTGCGGGACGCGGCGACGAACCCCAAGTCGTTGCAACCGTAGCCAATGCAAAAGCCTGTTTTTCAAAAACTTTTTGCTTTAATAATGGAAATAGCTCTTTCATTTTTTTTAATTGAAATATTCGCAAGGTGGCAAAGGTAATTAAAAATATAAAAATACATCGTCTAAACTGCATTTTTGTATTTTTTACAAATAATTAGAATAGTTTTGCAGTCATTTTGACTCCAATGAAAGATCATTTCGTTAACAAATTGTCAAAAAATGAAACCAACAACCCTTTTTTCAAACAAACAGCGTTTACCAATAAAGTTTAATTTTACAATCGCAAAACCATCCATAGCTAATTTCAATTAATGATGCAATTTAAATTCATTTTCTCGACTCAACTTTGCTTGTTATTATACGGCAGTTCAGTCGGAGCGCAACAAACCACCGTTTTTACGGAAGCAAACCTTGCTTACAAACGCGGGTTAGATTTTTATGAGAAAGGTATTTACGGAGCCGCGCAACGAGAATTTCAAGTCTCGCTCGACCAATTGCGCCCTGCGGTAGAGCCTGAAAGTAAGTTATTGCGCGGTCGTGCCGAATTATATTTGGCAAAATCGGCAGTCCGCACGGGGCAGCCCAATGCGGAACAATTAATTGCAGATTATATTCGCAACTATTCGCCCGACCCGTTAGCGAAACAGGCGATTGTTGAAATGGGCAATTACTATTACAACGCACAGGAATTTGATAAAGCGTTGCGTTTTTTTGAAATGCTCAATGATTCCGAAATCAGTAGCGATTTGCGCACGGAAGCCTTTTTCAAAAAAGGATATGCGTATTTTGTCCGCAAACAGTTTCCAAAAGCAAAAGCTTGTTTTGAGCAAGTCAAGGAAAAAGATGGTGAATATTTTTATCCTGCCAATTATTATTATGGGATGACCGCTTTTTTCGAAACAAAATATGATGAAGCTATTAAAAGTTTCCAACGCGTCGAAAAAAGCAAGACTTATGCTCAATATATTCCTTACTATTTAACGCAAATTTATTTTGCACAACATGATTACGATAAGGTTATCACTTATGGTACTCGCGCCGCGCAAGACCCTAAATTGCGCACAGGTCGGGAATTAAATCAATTGATTGGACAAGCGTATTTTGAGAAAAAAGATTATCCAAATGCTGTCAAATATTTGGAAGTCGGCGGTGAAGGCAATAATAAAATGCGCGAAGAAGATTTTTATCAATTGGGATTTGCGCAATATCGGGTTGGTAAATATGCTGAATCGGGCAAAAATTTGGAAAACCTGAATCGGACTGCCAATAAAATGGGACAAAATGCACTCGTCATGTTGGGCGATTGCTATTTGCGGACAGGCGATAGAGGCGCAGCGCGGAATGCTTTTGCGACGGCATCCCGTATGAATTTTGACCCTGCCGTTCAAGAAGATGCCTTATTTAATTATGCCAAGTTGAGTTATGAATTGAAATATATTCAAGATGCGGTGAATGCGTTGTCAAGTATTCCGCAAGGCAGTCGTTATTATAATGATGCACAAAATTTAATGGGCGACTTGCTCTTACAAACGCGGGATT
>JBEEMZ010000055.1:0-21848 GCA_041192405.1 Bacteroidota bacterium | reverse complement strand
ATTTCCCGACAGAAAAGGCAAATGCTTCTAAAACAGTAGGTTGTTTGGCGACTTTAAACAAAGGTTTGCAAAAAGCAGGGCATAAGTGGTATATTGATTCCAAAGAACCGAAACGTTATGAGGAAGCCGTTAAACCTTTTAAAAAGCAGAAAGAACTTTTGAAATCTTATCACTTGAATGAAAGTTTGTCTATTTTTGTGGAACGATTGAAAAAAGTTATGCTACTGAGTTGTTAAAGTTATAATATGTTTTTTCCCGCAGATTTTCGCAGAAAAGACTCCAAAAGAAAATCAGCGAAATCTGCGGGAAAAAAATAGATTGATAATGAATCGTTTACGCATTAAATCTTTAACAACTCAGTAGTGTAGAAAAAAGTATCTTTGAAATTTTCATAAAATATTGATAATCAATGAATTATTTTGAATTTTATCATTTGCCGATCCGTTTTCAAATAGACGGTGCTGCTTTAAAAAAAGCGTTTTACAGCAACAGTCGCAAATATCATCCTGATTTCTATACCTCCGAAAGTGCCGAAAAACAAGCCGAAGTTTTAACCCTTTCCACTTTGAACAATAAAGCGTATAAAACATTATCCGATTTTGATAAACGCATGGAATATGTTTTGCAACTGTTGAACGTGCTCGGCAAAGAAGGCGAAACAAAATTGCCACAAGATTTTTTAATGGAAATGATGGAATTGAATGAATCGCTTGACGATTTGCAATTTGATTTTGATGCTCAAAAATATCAACAAATTCTAAATGACATCAAAAGTATTGAAAATCAATTACTTAATGAGGTGCAACCTGTTTTGGAAAAGGAGGATGCGACTTTTTTAACACATGATGAAAAAAAAAATGTGAAAAATTTTTACTTAAAAAAGCGTTATCTATTGCGGATTCAAAAAACTCTTACTACCTTTGCAGCGCAATAGAAAAAAGCAGACAGAAATAAGAAAATATGACTTATTTTTTGAAAGTCAATTTTGAATTGTAAGTACCTGCCTCTGTGGCGGAATTGGTAGACGCGCTGGACTCAAAATCCAGTGATAGCAATATCGTGGGGGTTCGATTCCCCCCGGGGGTACTAAAAGAGAGCGTAAATATTTGTTTATCAAATATTTACGCTCTTTTTGTTTTATCACTTTTTAAAACAAAAAAACATGTAAATTTGTCGTCTAATTATATGCAACATTTCATATTTCTAATAAAATTACTTTTATATGTATAAAGAAAAAATTTATCAGTTGGTAAGTCACGGAAAGTTGGATTATGCAGTTAAAACGTTACTTGAATGGTCAAAACAACTTAATGACGCGCAAGCAAAAAATGGTGTTATGGTGCTATCTGCTCAATGGAACAACTTTAATCACAGTCGTATATCGGGGCTTCTTAGCAATTTTGAAGAAAATCTAACTCGTAATCGAATTGCTCACAGTTTATTAGAAATGACAGATGAATTTTTTAACTTAGTCAGTGAATCAGCACCTCAACATCAAAATCCCAACCAAAAATCGCCTCCACAACTTAAAAATATTATCATGCTCATGGCTAATCCTGCCAAAACAGCTTCTTTAAAGTTGAGAGATGAGTATTATATGATTCAGCAATCGGTGCAGCATCACAAAGATAAATTTGCTGTTTATTCAGATGAGCAAGTAACGCCTGCGGATATTTTGAAGGCTGCAACGCATCCTGATAGACTTCCTTGGTGTCTTCATTTTTCTGGTCACGGCAAATATGGCGACCCTAAAATTCGTAAAATGCTGGAAGATGCCAAACAAAATAATCCCGAAGGTAAAACTACTTTGGAAGATGGAAGCGGTTTAATCGTTGCTTCGGAGGATAAACGAAGCTATAAAATCATGCCTACCCGCGCTTTAGATGCCATTTTTAAGAGTTTGAAACGCAATGTACCGAGTTTGGAATTGGTTGTCTTGAATGCCTGTTACTCGGAAGTGCAGGCAAACGTAATTAGCCAACATGGTTTTTACGTTGTTGGCGCGAAAGATAAAATTGCTGATACTGCGTCAAGAGCGTTTTCAGATGTTTTTTATGATACACTTGCGAAAGGAAGTGATTTAAAAAAAGCAGTGGAATTTGGGCGATTAAATGCGCTTATGTATGATTTGAAACATGAAAACGATATTAACTTATTTTATAATGGGGAAAAATTGAATATTTAAATCTCTCAAGCTAAATTAGTTATGAATAATAATAGTGGTTTTGTAGAAGCTTCAAAACGCATTTCAAAATCAAAAGAAAGTCAATCAAAGGAGTTAGATATAAGGTATCTCAGTCTTTCACGAATTCCTCGTTCAATTTACGAATTGGATTCGTTGACGACATTGATGCTACCTCCTGTTAACAATTTTGAGTTTTTAGAGTCTTTTCCGTTATTACAGAAGCTTGATTTTGATGCGTCTTTGATAGACGATTGCGCTTTCTTAGGGCAATTCAGCAAACTTGTGTCATTAGAAATCTGGAATCTAAAAGCGATAGACTTATCTTTTCTCAAATTATTGCCACTTTTGGAAAATTTATCTATATGCTTTGATTACAAGGAAATTAAAGGAAAATGTATTGATGATGCTTGTTTCGATAATCTACCCAATTTGAAGCAGTTTATTATGATAGTTGATGTAGATTCGAGTGATGAAAATGAATATGGTGTGGATTTAATAAAGAATTTTTCATTTATGGAAAAAAATAAAAATTTGAATGTATTGGCTTTAGGGGGTTTAATGATTGAAAATATAGATTTTATAATACCACTTGCGAATTTAACACGCTTGATTTTACATAATAACTTGATACAAGATATTACACCAATTTCAAATTTACAAAATTTAAAATTTTTAAATTTAGAAGGAAATGATATATTAAATCTTCAACCAATTCATAATTTACGTAAAATAAATGTATTAAATATTTCAAAAAATAAAAACATTTTAATTGAGGATTACGAATTTTTAAAATATTTGCAAAAACTGCGCGATTTATCGGTCGCTAACAATAATCTTACAACAATTGATTTTATACAAAATTTAAAACATCTTGAAGGCTTAAATTTGAATGGGAACTTGTTATCTAATGACAATATGGCTATATTTACGAAACATGAGTTTAATTTATTGTCGTCGTTATCTCTACAAGACTGTGTAATAGATACTCTTGATTTATTTAAACCTTTGCCGCAACTTACCTATTTGGATTTATCACAAAATGTAATTGAAAAAATGACAAGTTTAAATGGTTTTCAACGATTAAAAACTTTAAATTTGTCCTTTAATAAAATAAAGACAGTCCCTAAAAATTGGATTAATGAAGCGAAATTAGAAGCACTTTGGCTATTTGGCAATCCAATTGAAAATATCCCAAGTGCTTATTTGGATGGTATTAATTCACTAAAAAGTTATTTTAATGATAAGTTGTCCAATGAAAAAGTTAATAATGTCATTAAATTGTTAATAGTGGGTAATCAAGGTACAGGAAAAACATATCTAAAAAAAGAATTATTAGGGAAATCTGCTTTCAACAATGAGTGGCGACCTACGGAAAATCTTTGTTATAAAATTTTTGAAATAGATAGGCTGCCTTTTCATCATGCAATTCAGGAATTTTGGATGCGTTCCGAAGCACTTGTATTGGTGACGTGGGATTTGAAGCAGCCTATCTACACGCCATATTACCCCGATTACCCGATTTCTTACTGGGTAGATGAGGCAAAAAATCAACATAAAATTTGGAAAAAAGACCAAAATGATATTTCTGACAAAGAAAATTTTGTATTTTTGGTTCAAAACAAAATTGATTTGCCAAAACATTATAATACAGCCCCTGATAATTATGGCGCATTATTGGAAAAATATTCAGAACATAGCATTCAAAAATATGATATTGGTAGTGGTAGTATAAGGTCCTTTAAATCAGAATTACAATTTTGCGGCAAATTTATCTTGAAAGAACGCTTAAAAATTACGCATGAATGGATTTCGGTACAAAAATGTGTTGAACAATTGCCCGATTGGTCAATTGGTGAAGATAGCCTAAAACAAATTATTCAAACGTGTTTTTCAAATCCTTCGGAGGGTATATTGTCAAATATGATTTATTGGCTTCATAATGTTGGTACGATATGTTATATAGAGTCAAGTTATATTTTATTGAAAGAAAATTTGGTATTGAATGCGATTTGCAAAATATTTAATGGAGAAGATTGGTTTTCAAAGATGATACAAGCCAATAATGGTATTTTTAACACATCCATTTTAAAAGATTTTGAGGCACTTGCGCCTTCAAAAGATGTTTTAAAACTCATGGAAGCGTATCAAATTGCTTATTCATTGCGCAAAGAATATTGGTGTATTCCATCATGGTCTTGTGAAAATCAAAAAAAACAAGTCTATGATATTTTTTCAAGAGAATATGGGTTAAAACCGCATTTTTTTAAAAAATATAACTATGATTTTTACACTTATTCATCAATAGCTACTTGTCTAATGAACATTTCCAAATATGCTAAAACGCATCAACATTGGAAAAATGGGATTTATTTCAAATGGGAGGAACAGCCAAATACATATGGCTTTTTTGAGGCAGATATGGAAAAATATCGTATTACAATCGGTATAGCGGGTCGTGCTGCTTTATCGCTTGCTGCAAAGTTGTTCGCTACGATGAGTAATGTAATAGGGGGCAAGGCTGATGAAAGTATTGCAATAGAGCAACCTCATTTTGTGCCAATAGATATAGTGGATGGATATGCAAAAAGAGGCAAAGAAAGTTTTGATTATAAATTTCGTACTTACAATATAGCTGATTTTAGAGTTGGGCTGCACTATTTGCTTCAAAATGAACAAAATGAAACGGAAAGACAAAAACAGGCTGATTTGACTCCTAAAATTAAAAAAATGATTTATTTCAGTGCCAACCCGCCTAAAACAGCAAAAAGAAAAATGGAAGAAGAAGTTGCAGCTATTAAAAAAGTATTTGAACCTTATCAGGAAACATGGTGCTGTTTAACGCATAATCAAGTGAATCCTACGGATTTTCTTAAAACATTAAATGATTCCGATATTGAAATTGTTCATTTTTCGGGTTATACTATAAATGGTTCATTAACGTTTACAAGCGGTGATGGGCGTACTAAAAATCAATTGGATGCAGTCTCTTTAAAAAAAACCTTTACAACCGTTAAAAAATATAATCCATTGAGTCTTATTGTTTTACAAGCTGCCAATGCTCATCATTTGGCACAAGAAATTAGCAAAATAGATATATATGTGTTGGGCGTTGAGGGAGATGTGGATGATGATAATATAACTCAAAGTTCTGACTTGTTTTATGACAGCCTTTTTAAGCATAACTTTGATAAAAAGCGTGCTGCTGCGTATGCAGCGAATCGCTCGGTGATTCACTTATATCATAATGGCAATAAAATCAATCTCTAATTTCAATCTTTTAGTCATGTCAAAAATTAAAACGTTAAACGCTTCCTTATCGGTGGCAGAAGAATTTAAACATCTTGCGCATGGTTTTTTAACAACTCAAGAGTTATTGCAAGTTAACGATGAAGTTGAAAAACTGAATCTGGATAAGATTTTTGAAGAAAATCTTGATAATTCAGAAATTGAGTCTTTTGTGAACGATACTGCTGAAGCAGTAGCACAAAGCGAATCTTCTATTTTGGAGGTTTATGAGAAGTACAAGAAGCGAGGTGCTACTCGTTCTCAGTTGGCAGATGCTATCATGGAGGCAGGTTCGTTTTTATATGGACACAAAGAAGTAATCGGGTTCGTCTTAGTTTACTTGAACAAAAGAGGCAAATTGAAAAATTTGAGAAAAAAGCATAAATGGATTGATGCTTTTATGAAGGCTTTAGATGAGTAAATTGAGTATTTATTTTCGGAAAGCATTGATAATCAATGCTTTCCGAAATTCAACATCTGTTTAGTTTTTCAATTGCCGCAAATACAATTGAATTGTATTATGCAATCCAAAATATAACGCATCCGAAATCAAGGCGTGCCCAATTGAAACTTCATCCAAAGGCAATACATTTTCTTTGTAATAACGCAGATTATCCAAATTCAAATCATGCCCCGCATTCACACCCAAACCCAATTCATGCGCTAATTCCGCACAGCGCACATGAGGTTTTACAGCCGTTTTTTGATGCTTATGAAAATCTTTTGCATATATACCCGTGTATAACTCAATCCTATCCGCACCAACTTCTTTTGCACCTCTTACAATTTGTTCATCAGGATCCACAAAGAGCGAAACCCGAATCCCTGCATTTTTCAAGGTCGCAATCATCGGTTTTAACAAAGCGGCTTGTTTGATAGTGTCCCAGCCATGATCGGACGTAATTTGTCCGGGCGCGTCTGGCACGAGTGTACATTGATGCGGTTTGTTTTTCAAAACCAATTCTAAAAAAGACGCATCAGGATAACCTTCTATATTAAACTCGGTCGTCACCAATTGTTTCAACGGCGCAATATCGGCTCGTCGAATATGCCGTTCATCGGGACGCGGATGTACGGTGATGCCTTCTGCACCAAATTTTTCACAATCACGTGCTACTTGTAGTAAATCGGGCAAATTACCGCCCCGCGCATTGCGCAAAATAGCGATTTTGTTAATATTAACACTGAGTCGGGTCATTTTCAATTCTTTTTTTTGGTAAAATGAACGCAAAGAAACAAGGAAATATTGAATTTTCAAAATAGTGCCCGAAATGTACCTATTGCTTTCACAACTAAGTTTTGTGGAAAAAACAAGAGTCATCTCAAATGTTGATTCGAGATGACTCTTGTTTTTTCCCTAATTGGCATTAGTTTGTTAGTTAAACCATTGATTATCAACTAATTAACTAATTATTCAATAACCAACTTATCTGAAATCGAAATAGCTCCTTGAGAAACACGCACAAAATGCACACCTCTTTGTAACTGATCCGTTGCCACCACTAAATTATTTTTACCAACCGTTAATAGATGTGTTTGTTGCAACACTTCTTTGCCCAACAAATCATAAAAGCGAATTTCATATTCACCGCCGAGTGTCGCATCCACGTCTAAATTCACCGCCTGCCGAGTTGGATTCGGATACAGGTGCAAACCAATTTGTGTTTCTTGATTCACAGGCGCAATGCGCTTCACAGGGGCTTTATCATTGGCTCCCGAAGCCACAGGACAAGAAAACGGAGTACCATCCGCTAAAACGGTCAACCGATAACATCCCTGTTGCACCGCATTCGCAAAACCATAGATCCTTATATAATAGGTGTTTGGCGTGGTACTCGGAAAGTGAATAACTTCATTGGCGTTATTCGACAGATTGGAAAAACTGATTAGATTCGCAGCAGCATCGTATAGCACCATATCAAAATCGCTATTCAATTGCGTTAACGCAATAGATAAATTTGTCA
Source organism: Bacteroidota bacterium (assembly GCA_041192405.1). Lineage (GTDB taxonomy): Bacteria > Bacteroidota > Bacteroidia > Chitinophagales > Saprospiraceae > JAAFJT01. The sequence continues at coordinate 14,414 of JBEEMZ010000055.1, read as the reverse complement.
TGTTTGCTGTTGTTGTAATGCGATAATAATCATTATCGCCAGTTGTCGTGATACTACCAAGCGTCATTGAGTTAACAGCAATCACTTTTGCGGCTGCGGTTGAATTGTTCGGTTCATTGACATCCGTACAAGGCGGCGCAAGCGTTGTAAAATTGACAACGGGCGAATAGGCTGTAAGTGCTGCCGAACAAACCGATTTAATACGCACATTATATAAGGTGTTGGCAGCTAAACCTGTCAAAGTGCGGGTCGTGACAGCCAAATTCGGGATTATTGACCAAGTTGCTGCTGCATTCAGTTTATACTCCAACGTATAACTCGACGCTCCAACAACCGCATTCCAATTCACAACCGCTGTCGAAGCGGTAATCGTCAGTGGGTCAATGGTTGGCGCATTCGGAGCCGTACACGAAGGCGTAAGCGTCGTGAAATTGACTGTCGGAGCGTATGCACTCGAAGCTGCTGCACAAATCGTTTTAATCCGAACATTATATACCGTGCTACCCAACAAATTGGTTAAATTTCGACTGGTTGTGGTGATACCTGCAATTGGAGTCCATGCAAGGGCAGCATTGGTTTTGTACTCAAGGGTGTAAGAAACGGCATTTGGAGCCGCGTCCCAAGTGACTGTTGCCCCCGTTGCAGCAATGGCGTTTACTGCAAGATTCGTTGGCGGATTACAACCCACAACAGCACTTGTGGTTACTTTTGCCCATTGCGTAGCCCATCTATCAAACCCACCACCTGGCGTAGCAGCGTATTGTTGAATCGTCCAGAGCGCGTTCGGGTCCGAAGGATCCATCATCGTCATAGTGTAATCGCCCCAACGATTCGTAGTGCCGCCAAACGTTTTAAAATATTTGGCTTCTCCCGCTTTAAAGACAAAAGGAGCTTGTAGCGTATTCGGCGCGTCCGTTGATGCCCGATAAGAGTACGCTGACGAGGCAAATGTTGCCGTTGAAAATTGAGAATAGCCCAATAACATATTATTATTGCCATCTACGGCGATGCTTGGGAAGGCTCGAAATACATTTGCATCATCTACTTTGCCAAACTGTTGTGCGACAGCCGTTGTCGGGTTGATTTGCCACCAATAAATACTGCTGCGCGTCGGTGCGGCGGCGGGCAAGTAAGCGGTATGCGTACACCAAAGCGAACCATTGCGGAACACTGCATTATGCATACGTGTATCATTGGTCGAAATAAGTTGAGCCGCACCCAATTGAGGCGCATCTACTTCACTGAAACTGGACGGCTGATTGATGGAAACAAAGTTACCTGTGGTTAAAACAGGTGCATTTACGGCTCCTGTCAAGGTAAACAAACGCAAAAAGGCATTACCACCTGAATTTAGATTCCAACTGGTAATTAAATGTAACGTGGTTTGAGCAGGGTCGTAGGTTTGAGCAGGTACGATTGTAAATCCTTGTGGACTGTCCTGCGTACCCACGAACGGGGTCGCACTGCCTGCATAGAGTAATGATTTATCAAAAATCCAAAGGCGATTATTCGTAAAATTATTAGCCGCTACCGTAAATAAATTGCCCGAAACGACAATCCATTGACTATTGAAACCAATGCTTGGATAATCAAACCAATTCACATCGGTATTATCCGCATCTATAATATAACGATTCCACAAACCCGAAGGGTCATTGGTTTGCGAGACGGCAATGAGAACGGATGAACTGGCTGCGGCAGCATTGGCACAAGCAACCAGTACCCAACGATTGGCACTTGGGTCATAAAACGTTTTAGGGTCGAAAGGCGATGGATTCGTGCCACCAACACCCGCCCAAAAACTACTTGCTGAAACAGTCAGTGTAATTGCACCTGTTTTAGACTGAACTCGATATTCCGAATTCAGGGTCGTTAAAACGTGATTCGGACCAACCGCACCATTCACATCGGGTGGAATCGTCGTATTATTATCAATGATTGCGGGGAACGTCACGGCGGGCGCGGGCGCGTTCGCGCTCTGATTTTCGAGCCCTGATGTTAGACTGGTTGTGCCGTTCCCCTCTGGAAAAACTTGTGCAGGTCTTGCTTGCACTTCTGGCGGCACAGGCAAGTCATATTGAATGCCTGTTTTCTTTTTTTTAGGTCTTTTTTCACTATCCTTAGCAACGCTGGGCGTGACAGCGGTTGCAGGGCGAGCCGCTTCGGTTCGGGCAAGCTCACTTAGGTTAATCGTTGAAGGTGCGCCTGGTTGCACGGTATTATCTTGTGCAAACATAGGCAGAAGGCTTGCCATTAGCAGCCACAGACCACATACAAATAGCGGTCGAGTGAACGGTTGGTTCATCGAAAGGGGTATTTAATGATTAAAAAAAAGATTTAGTGATTGTAATGCTTGTTTATAGGATTTTTTCTATGACAGTGGTTGTTGTTTTCAACGTTTTGCAAAGTTAGGATTTGTTTTATCAAAATAAAAATTTATTTTTGTGTTTTTATTAATATTTTATTTTAAAATAAGTTAAATTTCAGTATATAATTTTTATTTATTTAAAATAGTAAAATGTGATGAATCTGCGAATATTGGGTGGCATGTATCTTCCAAAAATGGGATGGTACATTTTCCCAGACTTTTCTCTTTCATTTTAATGATTTTAAAAAGCAAATGTGCGGTATTTGCACCCATTTTACAAATATTTTTCCCCTTTCCGCATCGTCCGATACAGCATCCACAGCCAAAAAAGACCTGCAAAACCTGCAAATTGAACATATTTAGGTGCGCCTTCCTTCCAAAACAAGTAGCCTAAAACCACACTCGCAATCAGCAATAACGCAAAAATCAATTGTTGCACACCATAATAGACAAGCCGCGCTCCATTCCGAACATCCAAATTATTGACTTCGAGCGTTCCTTTTTTGACTTTTTGCAACACTTGATGCAATTCATCGGGCAAACCAAGTGCTGTTGCCACATTGCGCCGCACTAATCCACTCATATATGAAAAAATACTTTCTTTTTCGCCCAACAAATATTGTTGTGCATACGGGCGCACGACGGTTAACGGATTTAAATTGGGGGCAAGCACGTTACACAAGCCCAATAATAGCGTAATCATGCGACTTAACAAAACATAATCTTTTGGTACTTGAACCGTTCCTGCGATGCCGTTTAAACCAATGTCTTGAATGAGGCTATATAAACTATTGTTAAACGGATCCACATCCATATCTTTGAAGTTCAAACCTTCAAATTTGACTTCATTTTGGAGGAAATTGCGGACGGCATGCAACATTTTTTCTGCCATTTGTTCCGAATCCCGACTTTGCGCGATGAATCCCATCGAATTCAATGCCGCAACCATCGCCGCCGTATCATTCCGAACCGCCGCTTCAATCAATTGCGGAATGCCCGCCAACAAAGTCGGACTTATCGCCGCAACCGCACCAAAATCTAACAAAACCATCACGCCATCGGGTTGCACCAAAATATTGCCTGGATGCGGGTCAGCATGATAAAAACCATCTCTAAACAACATTTTGCAATATGCTTTCAATAAAACGGTCGCAAGATTGTGGCGATTGATTTTCCACTCATCCAATTGTTGCAAGTTGGAAATTTTCACGCCATGATGCCAAGTCGAAGTAATGACTTTGCTCGTCGAAAAGGCGCGATGCACGATTGGAACAGTGATGCCCACATCGCCCTCAATATTGGTGCGAACGCGTTCCATCGAATCTGCTTCTCGTTTGAAATCCAATTCTTCTTCAATCATTTTGCGCACCTGCGTATAGACGTAATCCATGCCGTTGATTTCCATAAACCAAGCGACGAGCCGCGTCAAGCGGCGGATAATTTCCAAATCAATTTGCGCAACCGATTCAATATCAATGTGTTGCACTTTGACGACGACTTCTGTACCGTCGTGTAGGCGCGCCCGATGCACTTGCCCGATAGACGCAGCCGCAATTGGAATTGCCTCAAAATGCGCAAAAAGAGTTTCAATCGGCTCGCCCAACTCGCGTAAAATCCGAGTTTGAACCGTCGAAAACGGTCTTGGCGGCATTTGGTCTTGGAGTGCTTGAAGCGGTTTTTGAAACGCTTCGGGCAAAAAATTGGACAAAATGGATAACATTTGTCCCAATTTCACAAATAAACCTTTGAGTTCCAGAATCGCATCGCGCACCCGTTCGGCATTGCGGATGTGTAGCGGCAAGATGCGAGCATCATACCATGCTTGTCCCCCTATTTTTTTCAAAAACCAAAGCCGAAAATAACTCGACATGACCACCGCCGTTGTCCAATACGCTTTGCGCAAGCGGAATGAGCGCGTATATATTTTTTCTGTTGCCATTTTGACTTCATTCAATTAAAAAAGTAGAGATAGGGCACTGCCCTATCTGCCTATCTGCCTATCTACCTATCTGCCTATCTGCCCTATCTGCCCAATGTAATTTTAATTCATTGATTATCAATTATTCAAAGTAAACGGAATTTTATTTTGTATAGTGCAAGGATTCCAATCGAATACGCCAAAAGGTCATACCAATCAAAGGTTGCACCCAAGATAATAACCATTAATTGGTTCTGCTGCAAACCCAACAGGTTGACCAAATGAAACGCTTGCAACACTTCAACCGCACAGGCAAATACCCAAACACCTAACAATAAAAACCGATTATTGGTTTGAATAAACGTTTTCAAAAAGAAATAAATTAACACAATCACCAATACATCCCCTATAAATGGGCGAATGAATCGGTCATGTACATATTTTGCAATGAATATCTCAATCGCCAAAAGCAAGAGAAAAATGCAAAAATTTTTAGTATTAAATTTGAATGTCATCAATTCCTTGCAATGTGTTAAATAAGCCACGAATTTCACTAATTTTTACGAATGGGGCTATAAACAGTTGTGAAAATTAGTGAAATTCGGAGCTTTTGCCTTCTTTTGGCAACTTTTCTAATTCAAATCGTACAAAACTTTATAGTTTTGCAGTCCGTTTGAAACGGAGGGATTCATTATTTTGCAAATTATCATCAACAAAATCAATATGACTGACTTCAAATCGCTTATCGCAACCGATAAATTACCGCAACATGTCGCTATTATCATGGACGGGAACGGGCGATGGGCTAAATCCAAAGGTAAAAATAGAATTTTCGGGCATAGTCAAGGCGTGCAAACCGTCCGCGACATCACCGAAACAGCTGCTGAACTCGGCATTAAATATTTGACGCTGTACACTTTTTCCACTGAAAATTGGAATCGCCCTGCGATTGAGGTGAATGCGTTGATGGCTCTTTTGATTGATACAGTGCGTTCCGAAGTGGCAACGCTCAATAAAAACAATATAAAATTGCGCATTATTGGCGATTTGGAGAATTTACCTTCGATGCCGCGCAAAGCAATGAAAGAAGGTTTGGAAGCAACTAAAAATAATACGCGGATGACGCTTGTATTGGCATTGAATTATGGTTCCAAATGGGAGATTTTAAGAGGGGTGCGCCAATTGGCGGAAAAAGCGGCAAAAGGGTTGATTCGCCCAGAAGATATTACCGATAAAATGTTTGAAAATGAATTGAGTACGGCGGGCATTCCTGACCCCGAATTGGTCATTCGGACGAGTGGCGAAACGCGTTTAAGCAATTTCCTATTGTGGCAGGCAGCGTATTCAGAATATTATTTTACCAAAACCTTCTGGCCCGATTTCCAAAAAGAAGAATTTTATAAAGCAATTGCAGGATTCCAAAATAAAGAACGGCGTTTTGGGATGACGGGCGAGCAAATCGCGTGATAAATCATGAAAAAACAAATTAAAAAAGAAAATTTACCACAAAAAATTTGTATTGTGTGTGGTCGCCCTTTTTCATGGCGTAAAAAATGGGAAAAGGTTTGGGAAACGGTCAAATATTGCAGTGATGCATGCCGTAAAAATAAAACGCCACGTTAACAATGTAGAGATGTAGTAGAGATAAGTAGTAGTAGTAGTAGTAGTAGTAGTAGTAGTAGTAGTAGTAGTAGTAGTAGTAGTAGTAGAGATAAGGCATTGCCTTATCTCTACATTTTTACTATAAATAATTGATATTCAATGAATTAGAATCAAATGAGTAGAAATAGCGCATTGCCTTATTTCTATTTACAAAAGTGTGGTATCTAAAAAAGGCAATTCTCTTGGATAATCGGTTGTGTAATGCAATCCGCGACTCTCGCGCCGCAACGCCGCAGAACGCGTTATCAAATATCCAATGGTTATCAAATTCCGCAATTCGCACAATTGTGGGGATAATTTGGTGGCATGATATAATTCTTCGGTTTCTTTGTATAAGATAAATAATCTATCCAAAGCCCGTTTCAAACGTACATTTGACCGTACAATCCCAACATAACCAGACATAATTTCTTTCAATTCCTTCGTACTCTGCGTCATCAGCACCAATTCGGAAGGTTCGGTGGTGCCTTCTGCGTTCCAATTTGGGATGCCTTGTTTGATTTTGACCTTGTTAACGCGCTTCAAGACGTCCTCTGAAATCCGATGTGCATACACCAATGCTTCTAATAAAGAATTGGAAGCCAATCGGTTAGCTCCGTGCAACCCCGTACAACTGCACTCGCCACACGCATAAATATTCTGAATCGAAGTCCGCCCAAAATCATCTGCTTGAATCCCGCCGCACATGTAATGACACGCAGGCACAACAGGAATCATTTTTTCCATCGGGTCAATGCCGATACTTTTGCATTTATCATAAATCGTTGGGAAATGTGCGTAAAATGCGTCTTTATCCAAATGCCGACAATCCAAATACATATATTCCGTACCACGCACTTTCATTTCGTTGTCAATCGCTCGCGCCACAATATCACGCGGTGCAAGCGAACCGCGTTCATCATATCGGTGCATAAATTCTTCTCCATCTTTGGTTTTAAGAATCGCACCAAAACCGCGCACCGCTTCCGAAACTAAAAAATCTGGATTTTCGCCCGCAGGATTGTATAACGCCGTCGGATGAAATTGCACAAATTCCATATTTTCAACGCGCCCTTTCGCCCGATAAAACATGGCAATGCCATCGCCTGTCGCAATGGTTGGATTGGTTGTGTTTTTATACACTTGCCCTGTACCGCCTGTTGCCATGACGGTCAGTTTGGCGAGGAAGGTTTCAATATGATTATTTTTCTTATTCAATGCGTAACAACCGTAACATTCAATATCAGGTGTAACCCGATTGATATTATAACCCAAATGATGTTGCGTAATCATGTCAACTGCAAAATAATGTTCGTCAATTTGAATATTAGGATGCAATTTTGTTTCGGCGACTAAGGCGCGTTGGATTTCCCAACCTGTCAAATCTTTGAAATGCAAAATGCGATTTTCAGTATGACCGCCTTCGCGTCCTAAATCGTATTCAGCACCATGTTTGTCGAAACGCGTGCCCCATTCGATGATTTCGCGGACGCGATCGGGTCCTTCTTTGACGACGATTTCAACGGCTTTTTTATCGCAAAGCCCTGCGCCCGCGTCGAGTGTATCAGCGATATGTTTTTTAAAATTGTCCTTCTCGAAATCCCAAACCGCCGCAACACCACCTTGTGCATAACGCGTATTGCTTTCATTTTCAACGGTTTTGGTGAGGACGATGATTTTTAAATCGGGTCTTTTGGTGGCTGTTTTGATGGCGAAGGTCAAGCCCGCGATGCCGCCCCCGATAACCAGAATATCAGTTGTCATGATTCAATAATTGGTTTTAAGTAATGATGGATGATGTTTTTTGCAATGGGTTGATAATCAAGCTTTTGTAAAATTTACTAAATGACTGTTGAATGACTTTGCTACACTACTGAGTTGTTAAAGTTGTAATATGTTTTTTCCCGCAAAGTTCGCAGATTTTTTCGCAGATTTTCGCAGCAAAAGAGTCCAAAAGAAAATCGGCGAGAATCTGCGGGAAAAAATAGATTGATAATCCATTATTTACATCTTAAATCTTTAACAACTCAGTAGTGTATGACTTTGCTAAGAAAACGCAAAAGTAAAAAGTAATCATGAATTTCTTAGTACATGACAAAAATTAGAGTTGGGTTGATGGATCTACGGATTGCACGGATTTTCACAAGATTTTAGATGCCTTGAATATCCGTAAAAATCCCGTGTAAATCCCGTGTAAATCCCGTGTAATCCATATATCCATCAACCCAATTCTAACCGTTACCCACCTAAAAAAAAAATGAGCAACACCCGAGGATGTTGCCCATAGCCAATGATATATGGTGTTTTAAATCATTTACACTTTACAATTTCAGCAGGTGGATTCATTTATGCTAAAAACGGAATCCATCTAATTGAAATTTCTTTTCAATTGCAAATTTCAGAATTTTTTTAATCTTTTCCAAAACTTTAACACATTAAATGCAAATATTTTTTTTAACATCCCAAAAGTTGCCTTCCGAAATCCTAAAAATCTTCTACTTGCTCCTCTACAGAAATCTCTGTTGGACCCGAAATAATGCGGAATTCCGTCCGACGATTCTGTTTATGCTCATCATCAGGACATTTTACCCCATTTTTACAGTGATTTATCAACTGAGATTCGCCATAACCCTTCGCCACAATCCTATCACTACTAACGCCTTTACTCAATAAATATTGTTTCGCACCATCTGCTCTTTTTTGAGAAAGAATCATATTCGATGCATCACTGCCTTGCGCGTCCGTATGAGACGATAATTCAATGCGCATTTCTGGGAATTTGACCATAATTCCGTACAAATAGTCCAAAGATTTTTGCGCCAGATAGTAATTATCCATATCATTATCATTCGCTGCAAATTTACTAAGTTTGTAGTAAATATTCGGCAAATTTATCTTGTCTGTTTTAGTTAAAGTTTTCAACATTGGTCTCAACTTCAACATTTTTTCAATTGTAACCGATTTTTCAATGCCATCTGTCGAAAATTCGATGGTATCAGCGATACATTTCGACCTTTCGCCAATCAATGTGTATGATTTACCAACAACTAATTGCGTAAAAAGTTCATCGCCCGTGCGAGATTCTGCTTTGCCGCCTTTCTCAATCAACCGATACGTGACATTTCGCAATGCTTTTTCTTTCAATTGTGCTAATGCTTTCAACGTCACTTTCACAGGCACAGGTGGAGCCGCCGAAATAAGCCGTTCCAAATTCAACCGTTTTTCATAAGTCGTATTTTCGCGCAAACCGACCGTATTGAAATAAATCGTATCTGAAATATAACCATCTTTCGACGCAACAACCCGATACGATTTATTCAATGCTAAACCTGAAAGAAATTCATTGTCAGGAGCTTTGAACCAATCTACCTTACCCGTTTCTTTGCCGCTAACTTCTGCTAATTGGAAATTAATGCCATCCAAACGCTTGCTGCCCGTGAACGCATACGCTTTCAAATCCGCTTTCAATTGTTCCACCTCTAAGGCGAAAATATCGTCACAACACGTTTTGCTTTTCAAAGATTTGGTTCCAACGCGATTTGACACTACAAAACCTTGTCCTTCTTTGTTCATCGTGTAATATAAATCATCCGCAGCAGAGTTAAAACCTTTACCCATATTGAGCGGTGCGCCCCATTCTGAACCACTCCATGTTGCCGAAAATACATCAAAACCGCCAATACCAGCATGTCCTGTTGAACTGAAATACAATTTGCCATTGGCATAAAACGGCGTTTCTTCCTCTCCAATTGTGTTAATCACCGCGCCCAAATTCACAGGTGTTTCATAAGCCCCATCTGATTTTTTGGTTGCGTAGAAAATATCAAAACCACCTTTGGTACCTGGCATATTCGAGGTGAAGTATAAAACTTCTTTGCCAAACAATTCGCCCACACAAGGTTGTTTTGCAATATAATTGCCATTCACACCTTGCACTTCACTTGCCGCGCCCCAATTGCCACCATTATTGAGGCTATAATAAATTTTGCTTTCATTTAAAACATTGCCATCCAATGTAGTACGCGTAAAAAATAATGTTTTGCCATCGGGCGAAATACTTACATTACCTTGATTCGTCGCAGGACGGTTAATCACATCGCTCAATGCTTCTGCTTCGCCCCAACCTTTTGCCGATTTGTACGAACGATACACTTTCGCATAAGAATCATCTTTGCCATCAAAAGCGGCAACTTCCGTTTTGCGATAAGCCGCAAAATACAAGGCACTGTTGGCAGCATCATACGATGGAGAATACTCTGCATTGGGCGTATTTATCTTGTTAGATACACTTTCGACCGTTAATTTGACTGAAGGATTTAAACCTGCCGCCATTTTCGCGCCGATAACCTCGTTTTTTGCCAAAAAGATTTTGTCAGCATCTTTGGAAAGTGCCAAATAATCTTCAAAGGCTAAAAGCGCATCATCATATTTTTCATTCATTTTCAACATGCGCGCATAATGAAATCCTGCATCGGGATATTCATTTGGGTCGCCGCCTTTGCGCTTGCTCGCCGAGACGACGCGCCCAAACCAAGTTTCTGCTTTGACGTAATCGCGCAATTGATAATGCATCATGCCGATTTCGTAAGCCATACTTTTATCTTTGGTCTTATCATAATACTGTTCGTAATATTCTAAGGCTCTATAATAATCTTTTTTTTCCTTTTGCTCGTCTCCCGTTTTGCGCAACATTTCATCACTATCGCCTGCGGGTTGCGCCATCGCGCCCAATGCAGTAAGGCTTAAAGCCACTGCAAACATATATTTAAAAGAGAATTTGAGTTTCATTGTAGAAAATTGATTAATGAATGATGAGTTAGTTAGTTGGTTGGTTAGTTGGTTAGCTAAATCGTTGATAATCAATTATCTAACTAACCAACTATTTAGAAACGTGGACAGAAAATGACAGGTTTAACAACAGGCTTCGTATAAATCTTGCCGATGTAGCTCAACCCAACTTCAAACGCATCATAAACACTTGCATTTCTAAGCGCGGAAGTCGTCATATCATACGCGCCGCCGATTCGGAAGGAACCCCAATCGGCACCTACCAAAACTTGAATAGCATCTCCAAATCGCGTTCCAACGCCCGCACGCAATACAATATTTCGTTTTGGGTCGAATTTATAACCCAAAGTACCTTGAACCATCGTTTCATTCACGCCCGCAATCGTTCGGAATAAGAAAGACGGCGTTATAATCAATTTTTTACCCACATTCGCCCCGTATGAAGCATGAAGATTAATGCGTTGTGGCAATTTAGAAATCGTCGTTACTAAATTGTAAGTCGGTGCATTTAAATGGTCAATGCTCAAACCTGCGTTCAAAATACCACTTTTAGATGTATTCGTGAGGGAAATGCCACCACTAATGTCCATGTAACTTTTGCCACCCTCATTAATGCCAAGAATATCTTGATTGGAAATCCCATTAGTGCGGATAAATTCTTCCGAAATCAACTTCGTTTCATCAATTTTGCGTTGCAAGAAGCCAACACGCGCTCCAATTGAAACAACCGTGGTGTGTTTTTTGTCAAAACCAATGTGATACGCGCCCGTCAGCCCCGCTAAAGTATTGGTCAATGCGCCAATACCTGCACGGTCTAAATAGGCTTGTGCGCCAATGCCAATCCAATCCGTTTTGCGGAAACCTTTGATATTGAAATCAATGCCGACCAAAGGCGTTTGATAACCATTCGTGATTTGATTCCATTGACTGCGGTAAAGTGCGCCGACGCGATAAGTGCCAAAAAAACCACCTGTTTGAGCAGGATTGGTATTGGGCGAAACCATGTCGAATTGCGTAAAATGCACATCCTGTGCCATAACCGATGCTGAACGGGAGAGCAAGGTCGCAACGAAAAGTAGGAGTAAATGTCTGTTAATCTTCATAGACATATCATTTTTAATTTTTCTTTGAATGAGTTCTGTAACGTGCGCTAATGATGAATGATGAATCAACAATACAGTATTTATCACTTATCATTTATCATTCATCATTAGACGTAAGTTTGTTTGCTATTTTAACAATTTTTTTTATAAATATGGCGTAATTTATTCAAGGTACGAAATTGATTGTAAAAATAGCAAAATCATTTATTTAAAAAAAAATTATAACAAAAAAACTTTAAAAAGATATGTTTTTTTTTGATTTCGGAATGTTGCGATACGAATTACTACATTCCGCAATCCGAAATCCACATTCCGCAATCCACAATCCACTTTCCCAAATAGATTTGGTTTTCTAAATGAAAACTTTTAACTTTGTCTAAAAATCTGAACAATGTCTATAATCGGAAGTGAAAAATCAAAATCCAAACGCGGAGCCACTAAATTAGTTGTTCCTGATTATTTAGTCCGAGAAATCATTGACGGTGACCGATGGTTTTATAAAGGTTATCGAGATGTTTTGTCGGGATTAAAAACCAAAGAAGAAGTCATGGCGTGTAGCACGTATCAATCCATTTTGGTGAACTATATCAACAACAAACTATGGAATCACCTCGAAGAGGAGCCTTTTTGGGTCATGTCGAATGAAATTGGCAATAATCTTTCAAAAAAGAGCAAAGCAGCGTATGACATTGCTGTTTTTGCTAAAGAAAACTTGCCTGCGGACCGCATAGGTGCGTATTATGCGAATGTGCCGCCCCAATTAGTCATCGAAGTGGATGTCAAGATCGAAACGGAATCTAAAACGCCCGCAGATATTGCTTGGATGCTCAAAACCAAAAAATTACATGAATTTGGCGTTGAAAAGGTGTTTTGGTTTTTCACAACGAGCCAACAAGTGGTCGTTGCACAGCGAAATCAGCATTGGATTGTGGCAGATTGGCATGAAGATATTGAAATATGGGAGGGTTTGAAGGTCAATGTGGGTCAGTATCTGGCAAAACAAGGCATTCAACCTGTTGATAAACCCAACGAAAGCTAAGGGATTTCGGTTCCTACGGAATGACAAGTTCTTTTTGTCATTCCGTAGGAACCGAAATCCACCTTCCGAAATCGCTATATCAAGCCCTTTCGCGGTCGTGAGCGCGTTTTGCGCTTCGGTTCGATTACATTTCAACCTTTTATTTCATTCAAGTATTGAATCAATTTAAAAATTTCTGCTCTTGGAAACGTTTTAGCTTTGTCTTCTCTGTCTTTTTCTAAAAATGCAGCATTTTTAAGAGCATTTTCCAAAAGTGGATACAGCACTTTATACAAATTGGTTTTATGATAATAATCTTGCTGTTTAGAATAATCCTTCAAATCCGTATTTTGTTTAATTTCGGCAGCAACATCGTCGCATTTGGAAAAAGCTCTGCCCACTTTTTTGAAATGCAATAAATACCAAATCTCAAAACAAGGATTGCATTCCAGCACAATAATGCCTTGTTTTTCTGCTTTTGCCTTTTCTTTGTTATAAATCTCGAAACTTTTTTCTTCAAGGACGGCATCAAAATCAATAATGCAATAAATTTTTTCATATCCTTCTTCTTTAAATTCGAGGCATTTGTTGAATACGCGCATAAAATTACCGCCTTTGCCAGAACGATTCGGTAAAGCAGGTAAAATTTTAATATTGGGGATTTGCTCCATTTCGCGGAGCTGTTCAAAATAGATTTTTTCGGAATAACCGTCGCCAACGATGGCACAAACGGGTATTGAAGAACGATTTTTGGATTTACGAGTGGTCATAGTTTAAAGGTTTGACATGAAAATATTGCCTAAATTCGGTTTCGCACCTAATTTGCCGATTTTGTAGGCGTTGATAACCGACGCATTTTTGCGGAAAGTCGCCGCATCAAAATCGGCTAAACTATATAATTCGGTCGTTCCATCCGCTTTTTTTTGTGTAAACCAAATGACATCTTTTCTAAATACCTCTTTTTCGTCTAAAAAAGAGATATTATGTGTGGTTAAAAGGAGTTGTGATTGTTTTGCATTTGCCAAAAACGTTAAAATGAAATGTTTCATCAAATCAGGATGCAGAGAGCTTTCAATTTCGTCAATTGTAAACAGCGAGGGTACGTTCATGGCAGCCCATAAAATAGCCGTCAAGCCATGATATTGTTGCGTTCCACGAGATTCATATTGCCAATCTAAAGGATATTGTGCAATCACACCTGCTTCATTTTTAATTTTATGATAAAAATAAAGAAATTGTTCTTTTTCTATTTTTGTAATAGGAACAGGTATTTTTATTTGACCTGGATTTGGGACAATTCCTTTATCGGTAAGGATCGCATCTGGAGTAAAAGTTACATCTGCTTTTTGTCCTGTATCGCTTCGATTTTCAATTTCAACGAATTCTACCTTATCTATCTGAACATCCGCTTTTTGGAGTAGCTCAACCATATCTCGTTTCCGTTCAACGGTTTCTTCTTGCATTCTAACTGCAAAATGGGTTAGATTAACAAATGGATGAATCATTTGTTGCAAGTACCCTTCAAACCAATGTCTTACACTTGTCAATGCTTCAGATTTGATATTGGATTTGTTAAAA
>JBEEMZ010000054.1:0-21878 GCA_041192405.1 Bacteroidota bacterium | reverse complement strand
ATCTTTGTGGCGTTATTCGAGAACGGGGCATAGCTCAGTTGGTTTAGAGCATTACCTTGACAGGGTAGGGGTCAGTGGTTCGAATCCACTTGTCTCGACTAATAATTAGTAACTTATTGATTATCAAATGGTTACGCATATAAAAAAGTGACTTATTCATTTTAAAATGAATAAGTCACTTTTTTTTTCTCTAAAAGAATTAACTAAAACAATATTTATATCCATTTTTTAATTTGGTGTAATGCCAGTTTGGTTAATTCAACATCTCCGAAAGTACATAATAATTCCAATGTGTTAATGTTATAAGGTGCTGATTGTGCCCCAATTGCGTAAACGATTTTACGCAAATAAGGATATTTCAAATCGATTGGGTTTAAATAATTAGGAACATTATGAATAGCACTTATAAGAACAGGCAATAAAGTGACATCATCATTAAATTTTCGCTGAAATAATCCAACAATATCTTCGTGATGGTGATGCCAATTTTCCAATAAAAGTTTTTTAAGCACTTCCATTAAATTTGGGGAAGCCCATAAATCAAAAAAATAGCCAACCATAAAGGTGTTTTCTGCCAACACTGCATCTTGGTTCGCCAATGCGATTTCTAAGGCAACTTTAATATCATGATCGCTAAAATGATTTTGTAGAATAATATCTTCCTTGCTCAATTCATCCTGCCAATATTGATTCATAATTTTAGTTATTAATTTGTCCATTTTTGAAATCTTACTTAAATGTTAATAATTGTGAATTTGTAATTAAATTGCAATCTATTGATTATCATTTGTTTTGTTAAAAAAATGTTTAACAAGAGACGTTCAAACTTGCATATAAATACAACTCAATAGCTCCTTGTTGAATGATTTTTTCAAAATGAAAACCCAATTTTTCCAATAATTGAATGGAACGAACATTATCTTGAATCGTTGTCGCTAAGATTTGCGGATGTGCCTTTTCATTTTTAAGTTCATTCAAAACCGCAAATACCGCTTCGTATGCATAGCCCTTTTTACTAAATTGTGGCAAAAATGCAAATCCAATATCGTGATATTCCAAATAATCCCGTTTTATAAACGTAACAATACCAATAGGTACGTTTTTTTCGTTTAAACGAACGACCCAATATTGAATATTGGTATTATCCATTATTTTTTGAATGTAATGGCGCGATGCCTCCAAATGATTTACATTCCGATTGCCAATAAATTGAAGCCATCCCTCCGTATTGACTAATTCAAAAATGAATGCGTCATCATTGAACGAAAGCGGTTGTAACGAAAGTCGAGTTGTATCAAGGTGCATAAGCATTTTTTGATAATTGATTTTTAAATATAAAATTATTAATTATTTTGATACAAATTACACGAATTTTCACCAATTCCAAGCATCAATTTGTGAAAATTCGTGCAATTCGGGTCCAATTCATATTCAATTATACAGAAAACAAGCTATCTTGCTCCCAAAATTTAGAAACTATGAAAAATATCGCAGTTCAAATCATTTTTTTTCTATATCTTTTGGCATCGGGTTGTGGTTATACGCAAAAAATTACAGATGGCAAAATGGCTTTTGAGCGCAAACAATACGCTAATGCCGTTAAATTTTTGCAAAAAGAGTATGCAACCACCACTTTGCGCACCGAAAAAAGTAAAAAAGCATTGCTTTTAGCGCAATCCTATTTGCAAATACATAAAGACGCAGAAGCGACTCAATGGTTTAAAACGGCTTACGATCATGGCGCGGGCCCTGACGCGCTTCGAGAATATGCTTTCGGTTTGAAACGCGCCGAACAGTATAAAGAAGCTGCCGAAGCCTTTAAAAATTTGGGTATTGAAATCGGTTCTTCGCACGAGTATCGAAAAGAAATTGCTATTTGTTCGCAAGCCGCACAATGGCAATCGGATACCATGTATGCAGGTTTTAAAATTGATTTAGCGAAATTTAATACGGCTGATGCAGATTATGCCCCAACTTTATTTGAAAATGGTTCATTAGTCATCACGTCTGACCGAAATACAGCTACTGGATTAAAACCTTATGGCTGGACAGGAAAGCATTTTTCGGATTTATTTTTAGTTAAAAACAATCAAGTTACGCCTTTTGATAAGTCCATTAATACCGAATTTAATGAAGGAACCGCTTGTTTTACAAGCGATTTTTCTGAAATGTATTTTACGCGTTGCGGCGGTGATAAGGCAGAAGTTTCGTATTGTAAACTTTATGTTTCAAAACATACCAATTCAGGTTGGTCAACGCCAGAAGTATTGCCTTTGACGAAAGAGAAAGTGAATTATGGGCATCCTGCGATTTCAAAAGATGGCAAAACGTTGTTTTTTAGTGCAAATGATCCAGAAGGTTGGGGCGGCTATGATATATATAGGTGTGCGCGCACGCCAAGCGGTTTTGAAGAACCTACAATTTTGCCACGCAGCGTTAATACAACTGGAAATGAAGTTTATCCGACTTTGGATGGGGATACTTTATATTTTTCAAGTGATGTACATGTTGGGATGGGTGGTTTGGATATTTTCAAAACGTATCTGACCAAAGATGGCAATTGGATGCCCGTTCAAAATATGTTACCGCCGATTAATTCTGGGGCAGATGATTTTGGATATGTAATTGAACCCGCAATTGAGAAACCAACAGGCGTTTTCCAACAAGGTTTTTACACGAGTAATCGCGCTGGTGGCAAAGGTAATGACGATATATATCGGTTTGAACGGCGGACTCCGTTACAACGCCCTGTGCCGCCTAAGCCGCCCCTTGATACCACTCAAAAAACGAAGCCTAAACCAGTAGAATACAAAATTGTACTCGAAGGTTTTGTCTTAGAAAAGATTTATTCCGTAGCGGATAATCCAAATTCGCCTGTTTTGGGTCGCAAACCATTGGCAAATAGCAAAGTGGTGGTCGAAATGGGTGGCAAAAAGAGAGAAATTACACCTAATGAGGAAGGATTTTTCAGTTTAGAATTAGACCCGCAATCCGATTATTGGTTTGCGGCTGCCAAAGAAGGTTATTTGAATAATCAAACCCATTTTTCCACCAAAGGCATTGCCAAAGACCCGAATCACCCAACTCAAAAATTTGAAATAGAAATTGTGTTGGATAAAATCTTTAAAAATAAAGAAATTGTTTTAGAAAATATTTATTACGATTACGATAAATGGGATATTCGGGAAGATGCGAAACCGACATTAGACCAATTGTCTAATATTTTGATGCGCAATCCGACGATTCGGATTCAACTTTCTTCTCATACAGATTGTCGTGGCAATGATGCTTATAATGGTGTTTTGAGTCAAAAACGAGCCGATGCTGCTGTTAGTTACTTGATTTCCAAAGGATTAGATGCGGGACGATTGACTGCAAAAGGTTATGGCGAGTCGGCACCAGCTGTTTCTTGCGATTGCAAAAAATGTACAGAATCAGAACATCAAGCCAATCGCCGCACGACATTTAAGATTATTGAATGATGATTCTTAGAATTGAAGTATAATCTTTGTGCGAAAAAATCAAGAAATGGTCATAAGATAAATGCCACAATGAATTCATTATCAATTCATTGTGGCATTTATTATAACGGATATTTCAAATACTTACTTTTGCTTTTTTATAAATGGGCACTGTGGAACAAGGCTCTCCATACATAATACTTTGTGCCACAGGTTGCAACTTATGCGTCAATGCCACATACGCAGCCGCAGGAACAGGCTTGTCACTACAACCTTTTACAACAATTCGTTTGCCAATAAAGGCACTCACATCGAATTGAGCAACGGTTTTGAAATAAAAAGTTTTATAGAAATTATCTATATCGCCTTGAAACAATTCACGCACGTAAGGCGCGGCATAAGTTGCCACCAGCATATACGCCCAAACGGGAATAATGGCATCCGCAGTACAATCAATGACAAGGTTTTTGTCTTGATATTGTTTCCAATGATGATTTTTACAGGCTTCACGGAAATCTTTTTCTTTCAAAATCAACTCCATGAACAAATAATCTTTCATATCAAAGACCAGTACATCTCCTTTTGGGAAGAAATCTTCTAAATTAATCGTGATTAAACCACTTTCCGCAACACGATTCACTAACGGTTTTTCCATAAAAAAATTTTTAGCCCCGAATGATACGAAGTATCACTCATTTTAAAAAATTAAAAATAAATTGTGATAAATGCGTGTAATTCGGGGCAAACAGAATATTATTCGGTTTTTGCACCAATATTATTTTCAGGTTCTTTGAAATCTTTGGGTTGAGGCAAATCTTTGATGCTTTTTAAACCAAAATAATCCATAAATTTCTCTGCTGTCCCGTATAACAATGGTCTTCCAGGTGCTTCACTGCGCCCTGTAATGATGATTAATTCCTTTTCCAACAATTTTTGTACCGCATAATCACAATTCACACCGCGAATTTGCTCTACTTCACTTTTTGAAACAGGTTGTTTATAAGCGATGACCGATAACACTTCTAAGGCAGCAGGAGACAATCGTTTTTTAGTCGTTTGCTTCAAATAAGTGCCAACGGTTTTTTGAAACGCACCTTTCGTCAGAAAACGATAACCTTCTGCAATCTCAACAATTTCAAAAGCATAAGGTTCACTTGAATAACGCAATTTCAATGTTTCAATCGCTTTTAAAATCTCGGTTTGCGAAAAAGTGGTTTCAAAAGTAGCCTCTAAAACCGACTTAATTTCTGGCACGGTCAATGGACTATCTGCCGTAAAAATTAAACTTTCAATATGTGGAATTAATGTATCCAATTATATATCAATCATTTAAAAGTTATTTAAATTTTATATAACTTATTGGATGTATCTCCCAAACCGATAATGGTTTGAACCCTTTCGACCCAATATGCCCTGCGGAGTGCTGCGTATCGAAAAATAAGGAGCCGCGCAAACTAAGGGGTATAGGTGGGTCACAAGTTAAGGTTTTGCGATTTGAATCAAAAAACATTGGATATTTTGCATAAAATTGGGCGCGAACTTTCTTTAAAATCTTGAAATCTTTGGAATTGACATCTTCGGGCAATCCTGCTATTTCAACATTCATTAAGTTGATGGGTTCTCCTGTTGCGCTTAAATCGCCAATAATAATGTGAAAATCTTGGTCTTCTTCTTCTTTAACAGAAAATAAATAAGCATTTTTTATATATACATTTCTATCTTCCTCAGCGACTCGCGGCGATACTTGACGAATTTTTGGATTATGTGCGTGCATGTCACCATCGGGCGCAAGGGTTACTAACAAATCACCTACGGTTTCAAAAATTTCAGTTCGAGCGGTACTCAAAGAAGTTTTAGCTTGTTTTCGCACAACGCCTGTGAAAAAATTTACATAAGAAACAGTGTTGGGGCTGTTATCTTCTGCATTAACATCTTTGGGCAATTTACCTGCTGCAATGTTTTCAGTATCTGTCGGCTTTGTACCCGTTCCTGCTGTGGTTGTGCCAGTTCCTGTGGTGGTACTTGTACCTGTTGTGGTTGTGCCTGTTCCCGTTGTGGTCGTGCCTGATGGTTTTGTCGTGCTTCCCGATGGTTTGGGCGTTGTCGTGGTCGTCGTATTTGGGAACGGTGTTGGCACTGGATTAAACACAATTGGTTTAAAACAGCCTGATACACTTACTGAAACACCAAAACATAATAAAATTTGTTTTAAATTCATTTTTATCTTTTTTTATTGTTAAGTCGTCTGATGGTGCGAAGTTAAAAATGATTTTGAAATTAGCGTCAAAAAGTTTTTTCTTTTGAAATTTTGACTGAAATTGCACCTTGAAAATCGTTGGAAAATAAACGTCCCAATTCCTAAATCATTTATGAAAAAAGCAATTCGCAATCAATATGCCGAATTAGGCGTTGAAAATTATTATCAACAACATGCGGATAACTACCAAAATCCTCATTTTGAACAAATTAAAATCCTTTTGGAGCGTCATCAACACCAATTTGATTACAACAAAGTATTGGATTTTTGTTGTGGCGGTGGTGAGGTAACTTTGATTTTAAAAGCATTGGGATTCGACCAAACGGTTGGCTGTGACCCATTTACATTTGCATTGTATGAAAAAAAAATTCAAAAAAACTGTCTTCAACTCTCTTTTGACGACGTAATTCGGGGCAAACTGACAGACGATTATACAACGATTATTTGCAGTTTTGCAATGCACCTTTGTGAGGAAAAAAAGTTATATACGCTTGTTAGTCAATTATTTAAACATGCTGAAAATATTATCATTCTTACGCCTCATAAACGACCTGCTTTAGAAATGTGGTCTGCATTTGAATTAGTTTTGGAAGATTTCGCACTTACAGAACGCGGCAAAAAAGTTTTCTTAAAAAGTTATCATTTATTATAATTTTGGTTCTCCTCCGCGTTTTGCGATACCAACACCGTTTGGAAGGTTTGAAACCTTCCAAACGGTTGATTATCAGTGGATTATCAATATTATTTCTTATTTTTAGGCTTTGATTTGGATGGCATTTTAATTTTAACGCTATCCTTTGCTATTTTTAAAATGGTATCTTGCACAACTTTTGGCTTCGATTGAACGCTATCTTGTAAAACCTCTTTTTTAACAACCACAATAGTATCTTGTTTTGATTTATTAGGTGTTGGAATCGGCTTTTGATTTTTCGTAGGCACCCAAACGGGCTCTTGTGCCTTCACAACAGCAGGTTTCTCATCTGCCCGAACCCGAACAAATGAAAATTTTGTACCTGTACCCATTTGCGCATATTGAAAAATGGCATTATCTAATCGAATAATTTTGTAACAATTGGCTTCAAAATTACCTTTTAGCGTAAAACAACTGTTTTTTTCAAGCCGTTTGATAGCTGTTTTATGAGGCTGTTTGGTTTTTGGCATCGTATCCGTGCAAGGTGCTTTTGCACACGCTGCATACGTATCAATCCGTTCTTCCGTCATTTTTTGCCCATCATAGTATTGAATGACCTTGCCATTGGGCAAAAAATCATATACTACTTTTTCATCTTCTTTACTTTTCCACTTGCCGTAAATAGGCGGCACAGGCTTTTTAGGCGCGGGCGCGTACATATCGGGTACTTGCGCAAGCGCACAAGTTGGGATGAAAAACACTCCTAAAAAACGCAATAAATTCATTTTGAACACTTTTTAAATTAAAAAAATTAACCATAAAAGGTACAAAAGTTCAAAAAAGGGTTTATACTTTTAATCTACCCAATCCGCTATAAACAAATTGGTGTCTCGCGTACCATGATTGTTTCGATTAGACGAAAAAATCAACTGTTTGCCACTCGGCGAAAACATTGGAAACGCATTAAATATACTTTCATTCGTAATCTGTTCTAAACCAGTGCCATCTTCATTAATGATGTATAATTGAAAATCATAACCGCGCTTAGAATGATGATTGCTCGAAAAAATAATTTTTTTCCCAGACGGATGATAAAACGGAGCCCAATTCGCTTTCCCTAATTTTGTGACTTGTTTCAAATGGGTACCATCCGCATTTACCGTATAAATTTCCATATCCGTTGGCGCAACTAATCCTTTGGCTAACAATTCTTTATACTCCGTAATATCTTTTTGAGTGCTTGGACGAGAAGCGCGAAAAACTAATTTTTTACTATCAGGCGAGAAAAAAGCCCCCCCATCGTAACCTAAACCATTGGTAATTTGGATTGGGTTTGAACCGTCAATATCCATAACCCACAATTCTAAATCGCCCGAACGAACCGAAGTAAACACTATTTTTTTACCATCGGGTGAAACCGTTGCCTCTGCATCATAACCCGCAGTGTTGGTTAATTGCTTCCTAATATTGCCCTTTTTATCCGCCACAAAAATATCAAAATCGGAATAAACTGCCCATAAATAACGTTTCCCATCGCTCGCGGGGGGCGCGGGACACGCATGCCCGCCTTGGTGCGTAGAGGCATATAGAATATCTTTACCATTCGGCATGAAATACGAACAGGTCGTGCGTCCGTGACCTGTAGAAATTTTTGGTGGACGGTACGTTGTATCTTTGGCAGCTTTTTGAAGATTCAAATTAAAAATCTGGTCGCATTCTAATCCCCATTTTGGATTGTTGGATTGAAAAGACACATTTTTACCATTTGGACTGAAATAGGCTTCGGCATTATCGCCTCCGAACGTCAATTGACGCAGATTTTTGAAATGTTTTTCTTTCGGTGCTTGCGCAAAAAGGGCGCATTGAATCGTTAAACTAATGGCTATAAGAAATCCGATATTTGGCATGTTTGCTTTTTTGTACATTTTAGTGATGATGCTGTATGACGACGCAAATCTAAGTGTAAAAATTAGATTTCCAACTGAAATACCTTTTTTTGACACAATTGTGACAAACCATTCATTCAAAGGTGTTAAAATAAGTGCTTATTTTATTTTTATTTCCTTTGCATTATTAGTATTATTGTCATTGTGGTATCTTCGCGGC
Source organism: Bacteroidota bacterium (assembly GCA_041192405.1). Taxonomy (GTDB): domain Bacteria; phylum Bacteroidota; class Bacteroidia; order Chitinophagales; family Saprospiraceae; genus JAAFJT01. The sequence continues at coordinate 13,423 of JBEEMZ010000054.1, read as the reverse complement.
GAATATATGTAAATTTTTTTTTAAACCAGTATTGTATAACAAAAAATGTTTTATTTAATTTTTGCTATCAGCACGTTGTTTGCTGCTGGCATACAAACGATGTGGCTAATACCCAAACCCAATGGGGTACGAGTGCTTATGTATCACAAAATATCAACACATGTAAGTGATTTTTTAACAATTACTTGTGAACAGTTAGAGCATCAGTTAAAATATTTGAATGAACATAATTATCAATTCATCACCTCACAACAATTGATTGATTTTTATTTACATCAGAAACCATTACCGCCTAATCCTATTCTTTTAACTTTTGATGACGGTTATTTAAATGTTAAAGATTTTGTGTACCCCATTTTGAAAAAATATGAAGCCAAAGCAACTCTTTTTTTACCAACTGCCTTTTTGGGTGATACGAATCGCTGGGACAAGGGCAATGACCCGATTATGAGCGTTGACCAAGTAAAAAACTTAGATTCAACCATTTTTGAGTTGGCTTTGCATTCTCACAAGCATCTCAATTATAAAAAATTAACTTTGCAACAAATTGAAAAGGATGTACGCGCCAATATTGATTTTTTTGAAAGAAATGCACTCCATTATACAGCTGCATTTGCCTATCCATATGGCGGCTGCCCTCAAAAGGTAGATTTTATTTTTCAACAATTTGGCATTTTAATAGCATTTAGAATTGGAAATAAAATTAATCCTTTTAGTATCAATGATTTATATGCTGTAAAAAGAATTGATATTAGAGGCACCGATAGCTTTGACGATTTTAAGTTAAAAGTAAAAAAAGGGAGAACAAAATTCATTTTGTAAAATTATTGAAACCTAAATTGCGTTTATGGTTCAAAATTATTTAAATATCTTTAAAAACTAAACCAGACATGAGATTTTTAACATTAACCGTTATTTCGGTGTCTCTTTTGATGAGCTGCACGGAAAAACCCAATAAAAAAGCTATAACGGATGCTGCATCAATGCCTGCAACAGCTACATCGGCTCCTGCGTTGCCACCTGCACCTGCTGCTACGCCTTCGGCTGAACCTGTGGCTGTTCACGCGCCCACAAAAGGTACGACTGTGAATGCCACAACCTTAAATTTGGCAGGAAAGTGGTCTGTTACGCAATATTATGGGGATAAAGACGCAAAAACGTTCATTGGAAAGTCGGTTCTGAACGTTACGGCAGATAAAATTATTCGCCAATTCGGTGCCAAAGCAGATACATGTGCTTACACGAGTGCGGAAAAAGTTGAACAAACGTTTACTGCTTTTTTGGAAGGAACGCCTATCAAAGTACCGAATGCAACGCCTAATATTACTGCGGTTCGATTATTGAATTCGGGTAATGAATGTTTAGGACTTGGCTTATTCAATAAAAGTATTTTGGTTTGGGAAGATGGCGGTTTATTTGAATTGCAAAAAAAATAACGCAAAATCGTAGGGACAAGTCGTGACTTGTCCTATTTTAATAATTTATAATTTGTTTATAATGAATCAATTGCAATTGATTAAAACAGGCAGCAATGGCAATTGATTAAAACAGGCAGCAATGGCAATTGATTAAAACAGGCAGCAAAATTATTAAAAAGGCAGGTCACGACCTGCCTCTACGATTTTATTAAATTATTTATCAATGCAATAATGTTATTTCTCCTGAAACTGCTTTAATAAGCCCGTCTATCAATTCAATTTCCATCCTAAAAACATATACGTCAGATGGCAATGAATGCGAAAGATTATTATTGCTCAGAAATCCGCCCCAATCTTCGCCACGATGTGGTGAAACATCGTTTTTATCGAAAACAAGATTACCCGAACGACTATATATGCGCATTCGCCGCACCGTTTTGATACAATTATCGGGCGTAGCAATTTGAACGGAATACGTTTGAGCTGTTGTATCCCGAATTTCCAAAATACGATTATTGCCTAAGATGCGCCCTGCACTTGTCCATTGATAAGTCGCGCTGTCAATAATCGGCATTTCTAAAATCAAAGTGCCATCACAGCGACGCTTATAAGCAGGTGTTAATTGCAAAGTGCCTACGCTTGTTGCAAAATCAGAACTCACGCCGCAGGCATCACTCGCTCGAAACATATAATTTCCAGCAGGTAAATTGGTATAAACATTTGAATTTGAATAAGTTACAACGGCGGTCTTAAACCAACAGGGCTTATCATTTCATAAGTATAAGGTGGTGCGCCGCCTCTTAACGTGACTCGAATATTACCTGTGGTTTGTCCAACAGTGCAAATGACACCATAAGTTGCCGTTAAATCGGGGCGTTCGTATGGAGTGGCTCTTTGTCGGACGCTTCCAAAAAAGCAACCTTCAGGATTTTGTACTCGAACTTCGTACCATTTTCCACTGATTAAGGAATCAAAAAGCCCTGTAAAATTGCTTGCTAACCCATTTCCTTGCTCATCGTATAAAAAATATTTATCTCTATATCGCTGTTGACACACCATTTCATCTCTGCCACCAAAGCTTTGAATGGCAATTTGCCCTGTACACCGAACGAGTAATTCTGCCCGCAAACTCGGATTGACACCAGAAGGTGTGCGAACGGTATCCGTTCTGCAATCCGTTGTCAGCAAATAAACACTATTAGGTGCTAAATCTGGAAAAATGCCTGTTGTATTCGCCACATTCGTACCATCGGTCAACCCTACCATTCGGAAAGTCGTAGAAGGATTAAGCGTTTTCAGCACCCATCTGAACTCACATAATCCAGTTGCGGGATTCAAACGAGAACCCATGCCCATACAACTGCGCCGCGTGTTTCAACGGCTCGGACAACCGTATCACAACCTGGATAAATAGCATGTACCGAAAACCTGCCCGCATAAGGCGAATTAAAAATACCCGTCATATTGGTTGCCAACATTTGTTAATACATAAGTAATTGAAAATGCGTTGAGTTCGTATTAAATGTGTCATAGACATGAGTTGTTTGAAAGTGGTTTAAAATAAATTTAAGATTTTCTTAATTCAAATAGCAAATATAACGAAATGTTAACAATACTTGTGACTGAATCATACAAAAAAAATATTTTAAAATCATATATTTTAAAATAATCGTTATAACCAAATTTTATTTTGATAACAATAAAATCAATACCATATCGTTTTTGAATTATTTTCAAGGTAGTGGGAAAAGACAAATTATAAAAAAAAGAATGTCTAAAAAAAATACGACAATTAGATAAGAAGTTCCGAAAATTAATATCTTTGCCCCTTGAGTGGTGATTTTAGGTTTTAAAAATCATTCATCCCTTAAAATTTGTTATTACAATTAATTTATCAAACATAACTTGGTTTTCAAACAATGAGAGTAGCTGTGGTCGGTGCGACAGGATTGGTCGGCACTACAATGATGAAAATTTTAGAAGAACGCAATTTCCCTATAACAGAATTCTTAGCCGTCGCTTCTGAAAAGAGCGTTGGTAAAGAAGTCCTGTTTCGTGGGCAAAAACATTCCATTATCGGCATGCAAACGGCTGTTAATGCACGTCCTGATATTGCGTTATTTTCTGCGGGTGGCAGCACATCTTTGGAATGGGCTCCGAAGTTTGCCGAAGTTGGCACAACTGTCATTGATAATTCATCGGCTTGGCGCATGGATCCGACTAAAAAATTGGTCGTTCCCGAAGTCAATGCTCATGTTTTAAACAAAACGGATAAAATTATTGCCAATCCGAATTGTTCTACGATTCAAATGGTGGTTGCTTTGAATCCATTGCACCAAAAGTATCGTATTAAACGATTAGTTATATCTACGTATCAATCGGTTACTGGTACAGGTGTGAAGGCGGTCACTCAGATGATGAATGAACGTAATGGTATTGTGGGCGAAATGGCGTACAAATATTCAATTGATATGAATATTATTCCTCATATAGATTCGTTTTTGGACAACGGCTATACCAAAGAGGAGATGAAAATGGTCAATGAAACGCGCAAAATTATTGGCGATAAAACTATTAAAATTACGGCAACAACAGTACGTGTACCTGTCATGGGTGGTCACTCTGAATCCGTGAATGTTGAGTTTTTAAGTGAATTTGAGTTGCCCGAAGTGCGTCGTATTTTACAAAATACGCCAGGTGTTGTGGTGGTGGATGATGTCAATAATTTCAAATACCCAATGCCAAAAGATGCAGAAGGACGCGATGAAGTCTTTGTAGGGCGTTTGCGGCGAGATGAAAGTCGTCGTCGTTGCTTAAATATGTGGATTGTTTCGGATAATTTGCGCAAAGGTGCAGCTACGAACGCCATTCAAATTGCAGAATATTTAATGAAGGAAAAGATAGTGCAGTCTGTTGAAGCAGCTGTGGAAGAGTTGGCAGTTTAGAATTAGAAAACTTTATTTGCCGTGCGCAAATGACACTCATTTGCACGAATTTCACATTTGTTGTAAAATTCGTGCAAATGAGTGTCATTCGCGGCAAAACTCTGTCTCTGTACAGAGTCCCAAACAATACTTTTACATCACTTACGATTTTGAATCCACCGATATTTTTTATAAAGTATTGAAATTCAAAATCATACGAATTTGTTTTACCGTTTATCAGTTGAACTTAAATCACATCAGGAATGAAGACTAAATTAGTACTTTGGGGTACCAACGGACAAGAACAACGTGTATTAATCGCTATGCAGCTTCGCGCTGCTGACAACAAAGTGGATATTTGGACGTTTCCCGAATCCATTGTTACCGAAGATTTTTCGCAGAAAATGTTGAATGAGTGGCGCACAGGCGCAGCCGAAGTCACTTTTCCAGAAGGCGGCACTCACTTATTGCGTGAGTTAGCGGTCTCGGACAGCATTTTACCCGATGATTTGAAGGTAGAGAGAGCCGATTTGGTGAATCGCGCACAATCAGAATGGCAGTTTGTAGTGCTTTCGTCGAAATTGCACGACGCGTATCGTTCCGAATTGAACGAAATGGAGGACAAAATCAAACAAATGACTGCGTATAGCGGTGAAGTGTGGGATTCGTTGAAAGGACTTTGGAACAAGGTTCAAGAGCAGGTAAAAGACCGCAATCTTTTCCGCGAACATGCCGACACACTCCGCGACACAACAAATGAATTGTTTGAACGCTTGAAAAGCATGCGGTCTTCGATGGCAAATGAGTTTGAAACCAATTCTAAGAATTTGTATGGCAAATTTAGTGCGGCATTAGATGATATTGAACGCAAAGTCGAGGAAGGGCTGCACCGTTTTCCGGGCATTTTCGAGGATTTGAAAAGTGCGCAAACGCAGTTCAGAGATGCTAAAATGACCCGCGAGCATAGCGGCGAAATTTGGAATCGGATTGACAATTTGTTTAAAATTATTAAAGAACGGCGTTTTGGCAATAACGCTATCAATGATACGTCTGCGGTAGATCGCATGGAACGTCGTTACGAAGGTTTAATCGGAGCGATTGAGAAAATGCAGCAATCTATTGAGCGCGACAAAGATGATTTACAGTTTCAAAAAAAGAAGATTGCGGCAACGGATGGGCAGTTAGAAGCGCAAATTCGGCAGGCTAAAATTAATATGATTGCGGAAAGAATCAAATCTAAAGAAGAAAAAATGGCAGAAATGATTCAAACCAAAGATGATTTGGAAGGCAAAATGTCGTCTCAAAAAGAGCGTGATGCAAAACGGGCTACTTCCCAAGCGCATTACGAGGCTAAAAAAGCGAATTTTGAAAACCAAAAACAGTCGCGTCATAACAACAATAATAACAATCAACAAAGTCAACAACCTGCGCCTCAACCGAAAACTGAAATTGAGGAAGTAGCGGCGAATGGTCATGCAATTGTTGAAGCAACAGATAAAGTGAAATAACGTGGATTTCGGATTTTAGAATATTTTGATACTAATATCTTGATTATCAATCGTTAAGGATTAAAATATTTTTGAATTTTAAATTTATATTTTGCAATAATTTAGTACTTAGTTTATTGATTATCAATGAGTTAAGTACTAAATTGTTCCAAAATCCGAAATAGCAATAACGTCTTTAAAACCAATTACAACCAAATCATTACATGAGGAACAAACTTCTAATCGTTGTCTGCTTGAGTGTTTTTTCAACGCTCAGCAATGCACAGAGTCAGTACAGCTACATTTCAGACCGAAAATTTCGGAGTATTACGGACTTAATTGGCTTCACTTTTTGTCCGAATGAGATGGAAATTAAAGATGTTTCCAAAAATCACGTTCAAGCGGGACGCTATTCGTTTGGCATCACTCAAAATAATTTATATGTTGACGGAGAAGGTATTAAAGGCGTGTATAGCGTCAATAATATGACTCCAACCAAATTTGGCTATCAATTGCACTTGATGAATGCCAATAACCCGACTTTGCAAGGGCATTTAAAGATTTTTTTAAATGACCGCAAAGAAGTGGATGCCCTGATGTTCAAACGTTCTCAAAAAGATAAAGAAGCTATTTTTTATCAAGCAGAGATGCCCGCTGATTTGTTAGAGCGAGAAGATAAATTTTTTACAGACCGTAATGAGTTGGAAATCAAACAAATAGATTCGCTTTGGGGTAAAATAATTCGCCCTTTTTTAATAGTAGATGAAAATCATGTACAAGAGCGTTTCCGAATAAGCGATAATGTCAATTTTGAATTTTCTGAAAAAGTGACGATTATTGACAAAAGTAAAAAGAAAAGTGATAAAACCGATGCGAATGCTACAACTGCACCAGTAGTTGAAAAATTGGATTCTGCAACGCTTTTAGATAAGAAAAAAGTCAAAATTATTAAAGAATATTTTGTCAAAATTCATTTTGTCAATAAAAATCCAGATGGAACCTTGGCAGCTGATAAGTCATTGGATTATAAATTAGATGATTTTTCAATGAAGGAAGATTTCAAAAGTGGTAATTCTGATGATAGATACCAGATTATGTTGAAACCGAAAGGGGACAAACCGTTTTATATTTATTTGAATAGCAAAAAAATGGTTAGTTTTATAATGATAGATAGTCGGCGTTTTCATTTGCGTGGAATTTGATATTAGTTGGTTAGTTAAAATATTGATTACCAATGTTTTAACTAACCAACCAACTAACCAACCAACCAACTAACGCGAATAATTAGGTGATTCTTTTGTAATTATAATGTTATGCGGATGGCTTTCCAGAATTCCAGAATTGGTAATGCGCACAAAACGCGCTTGCTGCAATTCTTCAATCGTCCGCGCACCGCAATAGCCCATACTCGCGCGCAAACCACCAATATATTGTATAATCACTTCCGACAAAGTGCCTTTATACGGAATGCGTCCTTCGATGCCTTCTGGAACTAATTTTTTAATATCATCCTCCACATCCTGAAAATAACGGTCTTTTGAACCAATCGCCATCGCGCCCAAAGAACCCATACCGCGATATACTTTAAATTTTCGACCATCCAAAATAATCGTTTCACCAGGGGATTCGTCCACACCCGCAAAAAGAGAACCTGCCATAATCGTTCCCGCGCCCGCCGCAATTGCTTTTGGAATATCGCCCGTATAACGAATCCCGCCATCCGCAATAATCGGCACGCCCGAACCCTGCAAACCTCTCGCCGCTTCCATAATCGCCGTCAATTGTGGCACGCCAACGCCCGCGACAATTCGCGTCGTGCAAATACTACCAGGCCCGATACCCACTTTGACCGCATCCGCACCCGCATGAGCCAACGCCTTTGCCCCTTCGCAAGTTGCTACATTGCCACCAACGATGTCTAAATTCGGATATTTCTTTTTGATGCGTCGCACCGTTGAAAGCACACCTTCCGAATGCCCATGTGCCGTGTCCACACAAATCACATCTACGCCGACTTGTATTAATGCCTCAACGCGCTCATCGGTATCGGTCGTCACGCCAACTGCTGCGCCAACTACCAATCTGCCGTATTTATCCTTACAAGCATTCGGATAATTACGAACTTTCATAATATCTTTATACGTTATCAGCCCAATTAACGTATTTTCATTATCCACAACAGGTAATTTTTCAATTTTGCGTTGCTGCAAAATGGCTTTGGCTTGCGCGAGCGTTGTGCCGACAGGTGCAGTTACTAAACCTGTTTTTGTCATCAACGCACTGACAAGTATTTGGCGATTTTGTTCAAAACGTAAGTCTCGATTGGTCAAAATGCCAATTAATTTTCGATTATTATCAATAATCGGAATGCCACCGATACTATATCGGCTCATTAATTCAAGTGCATCGCCGAGCGTTGCATTCGGAGGCAGCGTTACAGGGTCGAGAATCATCCCACTTTCCGAGCGTTTGACAGAACGGACTTGTTCCGCTTGTGCGGCGATACTCATATTTTTGTGAATAATACCGATACCACCTTGTCGCGCAATCGAAATGGCTAATGCTTTTTCGGTTACAGTGTCCATTGCGGCGGATACAAATGGGACATTGAGGCGAATGTTACGGGTGAGTTGGGCAGAAATATCTGCTTCGCGGGGTAACACCTGCGAATAAGCTGGGACTAATAGGACATCATCATACGTGAGTCCTTCACCAATCAATTTGTTTGAATAATCAATTTTTACCGTTTCCATCCGCAAAGGTAGTGAAAATTTTGGACTTGCCACGAATTGCATGAATTTTCACCAAAAAATCAATGGATTCACGCATAATTGAATTTTTATTTCAGTTTTTGATTTTGTTAAAATTAAATGAAAATCGATGTCAAATTACCTATTTGCCACCGATTTTCATTTAATTTTTGACGAAATGAGTATTTACTAAAATAAAATTTGGTAAATAGGTTTTTTACGGATTTTTTGCTCCTGCTGCATAATCTAAAACTAAATGGCAAAAAGAACGCACGCCTAAAACAAATCCACTCTCATCAATGAAAAAATCAGGCGTATGATGCGGGCCCGTTTCGGCAGCAATTTTATCTTTCGGCATTCCGCCCAAAAAGAAGAAAAGTCCTGGTATTTTTTCTTGATATTTAGCAAAATCTTCAGCACCCGTTGCTGCCACGATCACATTTACATTCGACTCGCCTGCAACCGCTTCTAAGGTCGGCAACATTCTTTTTGTCAATTCTGGATTGTTATAAGTGACAGGATTGCCAATATCAATTGTAACTTCTGCGGTCGCGCCTTGACTTTCAGCAATATTGATAGCCGTTCGTTTAATATTTTCATGGATTTGTTTTTGGATTTTAGCATCCAAACAACGAATCGTACCTGTTAAATTCGCTTCTTCAGGAATAATATTTTCCCGATTGCCCGCTTGAAACATACCAATTGTAACCACCGCAGGCGTTTCATTCAAAGGCGTTTGCCGACTGACCACGTTTTGTAACCCTTGAACAATCATCGCCCCCGTCAAAATTGGGTCAACACCTTGCCACGGATTCGCGCCATGCGTTTGTTTGCCCTTGATTTTAATGTAAAGACGGTCGCTACTCGCCATCGTGCCGCCCGAACGGTAACGAATGGTGCCAACTGTCGTTTGTGCACTAATGTGTAATCCAAAAATGGTTTCCACTTTTGGATTTTCCAAAACGCCTTCTTCAATCATGACACCCGCGCCGCCTTTTTCGCCTTTGGGCGCACCTTCTTCAGCAGGTTGAAATATAAATTTGATAGTTCCTGCAATTTCAGATTTATATTTGGTCAAAACTTCTGCTGTACCCATTAAAATGGCAGTATGCGTATCATGTCCGCAAGCGTGCATAACACCTGTTTCGACCCCATTATAAGTCGTGCGCACTTTCGAGGCAAACGGAATTGGAGCGCGTTCCGTGACAGGCAGTGCGTCAATGTCTGCACGTAATGCGATAACGGGCCCTGGTTTGCCGCCTTTCAAAATCGCTACAACCCCTGTTTTAGCGATGCCCGTTTGCACTTCTAAGCCCAAACTTTTTAAATGTTTGGCAATAATTTCTGCGGTACGGGTTTCCCGATTGCTTAATTCGGGATTTTGATGGAAATCGCGCCGCCAAGCCACCACTTTGGATTCAATTTCTTGAGCCGATTTATCCATTTTGGCTTTTAAAGCCGCGTTTTTTTGTCCGAAAACAGGCGCAAAAACGGAAAACGTTGCAATACCGAGTAGCATTGCCCGACAAAATTGGAAGTTTTTTTTCATTGAGAATAAAATGGTTTTAAACAAATAAATTTTGCCACAAATTACACGAATTTTCTCAAATGGGTGTTGCTTATTTGTAAAAAAGTGGTTTAATTCAGAACATAGTGATAATTGTTTGATTTGTGACAGTTTTAAAAGTCGTTTTTGTAATCATATTCGTTTTTTGACTTATTTTTACTTTTCGATTTTTTATAGAAATAATGTTTGATTTTGTTTGAAAATGATTTTTATTTTTTTTATATTTGTAGCTTAAATATAATGAGTTATGAATGACAAAAAAAGAATTCAACAGTTGTTAAATAGAGGTACAATAGGTGCAATAAACCAAGCCATAACGATTTTAAATAAAATTGAGGGAATGGACGACTACTGGAAGCAGGGGGTTCAGTTAAATAGCGGACGATTTAATAGAGCTAGAGAAGAATATCGTGACGGACAAATACTTAGACGAGATTTCGAGGTGTCGTTACAAAACATTATAACAGCTTTATCAGATTTCACCAATGAGTTGCCTAATGATGTTCCTGTTCTTGTACCACCAAATGGAACTGGCATAGAGCCTAAGGAATCAAAAAAATGGCATTTATATTCTATTGGAATTGTAGCTGTATGCGTAGCGGTATGGATTAAGGGTTGCAAAAGTGATAGTCCAGCTAAAAGTGAACCCGCGATACCTGTACCTATTAAGGTTGATACGGGTCATAGTATAGCTCCAGTGAAGCCTCCTTCTCCCCCTATAAGCAAGGTGAAGGAGGTATATGTGCCTGCTGGTGCTAAGGTTACTCAACCTGCCGCACCCCAACCTTCTGCTGCTAAGGTTGCGCCTAGTAGCAAGCCTGCTTCAACCACTGAAGCAAAACTGCCGCCCACCGAAGCAAAACGTACACCACCACCGATTCCTAATACGGCAAGCAAGGATAAAACATTCAATTTTATCATCGCACCAGCAGATTCTAAAAAGAAAGATGATATATTGGAAAATAAATTAAAAAAAGTTTTAATATCAAAAGAAGGAGGCACAACAATAACAATTAGTTATACGAAGACAGGTACGATGAGACGGTTAAAAATCAATGGCAATGAATCTGATTTTCTTGAGACGAATATTGATAGTATGGCACTTTTTATTAACTTAAATATCAAATAAGTATGAGTTGGCAGGTGATAGTTTATTTGTTTTATTTTTTACTTTGTTCTGAAATAACAATAGGACAAACTGATTTTTATTTTTTCGTAGCTGCTGATAAGTTTGCCACGTATGATCCTGCTTTTTGTTTAATGGAGGTTAAAAGCAAATTAATAAAACTTAAAATATTAGAGACAGAGCCTAAATATCTCAAAAATAATCCTAACATTCAGCTTCGCAAAAAACTTTCGGAAGAATTTTATCAAAAAAATTATAGTAAAATACCTACTTCGTGCCTAATTTTTTTTTTAAAAAAAGATACCATCACACTATACTATAAGCAAGACAGCCTTATTGAAATAGCTACTCTCAAAAGTGAGAATTTTTTAATGCCTGAAGATTCGGCAGTAAACAGTAATACTAAAAATTGGATTGTGCTATCATTACTCTATTGGCAACTTGAAACGACTGAAAAATTCATAAGAGAAAAGGTAGATTCGACACAAGCAAATAAAGAAATATCCTATTTGAATGGTATGGAGCAGCTTACTGACAAAGATAAACTTAAAAGAGAATACCTAATTGGTTTGTTATACGAAAAAAAAGAAAATCTAACCGAAGCGTTCAAACACTATCTCAAGGCAGGTGACAAAGGAAAAGAAACCATTAATCGCTTACTAACAGGAGAATTTTTACATCATCACAGAGGCAATTATGAACTAATTAAAACTTTGTGGTGGGATAACCTTAGTGACAGTTGTAAGAAAGCATTTAAGGTTGGAGACTACATAAATGGACAAGGAGAACCCAATTTTAAAGTAATCTTTGAGACTGAAGCAATTATTTTTAAAAGTGAATTTGCTTTGAGAGACTCTGATGTTTTTAGGTTTTTACCCAAATTGAAAACCGTAAAATTAAGAAGAGAAGACCAACTCATACTATTCAACAGTCAATATAACTGCAATGGCAGAATTACTTTTATAAATTAATTGATTTTATATCATAATATTATACTTAAAAATGAAAAACAATATATTATTTTGGAGCGTTGCGATAAGCCTAATTAGCTTAACATTACCAGTCCAATTAAACGCTCAAAATGCTACCTTCAAATTTAAATTATTTGATGAGCAAGGCACTCCGTTCGAAGGATATGTAGCATTTAATGATGATCGTATTAAACAAAAAATCACACAAGGCTACCGTGAGTATTCGCTTGATAGCATCATACAATGGGCGAAACTTGAGCGTGAAATTTCTATTTTTATTGACGATATTGACCTAAATTTTATTGAAGTTCGTAAGGTAAAAATATCAACAGATATTATAGAAAAAAACACTAAGGATAACCCGTATGAAATAGATATAAATACGAATAAGCATAAGTCCATCGCAGATAATAGCGAACCTATTGTCACTATCACTGCCGAACAACTTGCCACTACGGGCAAGCAAACGCTTGAAGAAGCCTTAGTTTATTTAGTGCCTTCTTTTTACGCGACTTGGCAGACGGTAGCTGATAGATCGCGTTATGTAACACCGTCTTCTTTAAAAGGTTTGGGTCCCGACCAATTTTTGGTCTTGATTAATGGCAAAAGACGACATTCAACTTCCATTTTGCATATCAATGGCGGTTTTGGACGCGGCACACAGAGTAATGATTTAGTGAATATTAACCTATCGTCCGTTAAAGCGGTTCAAATCTTAACAACAGCAGCTTCGGTTAAATATGGTAGTGATGCCATTGCAGGGGTTATAAACATTATTTTAATTGATAAAGCAGAGGATTATACGAGTTCTGGAGCGGGTTTTCAAGGCGGTATTTATTCACGTCCTTATTCCCCTGATGACGAACTAAAATGGTGGAAAGATGGAAAACGAAATGGAGATGAAATGGAAGGCAAAATTTGGTTTCGATTGACCAATACTTTGGGCAAAAAAGGAAGTAAAACGTTATTTCACATAGGCGGCGATTTAATACATCTTGGTTCTATTAATCGAAGTGGCGCGTATCAAGGAACTGCTTACAAAAATACAACCATTATCCCCGAAACGTTCTGGGATAATACGGGTTATAATCCTGCAAGTAAGCGTGTTATGGAAATTGGGCGTTCTAAAATTCAGCAATCAGCTCTGCACTTTAATGTAGAAACGCCTCTTTTTGAGAGA
>JBEEMZ010000053.1:0-21926 GCA_041192405.1 Bacteroidota bacterium | reverse complement strand
CATCGCTTGGTCGCGCAAATCAGAGCCATACGTATAAGACATTTCTCTATATTTGCGCACTTCGGTACTTGCGCTTGCAATAATTTCTTTGGCAACATCCGATTTACCCAATTTCGCATACGCGGCAGCCAATCGCCATTTTGCTGCATTGGTCAAACCTTTGCGCTCGCGTAACGAGTTCATAGCACCTATTTCGGCTTGTCCCGCCAATGCCAACGTATATAAACGATACGTTTGATTCAATTCAGCACTTTCATTGGTCCAAAATTCACCATTATCAACGGTATTTGGTTTGATTACAGGCGGCGACCATTTCCGCGCCATCCGTTGTTGATGACTTGTCCAACGTTCCAAAACCGTCGGTGGTATCGTATAACCTGCCGCTTTCGCTTCTAACAAGAAGTGCCCGACATAATTGGTTGCCCAAGTATCCACATTTTCATCGCCAGGCCAGTAGCCAAAACCACCGTCCGTATGTTGAAATTGTTTTAATCTATCAATCGCGGCTTTGACGTTCGCAACCGCTTTTTTCTTATCCTCCTCATTGAGATTCAATACTTTATCCGCAAAAATCTGTGGAAAAGCCGCCGAAGTCGTCTGCTCAACGCAACCATGTGGATATTCCAACAAGTACGCCAACCTGCGAGACATATCTATAGGTGGGAAATTACTGACTTCCAATGTTGCTGAATTCGTACCTGCGGTGCCGAGCGCGTTGTAAGGCAATTCCCATGATTGTCCTGCTTGCACAACAGCTTCTTTCACGTCCGAAATCATTGGATTCGGATTCCGAACTTCCATTTCAATCTCTTCGGTTGCCGTTTCGCCATTGCCCGTTGCGGTCACTTTGAATTTGGCAATGCCCACTTTGTCACTCATTTTGAAATCAAAGGACACAATTTCATCACCAGGACGTGAAAAAGTAATATTTTTGGAAGTTTCACCACCCCAAATCACCTTTTTACTTTCGTCTTTGTTGCCATCCTTGTCTTTACCACTCATTTCTTCCACCTTGACCGTAACATTTTTGATTTTATCCTCCATCGCAAACACATTGACAGGCAATTTCAATTGTTCGCCAGGGCCCAAAACACGCGGCAAGGTCGCTAAAACCATCAACGGCTTCCGAACAGGCATTGTTTTTTCGCCCGAACCATACGCGCCCGCGCCATTACACGCAACCACCATCGCCCGAACCGAACCGACATAATTCGGAATCGTCACAACATGTTTTTTAGAACCGCCATCTGTGTAAAATGGCCCTAAATTCATCACAACAGGTTTAAAACGATTTGCTTTCTGCGCATTTTTAGGTTTAGCAAAGCCGTCACCACCAATATTCAAAATTCTTTCCATTTGTCCGCCTTGTGCACCGAGCACTTGGTCATATAAATCAAAGGTTTGAACGCCTAATGCTTCCCGTGCGTAAAACACATTCCACGGATTCGGCGTATTGAAACGCGTCAAATCTAATAAACCATCATCCACAATCGCAATCGTATAAGCCATTGCTTTTCCAGACTTTTCACTCACTTCAATCGTGACTTTTTCCTCTGGTTTCAGCACATCAGGACATTTTACAATGGGTTCTAAACGCGATTTTGGGTCTTCTACATGTAACGGTTCTACGCCATACATCCGAATCGGCAAATCATTCTTCACTTGATTGTGCGGCTGAACCACCGAAATAAACGCATAAGCCGTCGGAGCCATTTCCGCCGTTGCTTTAGTAGCATATTTGGTCATCCCACCACTTTTCACTGAAATCCACTCAGAACTCAATACTTTTGAACCATTTTCTATCGAAACTAAAATTCTACCTGCTTCTGCGGTCGGAATATTCAGCTCAATATTCTCGCCAACCGCAAATTTTGGTTTGTTGACAGAAAAATTCAACATCGCTGCCGCATTGCGACTTTGATCATTGCCCTCCTCATCGTCATCCCAAGGATAGCCCGCGTAAAAGAAATCACCCGTCGAGTGACCGCTGACCGCATCCGTCACGAACACCATATAACGACCCCAAGTTTCAGGTTTCGCAGAAAGCGTTGCAAGACCATTACCGTCGGTGCGCAAGGTTTCATGTTGCAAAATCTTTTTAACCGTTCCAGAACTAAAATCGGCTTGGTCATCGCCCCCATTTTCCCACCACCAACGCCAATCAACCCGATAAACATTCACATCTAAAGTCCTGTTAGCCAATGGTTTACCCTCTTTATCTACGCAAACCATTTGCACATTACTTGGTTTATTCAAATCAAAACGCTTTTCACCATATTTATTTTTGGTAATCTTAATGCCCGTGTACGCTTGAAACGGCGAATAATCCACCACCATATAATCCGAACTAAAATCACCACCCGCTTCAAAAGCACGGATTTTGAAACCCGCTTTCATCTTACCAGGCGCATTTGTCGCTTTGGGCAACGAACCACTGACATTTGCCAAACCATTTTCATTCACCGCCGCATCAAAAACAACTTGTGGTTCTGCTTTATAACTTCTTGTCGGCGCGTCGAATACATATTCTTTATATTTATCAAATTTGGTTGGAACCGAATTCAAAACCACTTCTACTTTGGCTTTCAAATTTTTCGCAACCGCGCCATGTAACCAATTCAATTGCAATGTGCCATTCAATTTTTCCTCGCCTGCGGCAATCACTTTTTTGCCAAAATCTAAATTAATTTTTAAGCGATTCGGTTTAACCGTTTCAATTTTAACAGGTTGTGAAAACGTTGCACCACCCACTTTTACATCAGCGCGCCAAGTGCCCGTAGGCGCGTCAGGGCGCGTTGCAATGTGCAACGGATATAAATTTTTAATATTTTGAATCGCCGTAGAACGGTGTTGCAAAATGCCTTTTGAATCATACAATTCCAATTGAATCGGATAATTATCAGGTAATTTCGCATTTTTATCTTCCAAAACAAAGTTCAAAAACAAGGAATCCCCTGGTCTCCAAACACCGCGCTCACCATACAAATAACCTTTCAAACCTTTCTGCGCTTTATCGCCCGAAACATCGAAACGACTGAGGTTCAATGAGTTAGCATCTGAAATCGGCAAATAACCTTGTTGATCGCCCACTCGCGCAATGACAATATACGGTTTGCCTTTGACCTCAACTCGCGCCGTTCCATTCGCATCTGTAACCGTTGTCGCTAAGATTTGATTTTGCCCGTCAATAAATTCAAGTTTAACATCTTTTTTGGGTTCCGTCGTCAAAAGGTCGGAGACGACCACGAAAGTTGAACCATCATTACCCCGTTTTGCGATAATGCCCAAATTAGAAGCAATCACGTTGCGGCTGATAAATTTACCCGAACCATATATATCGTAGTTGTTGCCACAAGGCGATGCCGCATCATCATCTCCGTTATGTCTTTCGCCGTAATAATCCATAATGGATTTAAAATCATCCTTATCGGGGTCAATTTCTTGATTTATTGCCATGCCAGCCGTTTCATCTTTCGCCTTTTTGCACGCCATATTGGTATCCATTTCTTTGAAACCAATCCGAATTTGATAAATCGCTTGTGGGTCAGCCTTAATCAATTTCGATAAATCCACTGCATAACGCGTCCATCGGTCTGATTTCGCACCAGGATTTAATTGAGATAATGGAATTCTTTTTTGCAAAATCACGCGCCCCACATGTTCCAAAGAATATCTGCCGCCCGTCAAATCATGCGTTTGTAGAAACTGTAAAACGTTGTTATTGAATATTTTAAACACTTCCACATGAACCGCATTCAAATTAATGGCTTCGAATGGGAATTGCAAACCATCATTACTTGGCATAATCACGCCGCGCCCCAATACTCTAACTTTCGGTTTATCTTGGTCAAATTCCAATGTCCAAGGTTTGACATCAGATAAAGTCTTATTCGTATTACTTTTAATACCCGCCGCCATATTCAACAATTGTTTACCCGATTTTTTAGTGGTAGGATACACATTAATATTGTTGCCATCCGCGCTAAAACGCATATCGGTACTCGATTCGCCATTAAAAGTGATGAGTCCTTTGTAATCTTGCGTCGCATTCACAGGGTCGCTGAAATGAATTTGAATATATTGCTCTGCATCATGTTTGACTTTTGCAGAAGTCACTTTGAATGTGCCAAGCGCAGGCACTTCAACCGTTTGACTACCGCTTGCATTGGCACCAAGATTTTTACCATTCCAAGACACTTTGACTGCGCCTTCGGAAGAAGTTCGTTGAACGCCTTTAGCAATAAAACGATGATTATTCTCACTATGTAACCAATTGACAACCAATGTTTTACCATTTTGTTCGACTGCTAAAACTTTTTCCAACACTTTATTATCAGTCGGGTCGGAAGCGATAATCGTACCTGTGACTTGTTGCACCGCCATATCATTGGCATTTTCAGGTTCGATGCCATCGGTTTCCACATCGAAATGAAGGCTACGCGTTTTAAAATCAAATTCAAAAATTTCCGCATCTGTTGGCACATTTTTGAACAATTTAGTCAATTTAACTTTTGCCAAATACGAGCCATTCGATTCAAACGATTTCGTTGGAATAAATCGAATCGTGCGGTCGTCTTCCCAAATCGCATTGCCTTCCAACGAAGGATTCACAGACAAAACGCCATTTTCGACCGCTGTGCCAACCTTATCCGAAGCCACTAACGGGCCCGTAAAGCGCACCCGAATCGGCGTTTCCTTAGAAACCGCCCCTGCGGTGTACGCATAAACGTAACTTGCTTGTGCAGCAGTCATCTTTTTGGCAACAAGTTGTTGCCGTTTGCATGCGCCCGTGTACAAGACGAGTGCGGCGGCTGCGGCAGAGGCAACCATGAAACGAACAAATTGAGTTGTTTTCATTGTCATTGCGACGTGTTGGATTTAAAATTAAGGACAGTTGATAGATGTTGGTTATCGGATTTAGTTTCGGAGTACTGTTTTTGGATGATTTTGATGAAATCCTCCAAATCAATACAAATCTAAGTTAAAATTACCTAAAATTGCTTGCTTTTTGAAATATTTTTTTTTGAATGGTCTGTTTGAATAACTCCTTTTATTCAAAAATAGTTCCCTAAAATACAACACTTCAAAAATTAGGTTAAATATACATTTTTTGAACCAATTATGAATAAAAATTCATAGAAATGCGTGTAATTTGCAGCAAAAAATTGCATTATGCTATTCAATTCCTTACAATTTTTACTTTTTTTTGCGATTATCACGTTGCTTTATTTTGAAATTCCACATCGTTGGCGATGGTTTTTGCTATTGATAGCGAGTTGCTATTTTTATATGATCTTTGTTCCAATGTACATTTTAATCCTTGCATTTATCATTGTGATAGATTACGGAGCAGGATTACTCATTGAAAATCAATTAAATATCCATTATAAAAAAATATTTTTGTTTGTCAGCCTGTTTATCAATATTGGCACATTAGTATTATTCAAATATTATAATTTTTTCAATCAAAACTTAACCGACCTTTTACAAATATTCAAAATCAACAATGCGTTGCCTTTTTTGAAAATCGCTTTGCCGATTGGACTTTCGTTCCACACGTTTCAAGCGATGAGTTACACGATTGAGGTGTATCGCGGGCAACAGAAGGCTGAAAAACATTTTGGCATCTACGCATTATATGTAATGTTTTATCCACAATTGGTTGCGGGACCGATAGAGCGACCCCAAAATGTTTTACATCAATTTCGAGCACAACATTTTGTTGATTGGGAGCGCATTAAAAGCGGATTGGCGATGATGTTGCAAGGTTTCATCAAAAAAATGGTCATTGCCGACCGTTTAGCGATGGTGGTGGATGCTGCTTACGCGGATCCGCATGGGACGAATGGTTTATCGCTTGCGATAGCGACGATTTTTTATGCGTTTCAAATCTATTGCGACTTTTCTGGCTATTCGGATATTGGCATTGGGGCGGCACGAGTGATGGGATTTCGATTGATGACCAATTTTAAGGCGCCGTATTTGGCAAATTCCGTAACAGAATTCTGGCAACGCTGGCATATTTCCTTATCGTCTTGGTTTCGGGATTATGTGTATATTCCATTGGGAGGGAATCGAGTTGGAATCACACAATGGATTTTTAATATATGGATAGTGTTCATAATCAGTGGATTATGGCACGGAGCGAAATGGAATTTCTTAATTTGGGGCGCGTTACATGGCTTTTATTTAATCATTGAACGGATGTTGAATCATTGGAAATTGCATTTTCCAATCGTTTGGTTAAAAAAAATAGTTGTTTTTCTACTCATTTGCTTAACGTGGATATTCTTCCGTGCCGAGACAGTTGATAAAGCAGTTCTGATATTACGAAAAGTAATTATTAAAATCTCAATTGGACACCCGATTCAATCGCCTTTGAACCGCGCAGAAATGATTTTTTCAGTTGGCTTAATCATTGGATTATTGCTTTTTGAAAAATATAACCTTAAAATTTCGCCAAATAACCCATTATTTTGGATTTATTTTGCAATTAGCGTATTATTTTGCTATTTATTTGGCATCTTTGGACAAACGCAATTCATTTATTTTCAATTTTGAATTAGGATTTATGAGGTTTTTAGGATTCAAAGGATTAGAAAAATCAATCTTTTGAATCTCAAAAATGAATCCTTCAAAATCCTTCACTTCAACTCCTAATTCAAAAAATTCTAAACAGCAATGAAACAATTCGGATTACGCCTCATATCATGGATTTTAATCATCACTTTATTGGTGATAAATGTGGTCAGCCTTTCGCCTGAGTGGATGGAATGGATTATGAATTTCCGCACTCAAAGCAAGACTTTTTTCCCAACAAGCAGACAACGTGTGGGCGATTTATATCATTTCACCTATTTGAAAAAATTTGGCAAAGAAGCTTGGAATCCAAATTTTAAACCAAATAATTGTAATAAACCAAAGAATATTGACCTTTATACGCTCAATGACAGTTATGTGCAAGGTCGTTTTGATACAAGTGCATTTTGCGGAGTACATAAATTGACCCAATCACTTTGGGATGGCGGTTCACCGTACATTCAATTGGATAGTCAAAAAACAAATATTTTAATTATTGAAACCGTAGAGCGATATGTTCGGATTCGGGGCAATAATTTGGGTTGGATGAAGCATTTTAACTTTGGATTGCCTCCAAAACCGACAAATCAACCCTCTATTGCTGAAAAAATGACGCTTGCAAGCCTCAAAAAGCATTTTTTCAACCCACATATTAATCAAAATTTAGAATTTAACTTATTTGATTACAAAACATTCACACCGCTTTGGGAAGCACGCGCAAGTTTGACGCATGAATTATTCAATCGAGTGCCGCCTGTGGTGACGGTTGTAGGCAATGGCGAATATTTGGTTTTGACGGAAACAGTAGATGGAAAACAAAGCCTTGCTTCCAATTTCCCGATTTTGGACGATGAATTGCAGATTTTGGTGAATCGTTTGAATGAAATCCGTACTTTTTACCTTGAAAAAGGCTTTTCAGAAGTGTATTTGAGCGTGATTCCGAATCCTGTGCATCTTGTGGATGCGCAATTTGCTTATAATCAATTGATTCCGAAAATTCAAAAACATCCCGATTTGAAAATACCGATGATTGATATTTATGCCATTTTCAAAAAAAATCCTACGATGGTTTATGCTAAAAATGAAACGCATTGGACAAATGAAGGGATGCAATTATGGATTGATGAAGTGAATCGGGTTTTGAACGCCATTGCGACTTATCATAAAAACGTAATAAATCTCAGGGTCAATCGCGTTTTCTAACTGCTCCAAAGGTACATTGAACCGCACACTGTACCCATTTTCGCGCTCAATTGCTTGCGAAGTCTTTACTTGAACGCGAAAAAAAAAGCCTTTTTTGTCATCTACTACAAAAAGGTCATCACCGACATCTACCTCTGGAATAGCAACATTCCAGCCGCGCATTAAAAAATAGGACATTGAAGCAAATTGCCCTGCTTTACCCAGATACAGGTTGAATTTTGGAGTCATTTTCTGGTTGTTTTTGTTCAATAATGTAGGTTGGTTCTCCTTTTAAAGTCCGCACAAATTCGATGCGTCGAATGGTTTTCAAATCACCGATATTTGCCAAGCCAAGCAAGGCGGGGAAAACATAATTTTCCAAATGAGGATGATACTCCGCAAAATTAGTGCGAAAGTCGTATTCTACAAACAATCCTTTGGCAGGTTGCGCATCAGGAAAGAGCGTTTTTATTGCTTTGTAGCTACCAAGACTCAAATTAAAACGCATTCCATTTCCTTGAATCCCATAATGAATGATTATTTTTTCCATTTTCATCAATTTTTAATCAAAGATAATTGCCTTAAAACGATTGATTATCAACAAACTATGTCTTTTATGTCCGTGTGTGTTTGCAATGGTAATCAAAGGTAATTGCCTTGAACGAAGGAACCAAATGTTTCAACACATATTTTTTTGAACGGAACCGCAATGATTTTTAATTTTTCTTATTCAAATTTTTTAGTTTTGAATAGGTTATTCATCTAATTGAGCCAATTGCTCCATCAATTTAAAATTAGAAGATTTTGGGACGTGCTGCAACATTTTGTTTCTGACCCAAACCCCAATTCTATTTTCTAAATGTGCTAAAATGCCCATTTGCCAACTCATATTGACCACTAAATGCGCTTTTTTCATGCGCTTTTGCTCATATTGTTGAAAAGCGTATTGTATATCATTCGTATTTTCAAGACATTTGCCTAATGTGTAAGCATCTTCAATGGCTTGACACGCGCCTTGACCCAAATTTGGAGTCGTTGCATGTGCCGCGTCTCCAACCAAACAAATATTTTCTTGTTGCCAATGATAAATTGGTTTCAAATCAATAATGTCATTCATAATGATTTGATTATCAAGGGTTTTTGAAATAATATTCAAAATATCGGGATGAAAATCTTTGAACCATTCTAATAAAT
The DNA here is from genome assembly GCA_041192405.1 of Bacteroidota bacterium. GTDB lineage: Bacteria > Bacteroidota > Bacteroidia > Chitinophagales > Saprospiraceae > JAAFJT01. The sequence goes on along the minus strand of JBEEMZ010000053.1, from coordinate 12,971 downwards.
CCACTTTTTGCGGCATTGCTTTGGGCTGATTTATCAGCGCGAACCAATACACTTTTTGCGCATTGATTTGAAAAAAACCAAATCTTTTGCCGCGTCCCCATGCTTCATGCCCTTTGTTGAGGTATTTTTCGGGCAAAACCATGTCGCAAACACCTCGCCAACAGGGTTGTTGCGCATTGCGAACTTTCGTTTCACCAAAAACTTGATTCCTAACTTTTGAATGAATGCCATCTGCACCAATCACAATTTTCGCCTCAGTTGTGCTGCCATCTTCAAAATTTAAATGATAAAGGTTTTCTTTTTGGGAAATGGTAGCCAACCGTTTTCCAAACATAATATGTTCAAAACCAATGGTTTCCGCGAGAATGCGCTGCAAATCAGCGCGATGAATGGCTAAAGTTGTAACGCTATATTTGTTTTCAAAATAAGTTAAATCTGCTATGGATAAAGGATTGATTTGCTCATCGGTTAGGTGCATTTCATGGATTTTATGACCTGCGTTTTCTAACATGCCTTGAAGCCCGAGTTTTTGAAAAACTTGCATCGCGTTACTCGCAAGCACAATGCCCGCGCCAACAGGTTTGATAGCTGTCGCGCACTCGTACAGGCGCACCTTGTAACCATTTTGTTTTAAAGTCAATGCCGTTGTGAGTCCGCCGATGCCCGCGCCGATGATGTGAATCGTTTCTTTCATAAATCAAATTTTTTGCAAAATTGCGCTGATTTTTTGGAAAAAAAGGTGTATTTCCGTCAGAATGCGATAAAAATGCGATAAAAATGTGTCAATAATAGATTTTTTTTTTCTTTTTCAATAGAAAATGTTGAAATTTTGTCAAAAATAGCGTCTTTTGCTTTTCAATTCTCATTTTGTTAAAATCTTAATTACCTATTTTTACATGAAAAAATTATTGTTTTTCAGTTTGTTTTTGTATTCTGTTGGAGTCAGTGCGCAAAAGGTCGCGCTGAAAAACAATGTAACGATTGTTACGACTGCTTCGCCTTTAGCGATGCAAATTTGATTTTTTTTCAGCCGCGAAATTGCCCTAATTGTTTAGTGCTTTATGTACAATGAACCATCATTTATACAAATAGATTTCAAATGTTACAAAGAATTATACTTAATTTATTGATTGTAAATATTTTATGCGCATGTGGTTCTGAAGCAAACGCGCCTCCCAAACCTTCAAATCTATCAGGTAAGGAATTGGCGACTTTGTATTGTGGCAGTTGTCATTTGCAGCCTACTCCCGATTTGTTAGACAAAAAGACTTGGACAAAAAGCATTTTGCCTGAAATGGCTTTTTTTATGGGCATGCGACCCATACACGATAAAATGTTTCAAATGTCACCCGATGATATTTCTGCCATGCTCAAAACAAGTATGTATGCTTCAAAACCGATGTTAGCGCAAGCGGATTGGCAAAAAATGGTGGATTATTACACCACAGAAGCACCTGATTCGTTGCCAAAACAAGTTCAAAAAGCTCCAATTTCGTCCAAATTGCCTTTTTTTGAGGTTAAAACGCTTTCAAATACGGAAATTCCTTATATCAGCATATTGAAAATAGATACGTTGAATCATTCTTTTTATATTGGACACCGAAATAAACTTTTTGTTGAAAATTATAACACTGCATTTAAAAAAATAGATTCGATGCGCATTGAAAGTCCTGTTTCCGATGTTTTTCTTCAAAATAAAGATAAATTTTTATTACAAATGGGCATTATGGATCCGAATGAAGCCCGTAAAGGTAAATTTTCTAAATATTCGGCACAAAATGTTTCAACAAATTTGGTTGATTCGTTGCAACGCCCTGTTCATTTGTCGGTTGCTGATTTGAATCAAGATGGTATTGAAGATTATCTAATATGCAATTATGGTAATTTGTTGGGCAAATTGGCTTGGTATGATGGCAAAACGCATCAAGAAAATATTTTAAAACCACTTCCTGGTGCCAGAAATACGATGATTCGAGATATGAATCAAGATGGTTTAATGGATATTGTGGTTTTGATGTGTCAAGCGCGAGAGGAGATTTCGATTTTTTACAATCAAGGCAATGGCGTTTTTAACGAAGAAATCGTTTTGCAATTTCCGCCTGTTTATGGGTCGAGTTATATGGAATTAGCAGATATGAATGGCGATGGCATGACAGATATTGTTTATACGAATGGCGATAATGCGGATTTCTCCATGATTTTAAAACCGTATCATGGCGTTCGGATTTTCATCAATGAGGGGCAAAATCGCTTTCAAGAGCAGTATTTTTATCCAATTTATGGCGCGTCGAAGGTAATGACGGCAGATTTTGATAAAGATGGCGATTTAGATATGGCAATTATTGCTTTTTTTCCTAATGTGAATCAGTTGCCATATCAAGGTTTTTTGTTTTTTGAAAATAAGGGCAATAATGTTTTTGATATTTCAACTTTTGAACATGCGAATAAGGGAAAATGGTTGGTCATGGATGTGGGCGATTTGGATGGCGATGGCAAAATGGATATTCTGTTGGGGAGTTACGCCAAAAGTAAATGGGTGGGCGATGCGAAAGAAATGCCAATGGTCGTCTGGTTAAAAAATAAGTCTAAATAATTCAAAATCAATAATTTATAATTTATAAAAAAATAAAATGGCTTTAATCCTTCCAGTTAAAAATGTCAACCCGAAATGGGGGCATAATTGTTTTTTTGCAGAAAATGCAACGATTGTAGGTGATGTTGTGATGGGCGATGATTGTAGTGTTTGGTTTCAAGCGGTGATTCGCGGCGATGTCAACTTTATACGCATGGGCAATAAAGTGAATATTCAAGATGGCGCGGTATTACATGCAACTTATTTGAAATGTGGCACGACGCTCGGCAATAATGTCTCCGTCGGACATCGGGCGATTGTGCATGGCTGCACGATTCATGATAATGTGTTGGTTGGCATGGGTGCGATTGTGATGGATCAAGCAGTGGTTGAGGCGAATGTTTTAATTGGCGCAGGTGCAGTTGTCACTGAAAAAATGCACCTTGAAAGTGGGTGGATTTATGCAGGTGTACCTGCGAGGAAGGTCAAACCGTTGCCTATCGAAACGTTCAAAGATACTATTGAACGCATTGCGAATAATTATGTTATGTATTCTACTTGGTTTCAATAGATTATGTTTCCTACGGAATGACAAAAAGGCTTGTCATTCCGTAGGAAACACAATCTATTCAAATACAATTTTGCGCGTGATGCTTGGTAACACATCGTTTTCAAAACGCACTTGAAGGAAAAATAATCCTAAACCAAAATCATTTTTATTTAAAACAATTTGTGATTCGTTTTGCGATTGAAACGTGCGCAATTGCCGCCCCATCGCGTCTAAAATCGTCATACGATATGGTGTATTCGCAACATTTGCTTCCATTTCGACCGTCATTTGGTCTGTTGACGGGTTCGGATAAACGCGCATCGGTGAAGTGGCTTCTGCCAAAGCTGCATTTTTTTCAGGCGCGTAGCCAAAAGGACAGAAAACAGACTTTAAAAAGATAGCACTTCCATACACGAAACCTTGCAGAATGCCTGCATATTTGGGGTTGATATACAATTCATCGTGTCCGCCGTCTTTCACAGGCACAAACCAGTTGCGCGTCCCTTGCCGTGTTGCCCAACGACTCAATGCACGACTTCCGCAAGCAGGCGTAGTGCCAATTAAACCACAGTCAACTGGAACGGTTGCATCTGCTGTTCCGTGAAAACTTGCGAGTGGCACATCCCAAATACCAATCCATGTGGGCGTTGGCAACGCGCCCGATAAATTTAAGACCGCTTTAACTTTGGAACAATAGCCCACATTGCCACTCACGCCTTCAATACCGCCGATAGATGCCAATAATCCTTGTAATTCTGGCGTAATTGCATCTTTTTCATCTAAATAAGTGGCTATCAAAGCAGCAATCGAACCTGCTGAAATGCCGCCAACGGCAATAAAATTAGGATCTATTTTGTAAGGATTCGTTCCAGCAGCACTTTTTCTGAAAAAACGAACCGCCGCTTTTAAATCTTGAGAGGCAAAAAAAGGTGCAATCGCTAATTGTTTTTCAGTCGGTGCAGCACCTGTAAACGGGATTAAACGATAGTCAATCGAAGCACAAACATAGCCTTTTCGCGTGTAAGCAATGCACAAAGGGTCTAATTGTTCTTTTGCACCGCCAACAAAACTGCCTCCATGTGCCAAAATAATCACAGGGCGTTTTGTAACATCATCTGTAGGCTCGGACGGCTCATAAATTTTTAACGATAATTTCTGAATCGTGCCACTAAAACCAATTGCTGCGCCGTATTCAACGGTCGAAGTTTTAATATTGGTGAAAATGTCCGACACGTAACGTTCTTTTACGGGCGCACTGCCGTAAGTATTGTTACAACTTTCGAGGCGTGCATAAGATGTTTGACCATGTTGCGCTTGCAACAGACCTACTGATACAACGCCACTCAATAAGAATGTTTGTATAAACCGTTTGTTCATTGATTAAATAAGGGTTTAGTTCCAAAAAAATAATTTTTGCAAAGGTAGGTGACTTTTGTTCAAATGTCAATACCAAACAATGTATTTATTTTTTTAGTATTATTAATATTTTGTTTTGTTAAAAACGTTATTTATAAAATTTTTATAGATAAATTAACCGTAATTTTAAAAAACGCAATATATCTTACGACTCAGGTTTGTGGATTTGTGAATGAGGGCACACCGCAAGAGGAGGTAGAAGTGAAAATGTTAAAATATAAATTTTTTTGCAAAAAAATCATATTTTGAAATTTTCACTTCTCTGGAAGTTGTGATTTTGAGTATTATGAAATGTCCATACTTTTAAGCAAAACCAAATAAGATAGGGCGAAGTCTGACAAAGAATCATAACTCAAAAGGCGCAAATCTGGATTTAAATTTGGATATTTGACCTTATTATTATCTTTTATTTTTTTAATGGTGGTTGCCAATGCTTTTTTATCAAAAGTATTCATTTTCGCATTGTAATAAGCGGGCGTAAATCCTAAATCCTTAAAATAATCAGATTCTGTTACCCGATAGAATAATTCTAATAATTCCCGAATCGGGCGTGGCAACGCGTGCAAAAATAAACAACTGCCTACAATATAACTCGGCACGGCAACCCCTAAATACGGATGTTTGACTGTAACATCGTCTTCCAAACTTTTTATTTCACCATCAATTAAGCTCATTAAATGCTCATAAGGCGCGGGTTTGATAACGCCGAAAGTTGCCTTAACTTCATATAACTCTTTGAAAATCAATTCTTTCGGTCGGTCAAGTATTTTTTTAAAGGCAGTCCGCATCGCCAATGTTTTTTGAAAAGGCGTTTTACTGGAATTTTCAAAAAACAAATCGTTGATTATTTCTAATGTTTCTAAAACAAAACCTTCGGGGCGCGTCAAATAATCAATCCGATACACCAAATCCAATAACATATACGCCGCCATACCTGCATGTTGAGACGCATCAGGGCGGTTTGCATCCAATTCGTTTAAAACAAATTGAATTTTTTGTATCATAAAGTTATATTTAATTTCTTTCTGTGCTTGCGAAATTTCGCGCCGAGAACCCGTATCTAATACTTTTAACATCGTAAATTCATCCAATAACAAGTCATCTTGTTTATCGGCGTTGATGGCAACTTCCTTTAATGCATGATACAATTTGTATGGAGAACCGTCCAATGTAGAGGTGTCAAATTTCACAACAAGATTATTTTCAGGCGATAACGCATATCGAGAATAATCCATACCATAATTTGACTCTATCAACCGACGCATAAAACCAACATTTAGTTTTTCTGCATGAGCAATTTGAGCTTCGGCAGTGAAATTTTGCGCATTGCAACGACCAGAAATACGTTTTGAACCTTGTAATAATTCAAATTCAATGGTGCCATCTATAATGTTCCATCTCACATTATCTTCTTTTTCATCTCTAAGATACTCAAAAAAAGCAAGATACGAATTTAAATAATCCTTCTTTTCAAAAAAATCTAAGGACGCTTCCCATGCTTCATACTGTTGAGGCATTTTATAAGAGTCTGTGTAGCGTCCAAAACGCACATCGGGTTGTTTGGGTGCTTTCGAACCTGTGCCGAAAAGCATATCTAAAAGATTCATATTATGGATTTTGGAGACTAATGATGAATGATGAATTTTTTTAATTGATTGAGAATCAATGGATTAAAAAAATTATCATTTATCATTCATCATTTATCATTCATCATTTGACTGAAATTTGAGCAAAAGTAAAGATAAATTTCGCAATTTTGCCCTTCATTTCTATTTTTTTTAACGCGGAAATTGCTGCCGAAACGGAATTTAACGAAATTATAAAAGCGAGCTGAGACAATTGTTTTAGCCGCTTTTTGATTTTTTCAATACTCCTTAACAAAATGTTATTGAATTGTGAAAAAAAAAGGTGAATTGTGTCTGGATGAGGCAATATTGCATCATATTTGATATGCAAAAATAATTATTAATCAATGATTTAGTGTAGCAACAAAAAAACGATTTAAACCAATTTATGACAAGGTTCTATCCATTCGCTCATCCAAAATTTATAGGGTTCTCTTATCGTGTAATTTTTTTTACCTATCTTAACGAACAATGACCGCAAAAACAATGATTATTGCCACCGCCACAGGACTGGTATTCATGACATGTAGCATAGTCTTCCGAAATGCTTTTAATAAAGAAATGCTTGAAGAACAAGCGGAAGCTGCTGATAAGCAATATTTACTCCAAGCGCATTTCCAACAAGAATTTGAAAAAGTCGTAGATCCTGCACTCGGTCGTGTGCCGACGGAGCGTTTGCAACCTGCGTTGAAGGAGATTCAACGGCGCGAATTGCGTCAAGCTCAATTGCGCACCGCTTCTGCATCGAATCTCGCTTGGACAGAACGAGGACCCAATAATATCGGGGGCAGAACGCGTACCTTACTTTTCGACAAAAATGATGCAACCTATAAAAAAGTTTGGGTCGGCAGCGTTAGTGGCGGTCTTTGGTTTACAAATGATATTTCTGCCGCTACACCGATTTGGGCGCGTCCTGCAAATGCAGACCAATTTAATAATTTAGCCATCACCACGATTGCGCAACATCCGACCAATCCGTTGATGATGTATTTTGGAACGGGCGAAGGTTGGTATAATTTTGATGGGATGCAAGGCGGCGGGATTTGGAAAACGGTGGATGGCGGTATCAATTGGACGCAATTGAGCAATACAATCCCTGGAAGTGGCAATAATACGGCTCCTCATACGCATTTTATTCAAAAAATCGTCGTCACGAGCAATGGAACGGTTTTGGCAGCCGCACAAGGGGCTACTTACTGTGATGTAGGAGGCATTTACCGTTCTACGGATAATGGTAGTTCGTGGGCTATGGTGAAAATGGCAGCAAGAGGGGCGACGACTTGTGATAATTTGGGGAGTACACACACCGATTTAGAAATGGGGGCAGATGGCAGTATCTATACTTCAAATGGATTGTTTTTTTCAGATGGCGTATATCGTTCGACCGACCACGGAGCCAATTGGACTAAAATTTTTGCCAGTAATGCTTATGAACAACGGATTGAAATTGCTCCTGCTACAAATGATGCCAATTATATATATATCATCACGCAAGGAAATGCGCATGATGCTTCAAGTATTGGGCGCATTTTGCGCTCGACCAATGCAACATCGGCTTCGCCCACTTTTACAAGCCTCCCGTTGCCGAGTTGGACAGACGCATGTAGTGCGCCGAGTACTGATTTTACGAGAGGGCAGGCAATCTATGATTTGTCGCTGGCGGTTGACCCTAATCAAAAAAATACAATTTATGCGGGTGGGATTGACATCATGCGCTCGACGGACGGCGGTGCTAATTGGACGCAACTAACCGAATGGTGGGATTGTAGCAGTTTGAGCGATGTGCATGGCGATCAACATAGTTTTACGTATGTACCTAATAGTTCGGCAACTGCTTACGTGACCAATGATGGGGGTATCTATCGCGTGACGAATGCCGATGCAACACCTGTTTTCACTGCGTTGAATAATAATTATAATGTGACTCAATTTTATGCGGCGGCGATTCATCCAACAGCATGTTCTAACAATATGTTGGGTGGCGCGCAAGATAATGGTACTCAACAATTTACGACAACAGGCATCAATAGCACTACACCCGTGACGGGCGGTGATGGCGCATTCTGCCATATTGACAAAGATAATCCAAATTTGCAAATCAGTAGTTATATCTACAATCAGTATCGAATTACAAATAATAATTGGTCAACTTATGCAATATCAGATATTAGTTGGACGGGCAGTTTTATTAATCCAACGGAATACGATGATAGTAATAATTTATTATATACGGGACATGATATTAATACTTATGGCGTTTTAAGTGGCGGCTTATTGAATGGTGGAACGGGTGCTTCGACGATGGTGCAAAAAACAGGGTTGACAGGGCAAGTGGGCGCGTTGAAAGTAGATCCGAACAATACTAATACGCTTTGGATTGGCAGTACCGTTGGCACTTTGCATAAAATTATCAATCCAAATGGAACGCCGACCATTGCTCTATTGCCAAGTGCCACTTATTTTGGCGGTTATATTTCAAGTATTGATGTTGAAAAAGGCAATTCAAATCATTTATTGGTGACAGTTTCCAATTATGGCGTGATTAGCGTGTACGAAAGTACGAATGGCGGCGCAACTTGGAATGCGGTGGAAGGTGATTTGCCTGATATTCCTGTTCGTTGGGGCATATTTAATCCGTTGAATAACGCTCAAGCGTTGCTTGCGACAGAATTAGGCGTTTTCAGCACCGATAAGTTAAATGGTTCGGGCACGAATTGGGTGAGTAATCATTCGGGCATGGCGAAAGTGCGCGTAGATATGTTGAAATATAGAAATTCGGATTATACGATAGTCGCTGCAACGCATGGACGCGGTTTATTTACGACCACTTTGGCAACTCAAATGCCTATGTCAACGGCTTCTGTTGAACAAAATATGGAAACGGCACAAGTCTATTTGGGTCCGAATGCGGATGTTTATTGTTATTCCTCGACAGACGGTCAAGTGATGGCGCGGATTAAAAATTTATCGGCGCATGATTACGGCTGTACGAGCGTTGCAGTGACACGGAGTAGTGCGCAATCGCTTGTGCCTCAACCATTTACGAGTAATGTCGCTTCGCAAGCGATTACGCCAAAAACGTTTCAAATTACCCCCACGACTAATAATGCATCGGGTAATTATCAAATTACGTTATACTTTACAGAGGCAGAAGTGAGCGCGTGGGAAGATTATACGCATAAAGATTGGAAAAATCATGGGTGCATTGCCAAATGTAGTGGCAATATTTTAAATGTTACGCCTGCAAATCCCACAGATGGCGGCACTATTTCCTATCAAATGAATGATGATGCATCCAAATCCAATTTGTCTTATATTACAGCGACTTTCAATACAGGGTTTTCGAGTTTTGGCGCGGGTTCGATGCCTTCTGTAGCGTTGCCATTGGAATTATTGAATTTTTCGGGCGGGTTGGAAAATAAATCCATTTTGTTAAATTGGGAGACGGCACAAGAAAAAAATATATTCGGTTTTGAAATTGAGTGTTCTTATGGAATGACAAACGGAACACAAACATTTGAAAAAATAGGATTTGTAGAGGCAAAGAATAAGATTGATCCACAATTTTATAGGTTTACAGATTTTACTTTAAAACAAAATGTTCAATATTATCGTTTAAAAATCAAAGAAATAGATGGTTTTTACAAATACTCAAAAGTGATTTCGATTCAAAACGGAGCGCGCAATAGCAAAAATGCGTTTGTCATTGCGCCCAATCCTGTTCAAACCGAAATGCAAATAATTTTCAACCAAATCCCTGATACTACATTTGATTTACGCCTAACGGACATGGCTGGTAAGGTCGTTTATGAACGACATTATTCCGTTTTGGAGGAAACCATTTTAACGATTCCAATGGAAAAAATTTCAAGTGGCTCTTATATTGTGACCTTGCGGAAGCCGAATGGCATAATCCAAAGTGTTAAAATGCGCAAACTTTAATTGAATGATGAATCTTGAACCATTACAAATATTTATCATTGATTATAGACTCCTGAGTTGTTAAAATTATAATATCTTTTTTACCGAATGTTTTTTCCCGCAGATTTTCGCAGCAAAGACTCCAAAAGAAAATCAGCGAGAATCTGCGGGAAAACACATTCGGAAAAAACATGCGAAAAAAAACATATTATAACATTAATAACTAAGTAGTGTACATTCATCATTTCCTACGTTTAAAAATGCAATAAAAAGAATTAACAGACGTTAAAAACGCACGTCCGATTGAATATCAAAACAAATCAGCTCGGAACAAACCGTAAATTTAAATGATGAATGATAAATGACGAATGATGAATGATGAATTTGTGAAAATGCCTCCTTCCTCCTTCCTCCTTCATCATTCGCAATGGGAAAATCCAAAATCCGCATAACTCAGATGTTAAAAAGGTTACTTTCCGTCCTGACATGCTCCGCCATCGTGTCCCTAAGTGGGGAACTCTTGGCGCAACTACCCGAGCAAATTCGGGTAAACTCGACTGCACCTCGAAGACTGACTCCACAATCCTGTGCTAACCAATACGCAGGTTCCACCGTGCGATCCTTAGGCGTAGGGGCGAAATCGAATGATAAACATTTTTTATGTGCAGGCGATAGCTTAGTGGTCGTGCATCAAGGCAATCAAAACTTGACCGACGACCCCGTTCCAGCAACGCCTCCTGGCATCATTTACGCGTTTTATGACTGTGCACCAACCATTTCAGGACAAACGCTTGTAGCATTTCGGACCGACGGGTGTTTGAATGGTCAACCTATCTATGTCAATGCAACAGACGCTACGACGACCTCACCAACAGAAGGTTTCTGGGTAGCAGGCGGGACGATTGGCGGGAATCTCAACTTCAAGAATAATGGGAATTTGCAACGGCAATTCAACAATTATCGTCCAAAAAAATTCTATTTCGCGCCTATCACCGTAGATAATTTTGCAGTAAGGCAGTTTGAAGGCGGCGGAGCCTCTACCTCTTGTATCAATGCGAATGTACGCGACATTCCAACGCCAGGAGATACGTTTAGCGTCGTTTATTTGAATAAAATCATTGAAAAAAATATTGCCTATAATTATGGTACGCTCACGGGGCAATTCAACGTATCAGGCGGTCTATCTGAATACGACGGCACCTCTAATTATACGATTACCGTTCAAAGAACCTCCAGTAACGCAATACTTGGCTCCGTAACAAGTGGTGCGGCACGGCATAATAGCACCGTCAGTATCAGCGTGCCACAAGCAGGCACTTACACGATTACGATAACCGATGGCAAAAGTTGTGATAGAAGTTTTACGATGCACTTCCCTGTGATTCAATTGATGGTTTTGAACGATACCGTTCCACGACAAGGCGACACCGCTTGTGTTAAATTTGCTGCAAAAGGTTTCAATAGCATTATTTCGATGGAAAGCAATTTCACTTTTAATCAAACGCTCTTGAGATACGTCGGCTCACGCAATTACAACTTGCCCGATATAAGTGCGGCTTCCTTTTCGAATACAGCAGTTGGCATTCTAACCATGTCTTGGAATACGGCGATACCAGGCGCGATACGAGCTGATAGTACTGCCTTATTTGAACTTTGTTTTGAAACCTTAGGCTCGACAGGTAGTTTCGCCGATGTCAAAATCTCGGATACACTCAATCCAATTGAAGTAACTTACAATAATATTGACCCACTCAATCGAAGAATGGGCGTAACGACGCGCAATGGCGGGGTATTCATCGGCAATCGCGTATTTGCAGTCAGCTCGCGGGCGGATAGTGTGCCTTGTAATGGCGGGTTTAATGGTCGTATTGTTGTTTATACCATCGGGGGAAACGCTCCGTTTACTTATAACTGGACGGGACCCAGCGGCGCAAATGGCAATGGCAATATTCAACGGATAGGCGATTCGCTTATTATCGGCGGTTTGGCAACTGGAACTTATACCGTAACCGTTAGAGATGGTTTTGGATCCCTTAAAATCACCAGTGCAACCGTTGGCGAACCAGCTGCACAACTTTTTGCGACCTTAGGCACCACAAATATTAGATGTTTTGGCGATACGACGGGGGCTCTTAGAATTTTAAGCACAGGGGGCGGTACAGTACCCTATCGGTTTAGTTGGTCTAATTCAGCAGACTCTGTTGGCGCCTCCATCAGTCGTTTACGGGCAGGAAATTATAGCGCAACCGTGACCGATGCACATGGCTGTACCTATCCTTTGACGGGAACCATTGGCGTACCACCATTGCGCATCACCAATAAAAATAGTGAAGATGCCGTTTGTATCGGCGTAAATAGCGGTATTGCGCGGCTCAATACCGTCACAGGTGGTACGATTCCAAATAATAGATACGTCTTTCAATGGAGCAATGCCGTCCAACATAGTGGACTCAAAGATTCGATTACCAATTTGGCACCAGGCACTTATTATGTAACCGTTTCCGACAATAACAATTGTCAAGTTAAAGATTCATTCACAATCGGTTTGATACGACAATTAGCCTTGAGCGTCATTAAAGGCAATGTCACTTGTGCGGGTCAAAATAATGGCGTTATCAATGTAACCGCTTCTGCCAATGGTGGCACTGAGCGCACCCCTTATACCTTTACATGGTCAAACAATGTCGGTACACCGATTACAAATTCACCAACTTCAGTGGTCAATCGCTTGGCGGGTGGCACTTACACTTTGACCGCACGAGATGCCGATAACTGTCGAATTGACACCTCTTTTATCATCACGGCACCCGATTCCATTAAAATTGACACTCAAGGCGTTCGTCATGAGAGTTGTACAACGGGGGGCGATGGTTTTGCACAAGTACGC
>JBEEMZ010000052.1:0-22076 GCA_041192405.1 Bacteroidota bacterium | reverse complement strand
CAAAGTCAAAATCTATAAGGTTTAATTCTGTATATACTCAAATGAAAATGGTTTTGGGATTTTATATTTTTCTAATCTTCTGAATGACAGGTATTTACCAATAACCAATATCTGATAATCAATTTCCGTTGTGTATAAATCGTAGAAGGGCTGAATTTTGCAAAACAAAAATTATGAAAAGAATCATCAAAGAGGCCATTGCATTGTTTGAGGCCGAAACCAACGACAGGCAAGTGAGAACTGCCGTTGAAAATTTTATTCAAGAAATAAAAGAAAATGGCGATGCTGCCGTCAGAGCCATCTCTAAAAAATTAGATAATTGGTCGCCCGAAAGTTTTAAATTATCGGCTGAACAAATCCAAACCATTATTGCCAGTTTGCCACAACAAGTAATTGATGACATTACTTTTGCCCAAACGCAAATCAGAAATTTTGCTCAAATTCAACGAGAATCTATCAAAGATGTAGAAGTTGAAACATTGCCAGGCGTGTTTTTGGGGCATAAAAATATACCCATTAATCGGGTAGGGGCGTATGTGCCCGGTGGAAAATATCCACTTTTGGCATCGGCGCACATGGGCATTTTGACGGCAAAAGTTGCGGGCGTGAAGCATGTCATCGCGTGTGCGCCCCCGTATCAAGGCAAACCTGCGGCGGCAATTGTCGCGGCACAGGCGTTGGCGGGTGCGGATGAAATTTATGTATTGGGCGGCATTCAAGCGGTTGCGTTGATGGCTTTGGGCGCGCCTGCGGAGGGGGCAAATGATGCTGTGAAGGCAGTTGATATGTTGGTGGGCCCTGGAAATGCGTATGTTGCGGAGGCAAAACGGCAATTATTTGGGCGGGTCGGCATTGATTTGTTGGCGGGCCCGACGGAGACCTTAATTATATGTGATGATACGGTGGATGTAGAATTGGTCGCAGTTGATTTGTTGGGACAAGCGGAACATGGCCCAAATTCGCCTGCGGTTTGCATTACCACGAGTAAAAAAATTGCGGAAGCATTGCCTGCCGAAATTGAAAATGTTTTAAAAAGATTGCATACGCGGGATATTGCGCGGGTTGCATGGCAGGATTATGGCGAAATTATCCTTTGCGAAACCCAAACTGAAATGTTGCAAGAAGCAGAACGCATTTGTAGCGAACACGTGCAGGTGATGACCGAAGATGATGATTATTTTTTGAATAATATGACGAATTATGGTGCTTTGTTTTTGGGGTCGAGGACGAATGTGAGTTATGGCGATAAGGTGATTGGAACGAATCACACCTTGCCGACGAAACGCGCTGGACGTTATACAGGTGGACTTTGGGTTGGCAAATTTATTAAAACGCATTCTTATCAACGTATTTTGACAGATGAAGCAAGTGTTTTGATTGGAGAATATTGTTCACGGCTTTGCGCATTGGAACATTTTGCGGGGCATCAAGAGCAAGCAGATATTCGCGTTAGGCGGTTAAAAATTGCAAACACATAGGCACAGAGGTCACATAAAATATTGATTTTCAATAATTTATATAAGCTATATACTTATAGAATAACAAATCTATATGACCTCTGTACCTATATGTTTCCAAATCTATGTGACCTATATGTTTCCAAAAAAATATGACCCATTTAAATAATAAAGTTGTTTTGGTCACAGGCGGCGCGGGTGGAATTGGTTCTGCCATTTGCAAAAAAATGGCAGAACAAGGTGCAACTGTCATCATTACCTATAATTCTAATGCTGAAAAAGCAACAAATTTAGTTAAAACGCTGCCTTCAAGTGGTCGTCACGCCATTTTTCATGCGCCAATCACCGATTCAAATCAATTAAAAGATTTATCTGATTTTGTGAAAACGAATTATGGCAAATTAGATATTTTGGTGAATAACGCAGGCATTACAACGCCTGTTCCGCATGACGATTTGGATGCTTTAACCGATGAATGGATTGACAATATTTTACAGACCAATGTTCGCGGTACATTTGCCATGATACGCGCTTGTAAATCGTTGTTAATCAATGCTTTCGATGGAATACATGCTTCATTGATTGTTAATATTTCATCGGTCGCGGCGGTCACTGGGATTGGAAGTAATGTGGCTTATTGCGCGTCGAAAGCGGCGATTGATAGCATGACCCGTTCACTTGGGCGGGCTTTGGCTCCTCAAATTCGAGTCGTTTCGGTATCTCCTGGTTGGGTTTTGGGCGAGTATGCGAAGCAAATTGACCCTGCTTATTTGAAAATGCAGCAAGATTTAACGCCACTCGGCAGATTGGCTACGCCTGAAGATGTCGCAAATACGGTTTTAGCATTGGCAACTTATCTGACGTTCACGACAGGCAATATCGTTCCTGTGGATGGCGGCAGACCTTTAAAATAGTTCAAATTATCAAACAAATGATTTTAGAAATCGCAACCATTGACATCAAAGCAGGCACAAATGCCGATTTTGAAGCCAATTTAAAACAAGCGCAATCCGTTATTTCACAATCAGAAGGCTACCTTTCGCATGAATTTCATCATTGCGTTGAGCAGCCAAACCGCTATATTTTGCTCATCAAATGGACGACTTTGGAAGCGCACACCGAAGGTTTCCGAAATTCGGAATTATTCAAACAATGGCGCGGTTTCATCGGGTCATTTTTTGATGGTGCGCCGTTGGTTCAACATTATAATTTAAAATTTAATTCGTAATATGACCATAATTGATTTATCTGTAACGATTTCTGAAGAAATTAAAGAACCACTGCCTACCAAAATCGTTTATGAAGACCATAAAGAAGGGGCTAAAAAAATGGGTGGCGCACTTTTTCAAGGCATTTCGGGCGAGGTTTTCATTAATGGAAACGGTCCCGCAGGCGAATTTTTGTCCGTGACGAGTCATTGCGGTACGCATGTGGACGCGCCGTATCACTACTACCCTACTTGTGCGGGAAAACCGTCGCGCACCATTGATGAAATGCCGTTGGATTGGTTTTTCAGAGATGGCGTTGTGTTGGATTTCACGGATAAACCTGACGGCTATATGTTTGAACCTGCTGATTTGATTGAAAAATTGGCAGCAATCAACTATACTTTGAAACCTTATGACATTGTTTTGATTCGTTGCGACGCGGATAAACGATTGCATCATCCCGATTATGTTAAAATTCATGTGGGTTCATCGGCGGCGGCAACACATTGGTTGATTGACCAAGGCATTAAAGTCATGGGAACTGATGGTTGGGGTTGGGATATTCCGTTGCATTTGCAAGTGGCGGATTATAAAAGCAATCCACGGGATGGCGTGATTTGGCAAGCGCATTATGTCGGCATCGAAAAAGAATATTGTCAGATTGAAAAATTGGCAAATTTGGATCAATTGCCACCTTTTGGGTTTAAAGTAGCTTGTTTTCCTGCCAAAATTAAGGGTGCAAGTGCAGGTTGGACACGCGCAGTTGCGATTTTGTAAGTTAAAATTTTAAACGATCATCCAATGAGTGATAAAATTAGAAGAGTCGTAACAGGTCATGCTGCCGACGGAGCAGCGATTTTTACGGACGACAAATGGTTTGAAACCAAAGTCATTCCCTCGGGCGATGCAGCTATGTCAACCATTTGGACAACGCTTAACGTGCCCGCAGACTTAAATGATGAAACCGACGGTGCTAAAAGAGATGCTGGGACGACTTTGAAAGGCGGTTCTGTGATTCGGATAGTGGATATGTTGCCGAATGCGGCTTCTCCGATGCACCGTTCGAGTAGTATTGATTATGGTATCATTATTAGTGGGGAAATTGAGTTGGAATTAGATAATCATGTCGTCAAAACGATGGGTTCAGGTTCCATCATTGTTCAACGCGGCACGATTCATAAATGGCGCAATCCAAGTAGTGAAACAATATGTCGGATTGTGTTTGTGTTGACAGAGGCGAAACCCTATACCTTCAATGGCAAACCGTTGGAGGATTTTATGGGCAAATAATCATTAATTTAAAGTAAGGAATGTGGACAACTAAGCCACATAATCACTTTATATTCATTCATTTTCTCGCAGATTGAGGTAAATGAACGCTTTTTTTTGCAAAGATAATGCTTTTGCGCCATTTTGCGAACATGATTGATTTTGACTGTTTTTTGCTTGCTTTTGATTCAATGAAAACCCTCATTATCCACAACTTTGTAAATATTTTGTGAGATTCGTTTATTTCCAAAAGATATTTTTATTTTTCGTATTTTATTAACTCAACATTCTTATTTAATGAAAGTAGCAAAACAAAATCTAAATTCATGGCAAAAAATGCTAACGCTTTGCATGAGTTTGATATTTTTGAGCCATACGCTTTTGGCTCAAAAAATTTCGGGAAAAATCACAGATAAAAGCAAAGAACCACTTATTGGAGCTTCTATTTTGGTCAAAAACACTAAAAATGGAACGATTGCAGACGGTTCTGGAGCTTTTACGCTGGATAATGTGGTTAAAAATAGTACTTTAGTCATTTCTTTCATCGGTTACAAAACCAAAGAAGTCGCTGCCGAAGATAATTTAACCATTGTTTTGGAAGAAGGTAACACGTTAAACGATGTTATCGTAACGGGTGTTTTCGACAGACGCACCGCTTTAAGTTCGTCTATTGCGATTTCGACGATTTCAGCAGAGCAACTTAGTAAGCAAACGCCCACAAGTGCAGCCGATTTATTGAAAAATGTACCTGGCGTTTATGTCAATTCATCTTTGGGAGAAGTGCGCAATACCATTTATTCGAGAGGTGTGACGACGGGAAACAATGATGGTAGATGGGGGTATGACTATGTGAGCATGCAGGAAGATGGTTTGCCTGTAACCAATACTTTGTACTCCAATTATGGCCCCGATTTTTTTCTTCGTCCCGATGTCACTTTGGAAAAAATTGAAGCGGTTCGAGGTGGTTCAGCGTCTATTGTGGGTGCCAATGCGCCAGGCGGGATTTTTAACTACATCTCTAAAACAGGCGGCGATAAACTGGAAGGAGAAATCAGTACGAAATTAGGCTTGGAAGGCAATGGCAAAAATCCTTATTATAGAGCAGATATGGGTTTTGGTGGTCCGCTTTGTAAAGATGTAACATATCACATTGGTGGATTTTACAGAACCGCAGAAGGTTCTAATTATCCAGGGTATCAATCCAATCAAGGTGGTCAAGTAAAAGGCAATTTGCTTTATAATTATGGTGCAGGTTCTTTAAAATTAATGGTTAAAGTCTTAAATGACCATAATTTGAATAAAGAAGCGTTGCCAACAACGAGTTTTACAGACCCTGAATTGGTTAAAGGATTTTCTAATACGTCTTCGATGTTATGGCCCTCCATGACCGCAACAGTCAATGTACCGAATAGAGGTTCAGTCACTTATGACCCTTCTAAATTTTATCATTCAAAAGAATTTAAAGGTGGTTTAAAATGGGATCATGATTTTGGTAGCGGTTGGAAAGTGTCCAATAATATGAGTTATTCGGATAAAAGTCAAGATGCGTTCTCTCCAATTGGAACGGTAACGCCTTTGGATATGACGGATTTTGTCTCTTATATTATCGCAGGTTCGTTACATCCAGGCCCTCCAGGTGCGCCAGGTTCCTTCGTGGTGCCCGGTAATTACAAGTTTTCAACTTTTGGTGGAAACACTGTTATGACCAGTTCAATGGGTTTTGATTTTACGCGACCTGTTCCTTTTGCATTCAATGTAACCAGTAGTACGGGTCCCGCAAAAGATTTTGCGCCCAATTATTTATTATTTGCACCACTTATCTATAATAGCAGTAAAGTAACTGAGTTTATGGATCAAATTAATTTTAATAAAAAAGTGGGTCAAAGTACTTTTAACGTTGGCGCATTCTATTCTAATTCAACATTGGATAGAGTTCAAGAATCTTTTGGCGTAACTTTAAACACGTTTGAACCTAATCCAAAACCATTAAACATCACTTTGACGGCTCCAAATGGTGCTGTGTTCCAAGTTACGAACCCAAATGGTGTTTCTAAATTGGGTGCGGATCAAGGTTACACACTCTTTAATGCGACCCAAACTCAAACGGCTGTCTTTTTTGCGCATACTTACGAGTTTTCAAAGCAATTGACGTTAGATTGGGGTTTGAGATATGAAAATTTAAGGGTTAAAGGCTCAAACCAAATTTCTAACCAGATTGCAGATACACTCGGCGGTACCGATAAAAATCCGTTGACTTTATTTGATAATTATTCAAACGGGCCAGGAGCAACCTTTGCTTACGACCAAAGCAAAAGTTATCTTTCTTATTCAGCAGCATTGAATTATAAAATGAGTGATGAAACGGCGGTTTACCTAAGATATTCTAATGGTAAAAAAGCACCAGGATTTCAAATTTATCAAGATATTACAACAGAATTTGCAAGAACGAGCTTAGATCCACAAATCCAAACGATTCAACAAGTGGAAATTGGATTTAAAGCGAAAACAGCGCAGATAACTTCTACAATAACACCTTTTTTGAGTTTATTGTCGCATATTCCAAATAATGTTACTTTTTCGAATAATACAGGCAATTTATATAATCCACCTGCTTTGTACAATGACATTAGAACGATAGGCGTGGAAATTGAAGAGGTCTATAAGCCAACGGCAAACTTGAATATCAGAGGGGTCGTTACGTTACAAAATTCTACAGCGACAACTTACGAATCTTGGATTCACAATAATGCAACAGGGGTAGATACTAAAATCAGTAATTCTGGCAATACGACGGCGAATGTACCGAATGTAATGTTTAACATTACGCCAGAATATGCAACAAATGATTTTTATGCCAATGTAACTTGGTCGTACATGGGTAAAAGACAAGCCAATTTTGCAAATGCGTTTACAATGAATGCGTTTAGTCAATTTAACTTTGCAGCAGGTTATAATATCACCAAAGCATTTAGAGTGAATTTGGCTATCAACAATTTGTTTGATACTTATGGTGTTTTAGGTTGGGTTGCGCCAGGCACATTTCCAAACAATTTAAATTTGGAAAGTTTATCCGCAGCACAAGTAGCAGCAGCACCAAAAGCATTTTATGAAACGTTTGGTACGCCTGCACGAGCGTATTTCGTCACGGCGGCTTACAAGTTTTAAGCGTTTAGGAAAGATATGAATTCGTATTTTGAGGCTTAAAGGATTGATTTTAAACATTTAAGTAATTGATTATCAATGATTTGAGTGGTTTAAAATCAATCCTTTTTCAATCGTAAAAATGCCATTATTTTTATCAGCTGTTTAAAATCTATGGTTCTTCCGCGTTTTTGAGAATCAACCGTTTGGAAGGTTTAAAAACTTCCAAACGGTGTTGTATCGCAACAACTAAAAAGCAAATTTATGCGACATTTTATTTAAATTTTATCCTATTTAAAATAAACTTGAATACAATTAGTTATGAAAAAAAATTTATTCAACTACGAAAATGGCTTACTTGCTCTTTTAAGCGTCACCTTCGGTTTGGTCTTTGTAGATCGTTTCGCTTTGAATTATCTAAGCCCATTTATTGCGAAAGAGTTCAATCTTAGCAAAACTGAAATTGGAATGTTAGTTTCTGCATTAGGCATTACGTGGGCGATTTCAGGCTATCTGACAACGGCTTGGGCAGAAGCCAAAAATAAGAAAAAAGTCGTTTTTATCACTGCGGTTGTCTTGTTTTCGCTTGCGTCTATCTCGTCGGGCTTGGCAACGGGCTTTGGAACGCTCATATTAAGTCGCTTGCTTATGGGCTTTTTTGAAGGACCAACCTTACCTTTGGTTCAAGCTTTTATTGCAAAAGAAGCGTCGCCTAATCGGGCGGGTTTGAATATGGGTATTTTGCAAAGTTTCGGTTCTACATTGTTTGGTTTTTTACTTGCGCCTGTGCTTTTGGTTACTTTGGCGACGCAATATGGTTGGCGTTCCACGTTTTTTCTGGCGGGCATACCTGGACTTGTGATGGCTTTTTTATGTTGGAAATTTATCAAGCCAAGTACAGCTGCAACAGAACTCCAAACCGTAGATGAAAGCCTTCGTTTTAACCAATTATTTGAATATAAAAATGTGCGCGTTGCTGTAATTATGGCATGTTTGTTCATGACTTGGCTCAATAGCTGCATGACATTTATGCCCACCTATTTCACTGAAATTCAAGGGTTTAGCGAAGAAAATATGGGTAAAACAATGGGCTTAATGGGCTTCGCATCGTTGATTGCAGGCGTTTTGGTAACAGCCTTATCAGACCGTTTTGGCAGAACACCCATTGTAAAAATATTTGTTACAATGGGGCTCCTTTTTCCATTGGCAATTGTATTTTTGAAAGGTTCGGGTGCGCAAATTCCTGTGATGTTCATTGGATATTTCATGTTTGGTGCTTTTCCAATCGTATTCGGGACGGTTGCAGCGGAAACCGTTCCAATGCACTCTGTCGGCAAAGCAATTGGTTTAATAGTAGGTGCGGGTGAACTTTTTGGAGGCGTTCTTATGCCTTTTGTGTGCGGGGTTTTAGCGGATAAGTTCGGCGCGGAAATGCCTTTTTATGTATCCACCATTGCGGCATTTTTGGCTTTAATCGTATCTTTTTCATTGATTGAAACTAAAAAAGCAACGTTAGTAGAGCGATAATTACAGATTTCAGATTTCGGAATGCGTTGAAAATCAATACATTCCGAAATCCGAAATCCACAATCTAAATGAGTTCGGTTTTCCAATCTTGAATCGTGCGTTGTTGGTCTGAAAAATTTACGCCAATAGCCGTAATCGTTTTTTCAGAAGCCCGATACCGATTGGCATAACCATTTGTAATAATTTGTTGCAGCGCAGCGTCGGCAGATTCGTTGAATTTAAGTTCAAAAATAAAGACATCGGTATCGGTTTGAACCACAATATCGGAACGCCCTCGGGCGGTATAAACTTCGCTCTCAATCATTGTACCGAGATATTTAAAAATGATATGGATTAAACCATGATATAAACCTTCTGCGGTGTGTCGAAAAACGGTTTCAGGTAATTCGCCTAAATACGAATCAATAATGACTTTGACACGCGGCAAACGATTGGTTTCAAACGCATACCGCAAATCATCCATCGTCATACCCGAACGAGGGCGTTGAGAACGAGGCATTAATGAATGTACAAAAAAATTATATAAACTATCATGGACTTCTTTGTTAGGAAAGCCTAACCAATATTCATCCGTATTAGGGTTTATTTTTTGAATCGTTAAATAACCCGTTTGGAATAAAAGTTGGTAAATTTCGATATTATCCAAATCATATTTTTCAAAAAAAATCGAATCTACTTTCGTTGGAACGATTTCAAATTGACCATATTTTTTCATTTGTTCTAAAAGAAAAGTGGGCGTTCCCGTGGCGAACCAATAGTTGCGAAAAATCCGCGCTTCCAAAAAGTTCAACACACCAAACGGATTATACAAACGTGTATTTCCGTCCCAGCTGTAACCATTATACCACAATCGAATTTTATCCATCAATTGTTGATGTGATAGATTTAATTTATTTTCAGCGAGTTGTAAATAGTCACCAAAATAATGTTCTAATTCGGTTTGCGTATAACCTGTAAGATTTGCATATTTTTCGTTTAAAGAGATGTCCACTAAATGGTTTAAATCTGAAAAAATAGATACTTTTGTAAATTTTGAAACCCCTGTTATGAATAAAAAATGTAATTTATCATCCAAATCTTTTAAAGCCGAAAAAAAGTTTTTTAAAACTTTTTGATTTGCTTTTGCTTGTTTGAGATGATTATCTTCTAAATATTGTGTAATCGGTTTATCATACTCGTCAATTAATACAACGATTTTTCCATGTCGTTTGTACAACGTTTCAACCAATTCTTGAAATTGACTTTTAGGCGTTGTTTTAGTTAAGGTGATTCCTTTGGAAAGGGCTATTCCATGTAATAATTCAGAAATAGCGGGTCTAAGTCCTAAATCTTGATAGTCCATAGATGAAAATGACAAGGAGATAACAGGATATTGGGTTGACCAATCCCAATTTTGTTCTATCCATAAGTCTTTGAATAACAATTTGTTCCCTTCAAAGAGTTCTTGAAGGGTCGAAACTAAGAGCGATTTTCCGAATCGGCGCGGACGCGAGAAAAAACATTGGCTCAAATTCGTCACTAATTGATGTACAAGTTGGGTTTTATCTACATAAATACCATTTTTATACATCAATTTGGGTAAACTTTGAGTTCCAATTGGTAAAGTTTTCATAGTAATATGATTTTGTTAAATAAAAAAGATGCTATTTTGGAGGCTAAACGCTGGATTAAATCCAAAAACGCTTTCTGGTTGCAAAGATAAGCAATAGGATACAACTTTTTAATTTTATCTGATTTGTTAAGATGAAATTTACAAAATTGTAATCCAGTTTGAAAATAAAGTGACAAATAATGAATCTAATTTTCATATAATTATTATTTGTCAATCAAATACAATTGTTAATTAATTATTTATGAATAAAAAAAAATATAATAATCGTTTAGCGGGCAAAGTTGCCATCGTTACAGGCATTGGCGCGGGCATCGGGCAAGGCTGTGCATTGATGTTTGCACGAGAAGGCGCACACGTTTTCGGCAGCGATATTAACCCAACTGCGGCAGCAGCGACTTTGGCGATTGCAAAATCAGAAGGTTTATCTATGGATAATTATTCATGTGATTTGACGAAAGAAAAAGAAGTTGTAAAATTAGTGGCGGCGGCGGTTGCCAAATATGGGCGAATTGATATTTTATTGAATGCGGCGGCATATTGCGAATTCAAATGGATTGAAGAGTTGGATTATGAAACCGATTGGAAACGAAGTATCGCTGGTGAGTTAGATATTGTGTTTCTAACTTGCCAAAAAGCGTGGAAGTATTTGAAAATCAATGGCGGATCTATTATTAATTTTGCTTCTGCGAATGTTCGGGAAGCCTTGAAAGATTCTCCTGCATTGGTGCATTGCGCGACGAAAGGAGCTGTTTTTTCAATGTCTATTCAAATGGCGATGGAAGGTGCGCCGTATAAAATTCGGGTCAATACGATTTCGCCCGCATTGGTTAATACGAAAGCAACGGCTCATTTAGTCAATGACCCGAATATGTTAGAGTTCTTAAAGTCGAAACACATGTTAAATCGAATTGGGCAACCCGAAGATATTGCGTATGCGGCAGTTTATTTGGCATCTGATGAATCAAGTTGGGTCACAGCAGCCGATTTCGCAATTGACGGCGGCGCAACTAAATGGTAATTGTCATTCCGTAGGAAAGTGTTTCCTACGGAATGACAAAAAAAAAATTGCTGGTAATATTCAAATAAAAGTATGAACTTTAAAGGTAAAATCTATTGGCGAGGCGATGAAGGTTATGAAAATGCACGAATTGGTCGCGTTTTCAATCACCGCCGCCCTGAACGGTATCCGAATGCCGTTTTTTTTCCAAAAAATGAAAATGAGGTCGTTGCGGCGGTACAATTTGCCAACGAAAAAAATTATAAAATTGCGATTCGGGCGGGCGGACATAGTTGGGCGGCATGGAGTGTCCGCGACGAAGGCATTCTTTTGGATTTGCAACATTTAAATCATATCCAATTTGATGTTAAAACAAATATTGCACGAGTACAACCTGCTGTCAAAGGCGGTTTGGAATTAAATCCTTTCCTGTCGCAACACAATCGCTTTTTTTGTGGTGGAC
Source organism: Bacteroidota bacterium (assembly GCA_041192405.1). Taxonomy (GTDB): domain Bacteria; phylum Bacteroidota; class Bacteroidia; order Chitinophagales; family Saprospiraceae; genus JAAFJT01. The sequence continues at coordinate 10,402 of JBEEMZ010000052.1, read as the reverse complement.
ATTGTCCGACGGTTGGCGTAGGCGGGTTTTTGCTGCAAGGTGGACAAGGTTGGAATGCGCGAGGTTGGGGCTGGGCGGCAGAATCCATTATTGCGATTGATGTTGTAACTGCCGCAGGTGAATTCGTTCGCGCCGATGCAACGCAAAATCAAGATTTGTATTGGGCAGCACGAGGTGCGGGCCCTGGATTTTTTGGCGTAATAACCTGTTTTCATTTGCAAACGCGCCCATTACCCAAATTTTTAACGGCAAGTACGTATCTTTACCCAACAAAACAGGCTCAAACGATTTTGAAATGGATTCAAGAAATACATCATTCCGTTGCGGATACCGTTGAAATTGTGACTTTGGGGCAAAGTGTTCCATCCTTTAACGGTGTTGAAGGTGCATTTACGCCTGTCATCATTGTTCACGCTTTAACTTTCAATGATGATGAATCTGAAGCGTTTGAAGCATTGAAACCGTTTGAAACGTGTCCCGTATTGGAAACTGCGTATGTTCGGCGGGTGAATTATCACACCAATTTGAGTGAGCAAATTCAATTACAATTGGAAGCGAATCCAGAAAATCATCGTTGGGCGGTCAATAATGTATGGTTGCAAGGCTCACCTGATGAAATTGTGTCCTTGATTACGCCTGCATTTACGGATTTGCCGAATCCGAAAGCCTTTACATTATGGTATAGCATGGCTCCGTTACGCGCTTTGCCTGATATGGCTTTTTCGATGCAAACAGAGATTTATCTTTCGATGTACGTGGTTTGGGAAGATGCGAAGGATGACGAATTGAATCAATCGTGGGTCAAACAAATGATGAAACGCATTCAACCTGTGACGGCAGGTCAATATTTGGGCGATAGTGATTTTACGGCGCATCAACGCAAGTTTATTTCTGATGAAAACTGGGAAAAATTAGAATCTATTCGGAATCAACGAGATCCACATCGAAGATTTTATGCCTATTTAACAAATGAAGAAGCGACTTTAAATCAAAATGAATTTGTATGAAAAAAACGTTTTTAAAACCACATCATGTGGGCATTAGTGTCGGGAACATGGAGGAATCAATTGCATGGTATCAAAAAAATTTAGATTTTGAATTTTTATGGTGCAAAGATTTCCCACAAATCCAAACTAAAATTGCCTTTTTGCAACATGGTGATTTTCGAGTAGAATTATTTGAACATTATGAGACTCAAACGATTGCGATTTATCGAACTCATCCATTAACAGATATGAAGTATCAAGGCACAAAACATATTTGTTTTGTGATGGAAAATGGTTTAGAGGATTTATTTAAACAATTGAAAATCAATGATGTAACGATTGTAATGGGACCGATATTGAGCCCACCGAAAGATGCTTTGATGGGTTTTATTCAAGATAATACAGGCAATTTGATTGAAATAATTCAATTACTTTAAATTGCCCAACGACACCCCTCAACTCCTTTTATAATTCAAAAATCACTATCTTCGCGTTTTTAAATCCATCATTTTATGAAAAAAATAGGTTTACTAATCGGTTACTTTATGGGAACGCTTTCAAATTCTTTTGCGCAACAAGTCATTCGACTGTACGAAGGCAAAGCGGCAGGTTCCGAAACATGGAATTGGTCTGAAACGGAAAAAGAAAAAACCGCAACCAAATCCAGAGCCATTTACAACATTTCCGAACCTACTTTAACCGCTTTTTTGCCCAAACCAACTGTGGCAACTGGCACTGCTGTCATCATTGCGCCAGGCGGTGCATTTCATTATCTGGCGATAGATAACGAAGGTTTTGATGTTGCTAAATGGTTGAATAGCAAGGGAATAGCTGCCTTTGTGTTGAAATATCGGCTCGTCAAATGCGAAACCAATGACCCAAGAACAGAGGTCAATGACAAAATGCAAAATCATATTGCTGATTTTAATGCGAGCGTTGCGAAATTGATGCCTTTGGCAATCGCAGACGGCAAAAAAGCGATTGAATATATCCGAAATCATGCAAAAGAGTATGATATTGCGCCAAATCAGATTGGATTAATGGGTTTTTCCGCAGGCGGCGGCGTTACAATGGGCGTGACTTATAATTATACGGCTGAAAATCGCCCCGATTTTATTGCGCCGATGTACGCATACGTAGGCGAAATGGTTAAAAATCCTGTTCCGACGGATGCGCCACCTGCTTTTATTGCAGTTGCGTTAGATGACTCTTTTGGCTTCGCGCCACAAAATATTGAATTGTATAAACAATGGATTTCCGCTAAAAAATTGGCAGATTTGCATATTTACCAAACAGGTGGACATGGTTTCGGCATGAAACGACAAAAATTGCCAACCGATCATTGGACGGAGAATTTTAGTGCATGGCTCAAAACGAATGGTTGGTTAAAAAAATTACATCCCAATCCAAACGAAATTAAATACGGAGAAGAATCAACAATCGAATATCAAAAGCAACAAGATATTTTGTTTAAAACCGATTTTGGCAATTTAAAACGGTACGCGGACGCAAATAAAAAACTTTCTGCAACGAAATCGGATGAAAACAGAATTTTATTTCTTGGCAATTCGATTACAGATGTTTGGGTCAATGCAGATTCTGCTTTTTTTAATCAGCAAGGAAAATCTTATATCGGGCGCGGTATTGGTGGGCAAACTTCGCCACAAACGTTAGTTCGTTTTCGACAAGATGTGATTGATTTGAAACCGAAAGTAGTGATTATTAATATCGGAACGAATGATATTGCTGAAAATTCGGGTGCGTATGACCCCAATTTCACGATAGGGAACATTATTTCGATGGCAGAATTGGCAAAAGCTAATGGCATTAAAGTGATTTTAGCGTCTGTGCATCCTGCGTCTGAGTATGTTTGGCGACCTGAAATTAAGGAAGTAGCGCAAAAAATCATCGCTTTGAATGAAAAAATTAAAGATTATGCGGTGAAAAATAAATTAGTTTATTTGGATTATCACACACCGCTTAAAAATAATATCGGCGGTTTAAGCCCCGATATGGCAGAAGATGGCGTTCATCCGACGTTGAAAGCGTATAAAATCATGGCAGTTTTGGCAGAAAAAGCGATTGAAGCGGCTTTGAAACAAAAGTAAAAGCTGAGGATGGTTGGATTTATTGGATTTTATGGTTCTTCCGCGTTTTGAGCGCAAATACAGCGATACAACACCGTTTGGAAGGTTTAAAACCTTCTAAACGGTTGAATAAACGGTTTGAATGTTGCGGTGCTACGCACCTTTTTGATGCGGTGGGTTGCAACCGCGCTCACCTTTTAGATCGATTATTTCAATTGAACTACGATGTCAAAATCGGCTGAAAGGATTTCAGGATGATCTTTGGCAACTCTCAACCAATATTCTGCTACAAAAACATTGTCGTCTTTCAAAGATTTTTCACCAACTGTTTCTTTTGAAATCTTATTTGCCATCGCTTGGTACAGCAAAGTAAGTTCTTGATGATGTGTTTCAATGGCTTGCGCAAGTTGTTCTATGCTCATATTTGCCATTTCTTTACTTGAAATCATGTATGATACTATTTTAATTAAAAAAAATTGGATTATGGTTTATTAAAAAACGTTCTTAAATCATTAGTATTGTGGTACATATATATATATATATCATTCATAAATGCAAATAAAATATGATTTATCTTTTATCTGATAACAAAATAATTGGTTTATTTAACAGAATAATAATATTTTTGAGCGTATATTTGAAATATTTAAAAATTTTAAAAGAAAAATATGACCTTAAGTTGGAATGAAATAAAAAGTCGTGCGATTACTTTTTCTAAAAAATGGGAAGATGAAAGTAGTGAAAATGCGGAAGCTAAATCTTTTTGGGATAGTTTTTTTAATATATTTGGTATTGAACGAAGGCGGGTTGCTGCTTTTGAAAAACCAGTTAAAAAGCAAGATGGAAAACATGGTTTTATTGATTTGCTATGGAAAGGGGTTATTTTGATTGAACACAAGTCAAAAGGTAAAAATTTAGACAAAGCATTTCAACAAGCCAAAGATTATTTTCCTGGTTTGAAAGATTATGAGTTGCCTAAATATATATTAGTTTCTGATTTTCAATTATTTAGATTATATGATTTGGATAATGATACCATTGTTGAGTTTGCTTTAAAAGATTTAATTCATCATGTTCAGCTTTTTAGATTCATCGCGGGTTATGAAAAACGGGTTTATAAAGAGCAAGATCCTGTTAATATTCAAGCGGCAATTCGGATGGGCGATTTACATGATGCCTTAAAAAATAGTGGTTATACAGGTCATGTATTAGAAGTTTATTTAGTGCGTTTACTTTTTTGTCTTTTTGCGGAGGATACCAGTATTTTTGAAAGAACTCAATTTCAAGATTATATTGACAAACAAACGAAAACCGATGGCAGTGATTTAGGGGTGCATTTAGCCCAACTTTTTCAAATTTTAAATACGCCAAAAGACAAACGTTTGAAGACTTTGGATGAAACCTTGAATGCTTTTCCTTATGTCAATGGAAAACTTTTTGAAGAAATCTTACTTTTTCCTGCTTTTGATAGCAAAATGAGAGAACTGTTGTTATTTGCGTGTAGTTTAGATTGGTCTAAAATTAGTCCTGCGATTTTTGGCTCGATGTTTCAAGCGGTGATGAATCCAAAAGAGAGACGCAATTTGGGTGCACATTATACGTCTGAAAAAAATATTCAAAAAGTAATTAAACCGTTGTTTTTAGATAATCTTTATGCTGAATTTGAAAAAGCAAAAGGCAATAAATTTAAACTTCAAGAATTACATGTCAAAATTGCTCAATTGCGTTTTCTGGATCCTGCTTGTGGTTGTGGTAATTTTTTAATTATTTCATATCGTGAATTAAGATTATTAGAAATGGAGATTCTAAAAGCTTTGAACAAAACAGGACAAGGTTTTTTAGATATACAAACCATTCTTCAAGTAGATGTACATCAATTTGCGGGCATTGAATATGATGAATTTCCTGCACGGATTGCAGAAGTAGCGATGTGGTTAATGGATCATCAAATGAATATGTTGGTTTCGGAAGCTTTTGGACAATATTTTGTGCGACTTCCGTTGCGTAAATCAGCTCATATTCGACATGGAAATGCGTTACAATTGGATTGGAATGACATCACGCCCAAAGAAAATTTGCATTTTATTTTAGGAAATCCGCCTTTTATAGGACATCATTACCAAAATAAGGCGCAAAAAAAAGATATGGCTTTGATTTTTAATCAAGTCAAAGGTTTTGGCGTATTGGATTATGTGGCTGCATGGTATTACAAAGCAAGTGCTTTTATTCAAAAAACGAATATTCAAGTTTGTTTTGTTTCGACCAATTCGATTACGCAAGGCGAACAAGTTGGATTATTATGGATGCCGCTTTTAAATGTTTTTAAAATTAAAATTAATTTTGCGCATCGTACTTTTCGTTGGAGTAATGAAGCAAAAGGCAATGCAGCAGTACATTGTGTGATTATTGGATTTGCCAATTTCGATATGCCTGATAAAAAGATTTTTGAATATGCCGATATAAAAGGAGAAGCGACTGAATTAATGGTTAAAAAAATTAATCCGTATTTAGTTGAAGCATCGGAATTAGTGATTCAAAATCAAAGTAATCCTATTTGTAATGTGCCTGCAATGAAATATGGTAGTAAGCCAACGGATGGTGGTTTTTTGATGTTTACAAATGAGGAAAAAGAAGCTTTTCTAAAATTAGAACCAAATGCTGAAAAGTTTATAAAACAAATTATTGGTTCTGAAGAATTTATTAATCATAAGTTGCGTTGGTGTCTTTGGCTTGTGAATGCCAATCCAAATGAATTAAAAAAATTGCCACAAGTGATGAAACGGGTTGAATCGGTTAAAAAATTTCGGCTTGAAAGCAAAGCAGAAGCCACTCGAAAATATCAATACCCAACTTTATTTCGTCAAATCGCACAACCAACCGAAGATTATATTTTAATTCCAAGAGTTTCTTCTGAAAATCGGTTATATATTCCAATCGGTTTTGTTTCAAAAGATGTAATTGCCAACGATGCCGTTAATACAATTCCTGGCGGTACGGTTTATCTTTTTGGAATTTTAACTTCCCAAATGCACATGACTTGGGTAAAATATACCTGTGGTCGGTTAAAAAGTGATTTCCGATATTCCAAAGATATTGTTTATAATAATTATCCGTTTCCAATCAATATGAGTGATATTAATAAAAAGAAAGTAGAAATGGCAGCACAAGAAGTGTTGAATATTCGTTTAAAATATCCTGATTGTAGTTTGGCGGATTTGTATAATGTATTGACAATGCCACCTGATTTAATCAAAGCGCATCAAATTTTGGATAAAGCCGTAGATTTATGCTATCGTCCGCAACCTTTTACGACCGAATTAAATCGAATTGAATATCTTTTTGGTTTATATGAGAATTATACTGCGCCGATGTTTAAAGTGGAAAAAAAGAAAAAATAATGCAAAATGGGACACGAATTTTACGAATTTTCACAAATTTTCATGAAGATTTATATTGTCTTCATGAAAATTCGTGAAATTCGGGTTCCGTTGCATTGCATAAATTACTGAAAAAGATTACTTTTGTTGATTGTTTCACCTAAAAAAATTAATATGCAAGAAGCCGAATATTTAGATGCGTGTCAATCCGAAATGGAAACGCAAAAAAGCCTTCAAAAGCAAGTTAAAAAATTGCCTTTTGCGTTCACACGCCTCTATGTGCGTGATTTTCAAGGGATTCAAAAAATCGTTATAGATACGATTTCATCAGATGTTCAATGGGTTTTTCTGACAGGCGAAAATGGTTATGGTAAAACGTCTATTTTACGCGCTATTGCAACAGGGCTCATTGGAGATGAAAATATTATAAATGATTTATTAATTGAATCTAAAATTTACATCAATGGTATCGCACAAAATAAAACGTTTATATATGAGCCGCAATCTAAAACAAAATCGCCACTTAATATTCCAATGGCTGCTTATGGAGCTGCTCGTTATCAATTAGCGGGCGCAGATTATAATAGTTTAGAAAATCATAAAAAATCGGTTACCTATTCTCTTTTTTACGATAATGGACAATTAATTAATATCGAACAGGAATTAATTTATGCAAATGCGTATAATCGTACTCGTTTTGCGTTTTTGGTCAAAGCTTTTAAGAAAATAATACCTTATTTGACTGAAATTGAAGTCATTACGGTTAATGGAGACCCACAAGTACAATATTATGAGCAAAATAAGGATGGAAAACGGTATCCGCCTGTTCGTTTACAACAATTAGCCGCAGGTTATCGCAATATTTTGATGATGATTGGAGATATGATGATTCGATTATCTAAATATCCTAATAATTCATTGAGAGATTTAAAAGGAATTGTTTTAATTGACGAAATTGATGCTCATTTGCATCCCAAATATCAATATCAATTACCCAAATTATTGTCTGAATTATTCCCTAAAATCCAATTTATTGTTACTACACACAATCCGATTCCAATATTAAGTTTGCCTAAAACGATTCCATCCGTTGTATTAACCGTTTCCAGAACGATTGAAATCGGTATTACGATTGATAGAAAAGACGCTGAAATTGAAATTCATCGATTGAATCCAAATGCATTATTGACTTCACCGATTTTTGGTTTCCAACTTGTGAAAGAGTACATGGAAGCATAATTAAATGTAAATGCTTGATGTAAATTTAAAATTTTATCGTAAGTTCGCGGTTTCATCCATATAAAACATTGGCTTATGCTTTTTGAAGAATATTCATATTTCAATTATTCATTTCCTGAACCACAATATTTAGGCGCGAAACATACCCATTTAGTATGGTTAAGTAAATTTATGCCGCCCCATGTAAAGACCGCAATAGATGCTTTTGGCGGTTCACAATCCGTTGCTTATCTCTTCAAACAATTGGGATATGAAGTCATTACAAATGATTTTTTATCGTTCAATCATCAAATTGGAAAAGCATTCATCGAAAATAAAGCAACAAAACTTCATTCAACCGATATAAATTTTTTATTAAGTGAAAACTCTAATTCAAGTTTGTATCATTTAATGAAGGATACTTACACAGATTTATTTTTTGAACGCTCCGAAACGCTTTTTTTAGATAATTTTCGGGCAAATATTGAACAATTAGAAAGTCCGTTCAAAAAAGCATTAGCTTTTTCTATTATCAATAGAGCTATGACTCGGAAGGTAACTATGGGACATTTTGGACATACACAAGCCTTAGTTTATGCCAATGACCCAGAACGAGTCAAAAGAAATAGAAGTTTGATACGCCCATTAAAAGATCTTTTTTTAGAATTATTGCCCAAATATAATGCTGCTGTTTTTGATAATAAACAAAATAATAAAAGTTATAGTGAAAATATTTTAGATTTATTGCCTGCGCTTCCAACGGTTGATTTAATCTATTTTGACCCACCTTATTGTGATAGCCATGCCGATTATCAAAGTTTTTATCATTTATTAGAAACTTTTACCGTTTATTGGAACGATAAACAATTTATCAACAATATTAAACGCTATGAACCGCAACGATATAGTGGTTTTGATAAAAAGAAAACGGTATTAGAATCGTTTGAACAATTATTTAAATTAGCGGCTGATATTCCGAATTGGCTCATTAGTTATAATGATAGAAGCTATCCGAGCATCGAAACATTGGTTCTTATGGTGAGCCCATATAAAGATGTAACGGTTGAAACCAAAATATATCAAAATGGGCGTGGTGGAAAAGGGAGTGTTGCAGGTAGTAAAGAAGTATTATTAGTGTGTAAACCGAAGAAACAAATTTATTTTAATCTAAAATCAACGCTCGAATTACAATCACAATGAAGGATTTTACTTACTGGAAAAAACAACATGAAAGTGACTCTTTGGATGCATTTAACGATGATCCAAGTGGATTGTTATGGCTTAAACTCAAATCAATTCTTAGAAAAGAACTTATTGCGGAGTTTATCAAAATCAATAAACTCACTTTAATAGAAACAACACTTACAAATCAATTTGTTGAAATTTATAATCTACTTGTAACCAATATTTCAAAAGCACATTGGATTTTAGATGATTTCATGCAGAAAATCAATGCAAAACAAATCAAGGAATTCGATACAAATCATTTAGTATCAGAACTTTATAAACTTAAAAAATTTGATTGGGGTGGTGATTATCAAAATGCGTTAGACAAATATCTTGTAAATAGATATGTAAAAGTTTTCAAATCTTATGAAATATTGGTTTCAAAATTTGAAACAGAAGTTAACAATGCAGTACAAGGTTATGTGCTCAATAGCTGGTATAACCATTGGACAAGTATTTTGATTGAGCATCTTTTTAAACAGCATCCTGTCGTATTGCCAACTGTTGGACAGATTAAAAGTGTAGATTTTTTCGTAAAAAATATTCCTTTTGATTTAAAAGTTACTTATTTGCCCGCAGAATATATCAAAGAAAAACGTAAAGAAAAAGGTTATCCTGTTGAATTGACTTTTCTGAAAAAGAAAGCAGACGAAGCAAAAATTTCTTTCGATAAAAAAGCAAAAGAAAGCGATATTTATTACGAAATCGTTGAAAAGATGAAAGATAGAAATGATTCTTTCTGCATCAATGTTCTTACGGAAATTAAAAATCAAAAATTAGCAATATTAAAACAGGCACAACAAAATCCTAAAATTTTAGCGACTTGGTTGTATGAAAATCAAGGAGAAATGCGTTTTGGTTCCGAAAATCGATTATTCCTTGTGTTGGTAGATACGGAAGATTTTAATAATTCAAAATTATCTTGATAATTTTAATGCCAAAAATGTCAACGATTTATATATAAATTTCAAATACAAAGGTAAATCTCAAACATTTAACGCACTAACAGATATTATTTTTATTGTAAAATAAAACAACATGATGATTCACAAAACAAAAATCGAAGGTTACGATTTGCAAACCTTAGCCAATGAAATCGGCGATTTGCGCTATGACGCATTACAAGAATTCTTAGTTCACTTGTCTTTGAAAATCAAAAAGGATGGTTTAAAAGACCGAAATCGTGGCAGGATTAAATTAGCCAATCAATTAGATGCAGCATCTGAAAAGATTCAAAACAGTGCAGAACATATTGAAAAAGCATGGATTATATGTGAACCATTTACTTGATATTTAAAATGAAAAAACGATTACACAGTTGGGAGTTTCTCCACAAATTCGCCTCCTTGTGAAGCAGCTAATGATTGCCGATATTTTATAATTTCGTCATTGGCTATTTTATTGTCAAGAATACTTATTGTATTGGCACTCAATTTTATACACAATTTTAAAGTAATATTTTTTATATCACCACCAGATAACGCATCGCTTAATTCTGCTAATTCTT
>JBEEMZ010000051.1:0-22182 GCA_041192405.1 Bacteroidota bacterium | reverse complement strand
AATGGTTTGTTGAATAATTCCCGCGACATGTGTGCCGTGACTATTGGTGTCTAATGGACTTTTAGTATCGTTCAAAAAGTTAAAACCACACGCGCCTGTGCCGTCATTCCACAATCTACCATTGAAAATCGGGTCATCTGGAACGAGCGTATTGCCTTGCATCACGCCGTCTAAACCAGAATCTATAATCGCAATAATCGTCGAATCGCGCCCCGCTTCCTGCTGACAACGCCCGCGTACATTCGACGTATCGCGGCACGACGGCGGCAAGGGCGAATAATGATAACGCGTCGTATCTAACAAATTGTTTGGTAATTTGCCCGCATAATTTGGCTCGCAACTACTCACACCCGCTTTGCGTTTGGCATCTTCGGCAACGCCAATCACGCCAATAAATGGGGGAGGAGCCGCACCGAGCAATTGCGCGAGAATCATTTTGCCATCGCATTTGAGCGAATCCACAATCCGCGCATTATAACCAGTCAAAATTTGGTTAATCGTCGTGCGACTCGTCGTGTCGTTGAAACGAATTAAAAATTGTGGTAATCTGGATAAGGTAATGGAATCCCTTCTTTCGCTCGTGGGCAAACGCGCCGTGTAATACGCCAACGCATTACAAGTATTGAGCGTTCCCTTACTCGCTATTTTTGGTGACAGAAAAGATTGACTATCAACGGTTTGTAACATCGCTTCCTTGATGGCGTAAGGGTCAAATGCCATTGCACCGCGCCGACTTGCGATGACTGCCGCCGTCCCAGTGATAAAAGGTGTTGCCATTGAAGTCCCGTTTTTGAAGCCCCAACGACCGTTCAAAACACTGCTAAATATTGAATCGCCCTGCACCGCCACATCAACACTGGTCTTTCCATAATTGCTATAAGTTGAAAGGCTTGATAAACAATTTGTTGCGCCAACGCTGATTAAATTCTCGCATTTCATCGTCGCAGGGCGGTAATAAATGGGTTGATTGAGGTTGCTCGTATTGTTACCATCTACATTTTTAGCATTGTTGCCCGCCGCCGTGACGACCAACATTTTGTATTGACTGCCCGCTAATGAAATCATTTGTTCCAAAATTCCAGGTGCATTTGCGGAATCGGCTGCGACGTAACTCAAACTCATATTCACAATATTCGCCCTATTACACATCGCATAATCCATTGCGCGGCAAATATCCCAAATCGTTCCATAACCATCTTTATCTTGAGTTTTGAGAATCATCAATTTTGCTCTAACTCCATAGTAATCAATGGTTTGTTGAATAATTCCCGCGACATGTGTGCCGTGACTATTCGTGTCTAAGGGGCTTTTAGTATCATTCAAAAAGTTAAAACCACAAGCACCAGTGCCATCATTCCACAATTTTCCATTGAAAATCGGGGCGCGTGGAACCAATGTATTGCCTTGCATCACGCCGTCTAAACCCGAATCTATAATCGCAATTACCGTCGAATCGCTTCCCGCTTCCTGCTGACAACGCCCGCGCACATTCGACGTATCGCGGCAAGACGGCGGCAAGGGCGAAGCATAGTAACGCGTTGTATCTAACAAATTGTTGGGTGTTTTGCTGGCATAATTGGCTTCGCAACCACTCACACCCGCTTTGCGTTTGGCATCTTCGGAAATGGAAATGACACCTGTGAAGGGCGGCGGTGGTGCGCCAATGAGTTGCGCAAGGATCATTTTGCCATCGCAACGCAATGAGTCAACGATGCGCGCATTGTAACCCGTCAAAATTCGATTGATGGTTGCACGACTTGTGGTATCGTTGAACCGAATTAAAAATTGTGGTAATCGGGATAAAGTGATGGAATCTCTACCACTCGTTTGTGCAGTTACAGCATACGGCGCGACGAAAAGGAATAGCACAAAGGCTATCGAAAGTATTTGTTTGATAGACATTTGTTGAATTTTTTCATTTATTTTTGCAAATACATCAATATATATGGAACATAGAGAGCATTTATTGAAGGGCAAACCTACTGCAACTATATTGCTGTTGCAAAACGGCGATAATACCAACAAAATGTAAGTTAATTGTTTGAAAGACAATTGTTTAAATAGTTGAACGTTTTTCATATTGGAGTACATTGAAAAAAAATAGCAATTGCTTGGTAAACGTTTACAAGCCTTTTTATGGCATGATGTGACCTTTTTTTAAGGATGAATTTCGCAAATTCATCCTTAAAAAAAGGTGTCAATTGATTACAAATGACACCTTTTTTTATTTCAACTTTGGATTATTGGCATGTCGCTCGCGGTCGCGGCTTGTTTTTTTTTCGAGATTTTTGTGAAGGGCGGTTTCCAAATCAATACCTGTTTGATTCGCAATGCAAACCAGCACAAAAAGGACATCTGCTATTTCATCAGCCAATTCTGCGGGGGCATTTTGCGCTAATTCGGGCGTTTTGAACGATTGTTCCCCGTAAATACGCGCCATGAGACGGGCTACTTCGCCCACTTCCTCCATCAAAATCGCTGTATTCGTCAACTCACTGTAATAACGAATGCCAATTGTGCGAATCCATTTATCAACAATTTGTTGCGTTTCTTGTAAAGTCATGCTTTATTGTTTGAGTTGGTTAGTTGGTTAGTTGGTTAGTTAAATCATTGATAATCAATGATTTAATTAATTAACTAACCAACCAACTAACCAACCATCATTATATTTTAAATTTTAGTTCAACGGCACTCCCATTATCTTTAAAATTGATACCATCACATAGTTCTCTCATTAAAAAAACCCCTCTGCCGCCGCATCTATAGCGATTTTCCATTGCAGTAGGGTCAGGCAAATTCTTATAATCAAAACCGCGCCCTTGATCTTTGACCACAAAACTCAATCGGTCTCGGGATTTCGCCGTTCGGATTTCCACCATTTTGGACGTATCCGACCGATTGCCGTGAATAATAGCATTATTGACTGCTTCCGTGAGGCTGATTAAGATATTGCCGTAAGTGTCGGGCGTAATACCGAAGCGAGCAGCGAGCTGTTGTAAAAACGACTCAACTTGATCGACATTTTCAGGATTAGAAGTTAATTTTAAATAATTTGTATTGTTATGAACTCTCATGCGCGTTTTTTAAACGATTAAACTTGATGACATTGTTTCAATATTGAATTTTTATTTAAGCAAAATGCGCCTAAATATTAAAACGGACTCGACTATTTGCACCAAAAAACACGTAATAAGGACAACTAAGGGACTTTTTTTTAACAAAAACACTCATATTTGACATTGGTTTGTGACAGTATCGTTCTAACTTGTTTACCAAAAAAACAAATTTTAAACATTAACACATAAACAAACCTTTCAATGTCTCATACGCGAGCAAGGACATTTAGGTTATACTTATGACGGTTTTTTCGGAATTTGTAACAAACTGTAATAGAATATTGCTGACACAAATAGTCGAATGAAGATTCAGCAATGAATTCTTATTACAAAAAATCGTTTTGGTGGAAAGTTCATGCGATGACTGAATGACGCTTAGAATTTTTCAATTCTGCTGCAAAGTTAAGCAGTAGTTGAATGCTTGTCAATAGTACACTATGTTAATTATTCACGAAATAAACAATTTAATTTAAATTAATTATGAAATAGATTGTTTATTAACGCTATACATTCGTTAACAGATTGTTATGTTAAAAATAATAATACAAGTTAATTAAAAATTAAATCAAAACTCGAATCGTGCAAAGTTGTTTTCGAGCCATTACCTTTGCAGGATGCAACCCATAATGGAATATTTTAGGGCGAAAGTTATCCGATTAACCAAATTTTTTGTTTACTTTTGTTCTAAAATACTACGCTCAAACATAGTTTATTTATTTTTATTTAAAACGAATACAATGAAAGTTTTTACTAACGCCTTCTGGGTCTTTTTGACCTTGCTTGTTTGTACAAAACCAACTCTGGCACAGTCTCAAATTGAGTTTGAAGTGACTGATTCTGCTCGCCGCGCCGAACGCCTCCATTTTAATGAATCACAAGGGTACTATACTTTTGGGATTCATGGTGGTTACTCGTATCAAAGTAGTGACGTTTCTAACCTGTATAATGGTTGGGGACTCGCGCTCACTTTGGAGAAAAATTTTATACATAATCGCGGCAATTTCCTTGATTTAGGTATTCGCGCACGGGCTATGTATGCGAATGCTTTCGGACTCAATACGCGCCCTTTTACGGGGGCGATGGATTTAAATTATGCGGTCAATGGCAAATATAATGGAAATGCCAACTATATCAGTGACCGTTTATATTACGCCAATTATCGAAATGATTTCGGGGAATTGGGGCTTGAAGGGGTGCTTACTTTCAATCGCTTGCGCGAAACGAAGGGCATTTTGTTATCGCTTTATGGTGGACTTGGTTTAGACGTTTATTATGTGGGCACCGACCAAACAGATGCAGATGATATCAAGTATAAGTATTTGAGTATCAATCAAAACCAATCTGTTGCCACGATTCGACAGCAGTTATTGACCATGCGTGATGGCACTTATGAAACATCGGGCGATGGTTTTGATAGTAATGTTAAAATTGGTTTGATGCCCAATGTGGGTATTGAATTGGGTTATCAGTTGACGCCTAAATTTTCGATTGGGGTTGGACATCGCCTAATGTTTACGCAAACCAATTTGTTTGACGGGCAACAATGGGATAATGATAATACGATTTCGCCGCGCAATGATTTACATCATTTCACGTCGTTAGACTTTAAATGGATTGTTGCAGGCGAGGAATATCAGCAAAAACCACCCAAAATTACCATTTATCGCCCTGACCAAAATCCTTACGCTACTTATAATGCGACTGAAACGGTTCAAGCACGTGTTACGGGCATTCAAACAGGTACGGATATAACGTTCAAAGTCAATGGCGTTGAAAAACAATTCAATTATTACAACAAAGAGTTTATTGCGACCGTGAATGTGGATGCGCCCTCGAATGAATGTGTTATCACAGCACGCAATCGGGCGGGGGCGGCAACGGAAAAGGTGATTTTGATTAAAAGTATTAAAGTAGGTAGTCCAACAACTCCAACAAATCCACCGAATCCAACACCGAAACCAGACCCAATTACGCCGACTCCAACGGTACTTGCGCCAACGGTTCAAATTACAACGCCATCGAGTATCAGCGTGACAGAAACGAGTGTCATTGATTTTCGCGCAACTACAACGCGTATTGATAGAAAAGACCAAGTAACGTTAACGCTTAATAATTACCCAATTACAGATTTTAGTTTTTATAATAACTATGTTACAAGTCGTTTGAACCTTCGGGAAGGCGCGAATCAAGTCGTGATTACGGTGCGCAATTTGGCAGCACAGGCGAGTGACCGTTATAGTATTACGTTGAATCGTCCGCGTCCGCAAATACCGTTGCCAACCGTGAATGTACAGATGGAATCTTCGTTGAAGGGCAATGAAACAGGTTGTGAAGCGGATTGGTACGCAAATGTACAAAATGTTTCAAATCGGAATCAACTTCGAGTGACTTTGAATGGCAATGCAATTAATGATTGGAATTTTAACAATGGACGTTTGAATGGTCGCGCTCGTTTGCAATCGGGCAACAATCGGATTCAAGTGGAAGCGAGAAATGAAACAGGTTCGGCAACGAATGATGCAGCATCGAATTGTACTATTGAGCGAACCAATATTTTGCCTCCTGCGGTTAGCGTTCGGATGGAGCCTAATGCAAAAGGCAATGAATCGGGTTGTGAACATCAATGGACGGCATCTGTACAAAATGTTTCAAATAGAAATGATATTCGCGTATATTTGAATGGTGCTGCTATTGATAATTGGATTTTTAACAATAATCGTTTGAATGGACGCGCCCGTTTGCGCTCAGGTGAAAACCGAATTAGTGTAGAAGTTAGAAACGAAGGTGGTACTGCAACTGGTGAAGCTGTTGCAAATTGTGACATCGAAAAACCGCGTCTATCGCCTCCAAGTGTGAGTGTTAAAATGGAATCGTTTGTAAAAGGCAATGAATCAGGTTGTGATAACAATTGGTATGCGACGGTTCGAAACGTTTCAAATAGAAATGATATTAAAGTGTATCTCAATGGTAATCCGATAAGTAACTGGGATTTTGCAAATGACCGTATTACGGGGCGGGCGCGTTTGCGTTCGGGCGAAAATCGGATTAATGTGGAAGTTAAAAATGAAGTAGGTGCTGCGACGGGCGAAAGTGTTTCACATTGTGACACTGAAAAACCGCGTCCTATCTTTCCTGGAGTTCGACTTTCCGTAGAAGGCAATATTCAAGGCGATAATAGTGGCTGTCGGACTGCATTCAGCGCGGCGATACAACACGTTACTCATAAAAGTGATATATCAGTTGTTTTAAATGGAAACAATTTGTATGATTGGCAATTTGAGGAACAGACAGGCATGGTTCGGGGCAATTTGAATTTGAAACTTGGCAATAATCTTTTACGTGTGATTGCGCGGAATGAAAGCGGTGAAGCGAGAGATGAAACGGATATTTATTGTAATGCGAAGAAAACGCCGCCTTCGGTTCGGTTCACGCGCCCGTATGAAGGTACGCGCACGACACAACCCGAAGTTGCTGTTGAGGCAACGGTTTTGAATACACAACGGGGTGGTATTATATTGAAACTCAATAATATACATGTTAATAATTTTGAGTTTAACGAGAATAGTAAAGTCTTGCGTGTCATGGTTCCGTTGACGATTGGAGTGAATACATTGCGTTTGTTTGCTCAAAATCCAGACGGTAGTGATGAAGCACAATTAGTTGTCATCCGAATTGAGGAAGTGCGCGAAAAGCACCCGCCGCGTGTGACGATTACGGCTCCACAAAATAATGCGGCGATGCCTACGCCTGAAGCGGTGGTCAAAGCGGCGTTGTTAAACATTACAACCGAAAGTCAAGTGACGATGTATTTGAATGATGAAAAATTTACAGCGTTCAAAACAGACAAATTGTTTAGAAATTTGACAGCAAAAGTGCCTTTGCGCGAAGGGAATAATTTGGTAACGGTGCGTGTTGAGAACGAAGATGGGAATAATCAATCAAGTGTGAATATTATTTTCAATTTGCCAAAACCGCCTGTCGTGCACATCACATCACCTGCGGATGGAACAGTTTACGAAACACAAAATGTTACAACAGTGAAGGCGAATTTGGAAAATGTGAATGGCAAAGAAGGGGTTCGCGTGTATTTGAATGGTAATTCACTGCCGTTTACGGTGTTTAACAATGTATTGACGGTTGGTTGCAACATGCAGGCGGGCGAAAATAATGTTAGAGTTGCGGTTTCTAATTCGGGTGGTAATGCGGAAGATAGAATCAAATTGTTTTGGAATCGTCCTCAACCGCCGACAGCGAGAATTTTGAATCCACCTGCGCCTATCAATAATTTGGAATCCCAAGCGTTGAATTTTGAAGGTCAAGTGACGAATGCAGAAAAAAGTGGCATTTCATTGATGGTGAATGGCAATTTT
The DNA here is from genome assembly GCA_041192405.1 of Bacteroidota bacterium. Classification (GTDB taxonomy): domain Bacteria; phylum Bacteroidota; class Bacteroidia; order Chitinophagales; family Saprospiraceae; genus JAAFJT01. Next base: position 14,696 of record JBEEMZ010000051.1, on the reverse strand, counting down.
ATTGCAAATTTCTCTTTCGATAATGGTCGTATTACAGCCCCTTTGAATTTGAATGTGGGTAAAAACGTGATTTCGTTGGGTGTAAATAGCAAAGGCGGTGCTGCAAGTGCGGAATCTATTGTGAATGTTGCGATACTAACGGATGAGGTGTTGCCTGATAGACCCTTGCCTATGGCGAGTGTTTCGTTGTCGAATTTGGTTTTCTCTCGTCCTGTGATGGACGTTTTAGACCCGCGCCCGACTTCATCCACATTGACTGCAACGGTGGGCGGTGTTCAAAAAAGTAATATTTTGTTGAATATCAATGGAAAAAATATTACAGATTTTGAATATAATGCCAAATCGGGTTTGTTGACCTATTCGTTTCCTGTGCAGGCGGGGCAAGCGTACACAGTCACCGTGCAAGCTGCGAACAAATTGGGTAAGGCTGAAAAGATTGAAACCGTTCGTTTTTAAGGACTTTTTGAATTAGGAAATTTTTCAATACCTGACAACAGTGAAAGTTGGGTTAATGGAAGTGCGGATTTCACGGATTTTCACAGGATTCATACGGATGTTTCATTTTTGGGGAACACTTTTCCCGCAGATTTCACCGATTCGGGTTTTAGAACCTTCATGCTGCGAAAATCGGCGGAACAAATTGGCAAAATTTGCGGGAAAAATGTTATCTACTTTGGGGAACACTTTTCCCGCAGATTTCGCCGATTCGGGTTTTAGAACCTTCATGCTGCGAAAATCGGCGGAACAAATCGGCAGAATTTGCGGGAAAAATGTTATCTACTTAATTCTATCAAAATATTGCAGATGATAAAACCTATTTTTACTTATTGCCTATTTATATTACTGAATATCAATGTTTTAGCTCAAAAAATCTTAAAATTGGATAGCGGCATTAACCCCAATGCAATGGTCTATCAGGTGGGTTCTGAAATCGTTTTTCAAATCGCGGGCGAAAAAAACAATTGGCATTACAGCCAAATTGAAGCGATTGACACCGAAAAAAAACAAATTCGGATTGCCACAGGGGTCGTTATCATTGATGATATAACAGCAGTTCGTAATTTGAATCCTTATCCATTTTTGCGTTCTGTGTCTATGGGTTTGAAAGTTTTTGCGGGAACAGGCGCGATGCTGTCGGGTATTGGGATGGCAAAAGGCGATGATGCATCCCCGAATTTTTTAAAATTTAGTTGTGCGACGGGGGTAGCGGGTTGGATTCTTGGCATTTGTGTTCGACATAAAACGTATTATTTGGGCAAAAATCGGCGGAGTAAACTTAGAGCATTGGATTTAACACCCATGTAAAATGTTCAAAATCAATGAGTTGTAAACAGTTTGCAAGAGTTGCGAACTATGTGTCTAAAAAATTGTAAAGATTGGTTTACATTGCGTAACTTTGCGGCTTAATTCAGTCTCATATTACAGACAATCCAAAATTGCATTTCCATCGGTGCAGTAAAAAATACTGTTGACTCGAAGAGATGCTCATTTTCTAAAACTTTTCTTTTCAAAACAGATGAAACAGTTTAATTCTATGTTTACATTTGTGTTCGTTCGTTTTTTCGCCGCGCTTTTGATGCTCACTGCCTGCCAAACGAAAAAGGGTTCAATAATTGGTGCCGATGGCTCGGCTATTGATTCCACTACGATACAGGATAGTATTGCTTATTTCGCCAAAAAGCGCAAACGCCCCAAAGTGGTGCATGATTCCACTGAAAAAGTGATTTATTTGACGATGGATGATGGTCCGTTGCGCGGAAGCACCATTTTGAATAAAATCATTTTGGATAAAAAAATTAAAACCAGTGTGTTTATTGTCTCTGGACATATTAGAGGTTTTGGTAAATACTTCGACGATTTTCGGGCGAATGAGTTTATGGAAATCTGCAATCATAGTCACACGCATGCAAATAACAAATATTTGCAATTTTACTCCAATCCACAAGGTGCGGCAGATGATATTAATCAATGTGATAAGATAATAGCCACTGATAATAAAGCAGTTCGGTTGCCAGGACGCAATATTTGGGCATTGCCTACACGGGATCATGGTATGAAACAAAGTGGTGGTAAAACGGCTGAAATTTTGCGGGAGCAAGGTTATAAATTGTATGGTTGGGACGCGGAATGGGCGCATGGCAATAAATCGCAAGCTCCTGTCAAGTCGCCCGAACAATTTGTAGCATTAATCAACAGCATTTTTAAAAATAAAACGATGTGGACGAAAAATCATTTAGTGATTTTGGGACACGACGAAATGTTGACGACGGAGAAAGGAAGACGTGAATTTCCTCAAATTATAGATATGTTACTTGCAAAAGGTTATGTGTTTGAACATATTACAAATTATCCAGATTAATCATAAATGATGAATGATGAATGATGAATTTTAAAATTCATTATTCATCATTCATCATTCATCATTCTACTATCATGGCAACGCCTAAATCAGTCGCCTTCTATACGCTCGGTTGCAAACTGAATTATTCAGAAACGTCTTCGATTGAACGCCTTTTTTCGGACAATGGCTGGTCTGTTTCCGAATTTGAACAGGGCGCAGATATTTACGTCATTAATACGTGTTCCGTCACCGAATTTGCCGACCAAAAGTGTCGTCAAATCGTTCGGCGGGCGTTACGGCAAACGCCGACTGCGTTAATTGTCGTCATCGGCTGTTACGCGCAGCTCAAACCGACCGAAATTGCCAATATTGAAGGCGTAGATTTAGTGTTAGGCGCGGCGGAAAAGTTTCGGATTTTAGAATTTATTGAAGGTTTGTCCAAATCGGCTGGAAAAGGGATGGTTCAGGCGGGCGAAGTGCGCGAAGCAAAGACGTTTCATAATGCGTTTTCGTTTGGCGACCGAACGCGTTCCTTTTTGAAAGTGCAAGATGGTTGTGATTATAAATGTTCCTTTTGCACGATTCCGCAAGCACGCGGCGCGAGTCGGAGCGATACCGTTGAAAGTGCCGTTGCAAATGCACGCAAAATTGCAGAAATGGGCGTGAAAGAAATCGTTTTAACAGGTGTGAATTTGGGCGATTTTGGCAATGGTACAGAAGTGATTGAAGGCAATCGCGCCAAAAAAGAAGCATTATTCATTGATTTGATACAGGCTTTGGACGAGGTGGAAGGCATTGACCGATTCCGCATTTCGAGCATTGAACCGAATCTTTTGACACCTGAAATTATTGCGTTTGTCGCTGATTCTCAACGGTTTGCGCCGCATTTTCATGTGCCATTGCAGTCTGGAAATAACAAACAATTGACGCAAATGCGCCGTCGGTATCGTCGAGAATTGTATGCAGAACGGGTCGAAAATATCAAACGTGTGATGCCTCATGCGTGTATTGGTGTGGATGTCATTGTGGGTTTTCCCGACGAAACGGATGAAGATTTTTTAGAAACGTATCGTTTTATTCAAGAATTGAATATTTCTTATTTGCATGTGTTCACGTACTCAGAACGGGCGAATACACCTGCGGCAACCATGCTCAATGCAGTTCCAATGAACAAACGGCGCGAACGAAATGAAATGTTGCGGATTTTGTCCGAAAAGAAAAAAAGAGCGTTTTATGAACCATTTATAGGTCAAACGCGCCCTGTTTTGTTTGAAAATCATAAAAATCCAGCATTATTGACAGGTTTTACCGACAATTATATCAAAATTGAAGTGCCGAAACCTGCGGATACGGTTTTAGTGAATACGATTCAATCGGTTGAATTGGGCAATTTTACGATGGAGGGCGATTTGTTAGCACAACTTTGCACCTATGCAAACGCATAGGGACATCGGGAACATATGTAGTCATTCTTAAAATCACTTTACAATAAATGCGCTTATGTTCCAGATGTATCTATGTGTTTGCAATCTTAAATCAGCATATTCAATGAAATTAAAAATCATAACTACCTCATTATTAGCGGATTACAAAACACAACTGCGTTCCGATAGCGCACAAACCTTCCATAATTTATCAGAAAGCCCGTTATCTGCTGATACCTTTAGTTTTTACACCTCTGTTTCGGCTGTTTTTTCATCCAAAATCGAAGGTGAACCCATCGAATTAGATTCTTATATCAAGCATAAAAAGTTGGGTATCAAATTTTTAGCAGATTACACGCGTAAAATTGATGACCTTTATGCTGCCTATCATTTTGCTCAGAACAATCCTTTAAATCCTAAAAACCTCGCAAAAGCACACCAACTTTTCACAAAAAACATGCTCGCCGCATCACAACGTGGGAAAGTACGCACGAGTAACATGTTTGTGATTACAGATGATGGACGAATTGAATATGTCGCGGTTACACCCGATTTAGTTAAAATTGAGTTGAAAAAATTATACAATGATGTGAATCAATTGATAATCAATGATTTAAGTTTTCAGGAAACGTGCTTTTTTGCATCTATGATACACCTTGTGTTTTTGAAAATCCACCCTTTTGATGATGGCAATGGACGAACAGCGCGATTATTGGAAAAATGGTTTTTGGCATCGAAATTAGGTTATCACGCATGGTTTGTGCAATCCGAAAAGTATTATTATCAGCATCATAGTCAATATTACAATTACATTAGGCGATTAGGATTGGAATATCCTTCATTGGATTATGGAAACGCATTGCCTTTTTTATTAATGTTGCCACAATCATTTTAATCATAATTCAAAAAACAATCAAGATTGCTAACGTATGATAGAAAAAGTTGCATTAAAATGGTATTCGACCTCTTTAAAAAGTGCCTTATAAACACCAGTTGCCCAATTACTAACATTTATTTTTTGCGTTCCCGTAGGCAAATGAGTCCGATAAAGCATTTCCTGCCCCTGTGCATTGGTAATTTGCAACGATTCAGTCGGGCTTGGCGTTTCTGCATACACAATGGTATCCGCAGGATTGACTTGCATTTGACAAGAACTTATATAAAAAAGTGGAGAATGACTGCCACTTGTCACACGACAACCCAAATATTTTAAAGGCTTTGGCGGCAACTGTTTTACGGAATCCAGTTGTTTATCGGTTCTTTTGAGTTGCCTATCAAAATAGAACGGCTGCGTATTGGATTCTTTTATTTCAGCATGTGCTGTAAAACATTGATTATCAACAAGTTTAACATTGGATATACGCGTTTTGGGATAACCGATTTGTGAAAATTCTATATCATAAGTACCCGAATTCAAATCTATGATTCGATACAAACCATCCGCATCCGTAACCACACGCGCCACTTCCATACGCCCTTGCAATAAAACCACATTTATGTATGGCAAAGATTCGCTATTCATTGTGACGCGCCCCATAATGATGGAAGTATTAGAAATCTGGACGATTGGAATTTTTCCGCCCAAAATCGGATACGCATCCGCAAAAGTATCCCTTTTCAATTCAATATCAAGTTTAATAGAGTGTCCTGCCCTCAGATGTACTTGTGCGTGATGCGATTTCTGATAGCTGACTAACGAAATTTCTACATCATAGATGCCTGCTTCCATTGCCACAAGGCGATACAAACCATCAAAATCGCTTTGTACACCCCATTTTTGCACCCCATTTTTATACAAAATGACATTCGCAAAAGGAATTGGCTCGTGCTCAACGGCATCCACCACTTTCCCTATAAGGATAGATTGCGCGGATAAAAATAAATAAGTGGTTATCAAAAAACCAACTGTCAACAATTGTTTTACCATTTTTTTACAAAGTGTTTAGCGAAATAAGCCCCAAACTGGTTTGCACCGCCGTTTCTGCTAAAATTTGCGCCGTATCAAAAAGCGGCAATGCATGATAATTTTTTTCATTCACCAACAAAAAAATTTCCGTACAGCCCAAAATAATGCCTTCGGCACCTTGTTGTTTCAAATCGTTCATCACCTCAAAAAAACGTTGTTTAGAACTTTCTTTAATTTCAAAGTTGCATAATTCATTAAATATAATCGAGTCAATATCAGTCATTTGTGTATCAGACGGGCGCACTAATGTGATGTCATGCAACGTTTTGAAACGGTCTGCATAATATGCTGCCTCCATCGTCGGGCGTGTCCCAAGAATACCAACTTTTTTAATATGATATTTTTTCAAAACCGCCGCCGTCATATCCACAATGTGCAAAAATGGAATATTGATATTTTTAGCAATATCATCTGCTACCATGTGCATCGTATTCGACACCATGACGACAAAATCCGCACCACCCGCTTCTAATCGTTTGGCTTTATCCACCAAATAAGCAGCAGATTCCGCCCATTGATTGTTGTAAACAAATTGCTTAATGTGTTCAAAATCAACACTATACATTAAAATTTGAGCCGTATGCGAACCGCCCAAATAATGATTTGCTCGCTCATTGAGCATGCGATATAATTCGCCAGTTGCGACATTGCTCATGCCGCCGAGAATTCCGATGATCTTCATATTGCAAAATTAACAAATTTTATGTTAGAGAACCTAAACTATGTTAGGGCAATCTTGAAACTTTATTATTCAAATAAGCAATTTGTATTTTCTCAATTTTCATTTTCGGTATTTTTTTTGCAAAAAAAACCATTTTCAACGTTTTTTTAAAAAAAATGATTGTAATATAAGAGCCAAGTCACACCATGAGTCGGGTCATTCGGGCGATAATTGACAAACGCGCCTCCTTCCAATAAAATATTCTTTTTCGGCTCGAAATGCAGCAATCCCCCAGGACGATGTTGCTCATACCGCAAACCTGTGGACAAAATAGCTACAAAAAATTCGTCAAATGCAGAAATCCAAAAATGTTCCACCACTTTGTATTTTAACATCGGACGCTCGCGCAACCGTGTACGGATTGTTAGGCTATCGAAATGTTGGGGGGTGATGAATAAAATCTCGCCGCCGCCGCGATTACTGATTTCTAAGCGATTTTTTCGATAGGTGTAAAGGGGCAAAAAGGTCACACGGAAATCATGAAAATAGGGTTTGGTCACATCGGTTGCTTTGCGAATCGTCGGATAAGTCGCAAACCAAGAAGTTGCAGCATCTATCCGCCAACTTTTTGAAACATTGTATAATGCCCAAAGTCGCACACCGCGCAATAATGGAGCCGCAAAAGGATTGTTATGACCTGCATTTTGGAGTGCAAATTCATTTTCTTGTTGTCTAAAAAGCCCCTCAAAAGCGTAATTAACGTTTTTGGTGCGGTAAATCGCCATCCCTTTTGCCCAAAAAGTATGGTAATCTTCTGAAAAGGAAGGTTGATTTTGCGCTAATAAGTAAGTTGGTAAAAGGCAACAACCTAAAATAATTTTTTTCCACATACGTTGCTTGCAATAGAGTTGATAATAGATTGAATCGCTCTGCAAAGTAACGCATAAAATAAAAATTGAACCGTATTTTGATTGTCATTTTATGCAGAAAACCATTAAAATCAAACGCCAATGTTTCGGAAATCTTCAAGGTTTCCGAAACATATTGTATCGAAAAAAGTTTTTAAAAATAAAATTGCGCCCATTTTGGCAAATGGACGCAATTTTATTTTGTTTTTATCTAAAAACTTTATTGTTTTGTTGTCGTCTGCGGCACTGTTGTCGGTTTTGGCTCATTTGCCACTTGCTTATCTTGCGTACTCGGTTGAGTCGCTACAGTGCCTTGCGTAACTTGCGACGCTCTCAAATAGGACTCGCCACCTGCGAAAATCGGTTTGATGTTGACTGTATTTTGGGGTTCAGCAGTGGTTCTGCGAGGAGCTTCTTGCACATTTTGTGCAGAAACTGCGTAAATGGTTGAAAATACGACTGCAACAGTTGCCAAAAATGATTTTTTCACGAGAAAATTAATTTTTATAGGATGGATGATTTTTTTTGAATTTACCTTACAAAGATATAGTATTTAGATGGATTTGTGGGTTAAAAGATACATAATGCACTCTTAAAGTTTTGTTAAAAGTGTTTCCACATCTTTTGACAAGCGTTCAAACTCACTGATATCCATTCCATCATACATACCTCTAATATGTTTCTCCTTGTCTATCAATATCAATGCGCCATTGTGTACAATATTTTTCGCGCCGATTTCCTGCACTGCCGTGGTATTGTAATCCTCATTTGCTAATTTGTAAATCGTATCTTTATTGCCTGTTAAAAAAACGTGATTCGGCGTATTGAATCCATTTTGTTGTGCGAATGATTGTAATCTTTTAGGCGTATCATATTGAGGGTCAATGGAATACGATATAATTTTGAAATCATGGACTTGCCTAAATCGGGTTGATACTTTTTGTAATAAGGGTTGCGTTTTCGGGCAAACGGACAGACAAGTCGTGAAAAAAAAATGCGCTACATAAATTTTATCATTCAAATCTGTAGAACGAAAAAGGTGTCCATTTTGGTCTGTCAGTGTGTGAAAAGAGATTTTTTGATGTAACGTATCTGCTTTTGGATGATTTTCTTGGGTGATATAGGTCGTTTTGCCGAGAAATGGTAATGTAAATGGATTGTTTAGTGGAGTGATTTCTTTGCACGCACTTAGAAAAAAGCAAATAATATATAATTTTTGTTGCATGTTAAATCATTTTACATTCTACTGAGTTGTTAAAATTTTAATGTATAAATAATTGATTATCAATAGTCTTTTCGCAAATTTTCGCCGATTTTCTTTTGGAGTTTTTTTTATGCGAAAATCTGCGGGAAAATATTACCTACTTTGACCCTCAGCTGAAACGTTCCGATTTTCACGGATTTGAGTCGAATACCCGTATCAATCCCGTGAAAATCAGTGAAATCCGTACTTCCATTAACCCACCTTTAACTTTTAAGTTTCATGCTTCATCCAATTAAATTAAAATCGAGGATGATAAATAATCGGTGGCAATTTGCCTTTGCCAATAGATTGTCCATAATTGTATTGCAATAAAATCTCATGTGAACCTGTTTGCACCGTCCGAAGCGGCGAAAGCGTCCAATCATAAGCATAATTCAAACGCCATTGTGGACTCAATTTGAATCCTGCAAAGAAAACAACAGCATCGGTCGTCTGCACGCTATACCCACGATAGCTCGCACCCAACAAAATGTTTTCATCATATTGCCCATACAATGTAAAATCTGCTTGATGCTGTGTCAAATCAGATTTGATAAGTACACTTGGAAAGCATTTTACATTGCCAAAAAGTTTAATACCCGTGCTGAAATGGGCAAAAAGAGAGCGTTTTCCTTGCCAATTCGTGATTTTGGCTTCTTGAAAACGAAATTTAGATTCGGTTAATTGAGTCGCGCCAATGCCCAAATTCAAATTATCGTGCTTGAAATAAAGACCCGCTTCAAGGATAGGAGCCGTCGCAGTTAAGGGCGGCACATTCAACGTGTTATCATTATGGTTAAAACTGGTGCCATATTCACCATCAGGTGTACGCAATTTAGTAAAATCAATCGCCATTTGCGCCAATCCCGCGCCCACGCCAACCGATAAAACGCCGCCTGCCATTTTTTGACCCACACTCCATTGCAATTGTACTTGCGTCATGCGCCGCGCCCCAAGTATGTCATTTTCGATTTTCAAACCCGCCCCACTATGCAAATAATAAATCGGCAAATGCACCGTCATCACTTGCGTTTGCGGTGCGCCGTCCAAACCAGACCACTGTTGCCGAAAACCGCCTGTAAAAATAAGCGAATTTTCAGTGCCTGCGGCAGCAGGATTAAAAGCAGTGGGGTTTAAAAAATATAAACTATATTGTGCGGGTTGTTGCGCGTGTAACACGTTGATTCCCAAGCTAATCAGTATGCAAAAAATATTTTTCATGTTTTTACGATTAAGGCTTTTTTATGAAAATTTAGTGCATTGGCATTAGGATTCAAGAAACTTTTTTTGGATTCATCCCCAAAAAGCTTCTTGAATCCTAATGCCAATGTCCTACAAAAGTATTCTATTTTCTGCAAATCTGCACGATTCTAATAAAAATAAAAAAAAAAGAGGCAGTGTGACCCACTACCTCCAGCCCTAACCAAATAAAACCAAATTATAAATATCTTTGCACCCAAACCGCGATTTTTTAAAAGATTTTTTATTAAACCGAAGATTTAGATAAGGTTAATCGTTTAAACCGAAGGGCGGTAATGCAAAACAATTCCATTATTAGATGATAAACTCAATTTTGATTGAATTAAAACTGGATTGTATTGTAAATTCGCCACGTGTTATTTGAAAATAATCTTATGTACTTAATGTACGAAATACAATAAGTCGCTTTGATGACACAAAGATAATACAAAAGAATTTTAATTGTATAAACCGCCTTGATTAGTATTCTTTTTTTTTACCATAACACCCTTGATTTTATACCTAAATGAACTCTATTCAATATTCAAAATTGGTATTTAGAATGGTTTTATTTAAATTATTTAAAACTTAATTTTAAATTTTAATAATTATTTGTATGAAAATTCTGTTTAAAAATTTTAATAACCAAAATATGATTTTTTTACGTAAACCTTTATTTATCGCGTTTTTAAGCGGTTTTTTAAGCCCACTTTGTGCGCAAAACACGCCTGACCATGATGCAGACGCGCTTTTTATTCGCCAAATTTATGATAAAGCATTGACCGAAAGTCAAGCGTATCATTGGTTGCGCCACTTGTGTACGCAGATCGGCGGTCGGTTGAGTGGTTCTTCGCAGGCAGAACGCGCTGTCGAATACACTCGAAAAATGTTAGATACGTTGCATGCGGATTCCGTTTGGTTGCAACCTTGCATGGTTCCGCATTGGGAACGCGGGCAAAAACCTGTGGTCAGTATGAAACGGGCGAAATCTATGAGTTTTTTGAATACAGTTGCACTTGGCGGTTCGGTCGGCACGAATGATAAAACGTTGAAAGGCACTATTATTGAAGTCAAAACCTTAGATGAAGTGGATCATTTGGGCGAAACCGCAAAAGGTAAAATTATATTTTTCAATCGTCCGATGGATCATAAGCAAATTAATACATTCAGTGCTTATGGTGGCGCGAATGATCAACGCGTTTTTGGAGCGAGTCGCGCTGCTAAACAAGGTGCCATTGCGGTTTTGGTGCGTTCTTTGACGACTCGTATAGATGATTTTCCACATACGGGCGTGATGATTTACACGGATAGTATTCCAAAAATTCCTGCATTATCCATCAGTACGCGAGATGCTGAAAAATTGAGTAAAGCGTTGAAAGAAGAAGCAAATTTAGAAATTTCAGTGCGTTCGGGTGGTAAAATGTTGCCCGAAGTGTCTTCTAACAATGTAATTGCAGAGTGGAGGGGTTCAGAATTCCCAAATGAAATTATTTTAATTGGTGGGCATTTGGATTCTTGGGATTTGGCGCAAGGTGCGCATGATGATGGCGCGGGTTGTGTGCAGGCGATGGATGTTTTGAACCTGATGAAGCGTTTAAATTATCGTCCAAAACGCACCATTCGATGTGTTTTGTTTATGAATGAGGAAAATGGAACGGCGGGCGGGCGCAAATATGCTGAAATTGCCCTCCAAAAGGAACAAAATAAAGGCGAGAAACATATTTTGGCAATTGAGTCGGATGCGGGCGGGTTTACACCTCGCGGTTTTAGTTTCGACGGTGATAATGCGATTTTTGCCGAAAAATTTAAAAAATTGACGGGTTTGGTCGCACCTTTGTTGGAGCCGTATGATTTGTCATTTAAAAAAGGTGGTTCTGGTTCGGACATCAGCCCGATGAAAAAACAGAACGTTTTTTTAGCAGGTTTTAGACCCGATTCCCAACGTTATTTTGATTTACATCATACGGCAGAAGATACTTTTGATAAAATTAATCAACGCGAATTAGAATTGGGCGCGGCGGCGATTACATCGTTGATTTATATTATTGATAAATATGGTTTGTAGTTGCGTGCGAACACATATGAACAGGTGGAACATCGCTTTTGAAACACAGCGGTATATAGGAAATATAGGGTTTGTTTCGACGGCTAAGTTCTATGTGTTCGCAACCATCCGAGCCACAAGCAAAAAGAATGGATTTTAAAAAATTTAAATTATTGTCTTCCAAACAAGTCTTGTATGAAGGCTTATTTTGGTCAACCTTGTGGTTGCTGCTCACGTATTGGGATACGCAGGCGGGGCATAAAAGTATTTTATTTTACTTAATAGACGAATTTCTAAATATTATTTGCTTTACCGCGATTATTCATTGGGTAAATACTTGGTTTTTGATTCCCAATTATTTGAATAAAAATAAATTGTGGACTTATGCAGGTTTTTTAATTGCATTTGCATTACTGATTACGCCGATTCGCACGGCGATTCGGATGCTGCATTACGCAGGCAGCTATGAAATGCAAATGTATATTCGGGCACATCAATATACATATTATTTATTTTCATTCATTATAGCGGGTTTCTCTACAATCTTTTACATCATGCGCGAGTGGGCGCGGCAACTTCAAGAAAAACAAGAATTGGATACGCGTAATATTCAAACCGAATTAAATTTCTTAAAATCGCAGATTAATCCACATTTTTTGTTTAATACATTGAATAGTTTATATGCGTTGACGTTGAAAAAATCAGATGATGCACCCGAAATTGTGATTAAATTATCAGAAATGATGCGATATATGTTGTATGAATGTAATGAGAAAAAAGTGCCATTGCGGAAAGAGTTAGATTATATTAGAAATTATTTAGATTTGGAAAGTTTGCGCCATAAAAAAACAGCGATTCGTTTAGAAGTGGAAGGCGATACAGGCGATTTGATGATTGCGCCGTTGATTTTTATCGCATTTGTAGAGAATTGTTTTAAACATGGGATTAGTCATCATTTGAGTCAATCGTATGTTTCGATTCATGTGATGATTGAAAATCAAGAAGTGAACGTTTTTGTGGAAAATAGTAAAGCAGAGAAATTGCCAATGCGCGAAGCGGCGCGAAAAAGTGGTGGCATTGGTATCGCAAATGTGAAACGGCGTTTGGAATTGATGTATCCCGAAGGAAATTACTCGTTAGAGGTTCACGATAAGGCGAATACATATAGTGTTAATTTATGGATTAAATTGAGTTGAATCTTGCAATATAATTTATCTATTCGATTGATAAAAATGCGTTATAACAACCTTTGGAGGGTTTAAAATACTCCAAAAGTTTGATAATCAAAGAGTTATAATAATTGTCTATTATCATGCTTATTTCGACACATTACTTAAATAAAGAAAACAGCGTGCAAAGGAGCGAAGTACTAATATGACTTCGCTCCTTTTTGTATATCCAAATTAGGTTAGATATTAAATTGTTAAAAAAAATATGTATTTGAAAATGAAATTTTATGCTTAGGCAAGAGATACAAATTCAAATTTCTTTTATAATTTTATGTTCTATTTGTATTATAAGCATCGAAAACGAAAAATCATATAAAATTTGAATCCTATTTTTTGGTTGAAACCATTGATTTTCAATGAATTAACAAAAAATATATTTATTTAGCATATTTAAACAAGTGTAGCAACTCAATAAAAAATGAAAAAAAGTAAAAAGATGAACTTGTGGCTATTATTGGTCGCGTTAGTTCAAACGCCCTTGACAGAACTTTTTGGCGCGTCGGCTAAAAAAAAGTCTCATGTGGTGGTTTCGTCTAAGAAAGGAACCAAAAAAGCGGCTTCTAAAGTATCCAAAAACCATTCCAATATTACAGAAAAGGAAACTTCATTTCCTACTACAACATTAGTAGAAAAAGGTAGAGCGTGTATCTATTCCGACAATTTACAGGGTTCGACGACGGCAAGTGGTGAACGATTCAATAAAAATGCAATGACGGCAGCTCATTTGAAGTTGCCTTTCGGTACGCATGTACGCGTGACGAGTATAGAAACGGGTAAATCGGTGGTCGTTCGCATCAATGATAGAGGGCCGTTTTCGCAAAAATATGTTTTAGATATGTCGCCTTCGGCGGCTCAAAAAATTGGTTTGACCCTAACAAAAGGCACGATGAACGTTAAAATTGAGAAAATTGCGTCGCCTACACAGGAAGGAAAAGCGGTATTAGTGAGTCATCGTACTCGTTCGTAACAGATTGATTATCAATAATTTAAATCAGTTATTCAGGGTGACCGAAAAGTCATTTTTAGAATCTGTTTTTCAAAGAATCTAAAATACGCTTTGAAATAAGTTTCGGAAAATTTCCAATTTTCTGAAACTTATTTCAAGAAAACATTTTTTAAAAACGACTTTTCGTTCACCCTGTGCCTGAGAATTAAAAATATTGTTCCTAAAAACAGGCGCGTTGCACCAATCAGTGTAACGCGCTTGCCTTTTTGCTACTGAAGCTCGTCGGGATGTGCAAAACCCATGAGCGCGGGAAAAATATAATGTTCCAATTGCGCATGATATTCAGCAAAATTGCTCTGCATATCGTATTCGACAAAGATTCGGATCGGCGGTTGCGATTGAGCGAATGATTTTTGCAAATTTGCTCGAATGCTCGGCATCAAGTTGAAAGCCGTTACGCAGAACTTACACAATCTTGAACCTTTTCAATTTCGCAGTCTGCTTCCTGCTTCACAGTGTTCCCAACAAACGAGTCATTAGGTGGTTTGAACACTCCACAGGCGGATGCGGTGTAACTCACCGCCTTCTTTTTTAAGTTGATGGCAGCATTGAGGTCGCGGTCTATTTCCAAGCCGCAATGCTCACAACAATAAACTCTTTCTTTTAAAGCCAACTCTTTTTTGACCTTCGAACAA
>JBEEMZ010000050.1:0-22364 GCA_041192405.1 Bacteroidota bacterium | reverse complement strand
ATATCACCAAATTAGTTACATGCCTAAAATTTCAACCATTTTTTCGCATGCAATTTTTCGCCAATTTTCAACACAATAATATAAACATTATTTTTTAAACCTGCTGTTTCGGGCAATTGATATTGATACGCACCTTTTGGCAACGAGCCAAACTCTTTTTGCAGCACCATCAAACCGCGCATATCATACACCTGCGCACTCACGCTTGTATTCGATTTCGACACATTGAATAAAATATTAATTTGATTGTTTTCATTTGGCGCAATTTCATACTCGTACCAGTATGCAACCGCTTTATCTGCCGTCGCGCCACTTGTCCGCGCACCCGACCGACAAAATACAGCATTTACCGTATCTAACAAAGGCGTACCCGCAATGACACCCGAATTGGGTGCCGTTTCTATGTAATCGCCCGTCAATTCCCAAATAATCACGCCTTTTATATCTCTATCTTTGTAATATTGCGCTTTTTGAGCGATTGAACGCTTATTATCGTAACTCACAAAAGTATTTAAACCATTTTTGCCTAACAAGTAGGGTGCTAAAACCACTTCATCCCAATGAAACTCAAACCTATCCGATTTTGCTACAATATTGTAATACAACGGACTGCCTTCATCCTCTGGAAAGGTCGCATTATCCACCGTTTTCGTACTCGGTGCGTATAAATAAGGCGTGCCAACGGTCTTTTGAGAACGCCCATAAAACGCAACTCCTGCTACAAGTTTCTCTTTTGGAACGTTATACGTATTGATTAATTTATCAATTGTAAATTGGATATTGCAATCTACGCAACCGATTTGCGCAGTGGCATATAGTGGCGCGTTATGATTGGTGTTTTCATTCCATGCACCAAAAAAATCATACGTCATCAAATTAATACGGTCTAACAAAGGTGTCATCCGCGACCACTCGATGTTTTCAAAATGTTGCGGGGACGCGCCAAAGGCAGCCGTGAGCAAATATTTCTTACCCGTCGTCGCACCATACGCGTCAAGTGCGGATCGAAGTGCTTGAAAAAGCAAGGTACAATTGCGTTTATCATTCGATGTACCGCCATGTTCTGCATAGCCAGGGTACTCCCAATCAATGTCAATTCCGTCCAAATCGTATTTTTGAATCAACCCTGTACACGCTTTTGCAAAGGTGAGCCGCTTAATCGGATCTGCCGAAATGGATGGAAAATCGGTCGAAAGAGACCATCCGCCAACCGAAATCAACAATTTTATGCCCGCTTTGTGTGCTAAATACGGTAGAGAAGTCGTAATATCACGGGCGGCAGGCACCAATTTATAATTCATATCGCCTTCTAAAATAATTGGGTCAACCCAATTGTCCGTGCCAACAATAGTTCCATCAGGCAACGGTTTAAAAAACGAATAATTAATCATCGTATATTTATTATAATGAATCGTCGCAGGGCGCACGAGCTTATTACGGTCGTACCACTGCCATGCGGGATAATAGCCGATGATGTCTTTACAAGGTTGCGCCTTCATATCGGTTGCGAATAGAGAAATGAACACCGAAACAGGCATGATTAAATTCAAAAACGCTGTTCGGAGATGAAATGTATTGGTTTTCAACCCCATTTTGAGTAGATTTTTAGTGGTCAAGAGTTAAAAATTGTGAATGGGGGTAGATGAAATTCAGTGTTTACTGTTCTAAGTTATTGATTTTCAAGAATTTACTTCTCAAAAAAAAGAATATGTATTTTATACCTATTGTTTTGAAAAGACGCGTAAATGTTTTCCAAAACCGTGCCTATTTTTGCGAACTTGCGAACGCATAGGGACATAGGAGATATAGGGGCATTTATTAGAAATGTGCGTCTTTTTAATGAATGCCTTATGTCTCCTATGTCCATATGTGTTCGAAAATTCCGAATTTTTCGTAAAATTTAAAATATAAATTTGTTTTTTACTGATTTTCAAGAAATAAAATATATAAATTCCGAAATATTCAAATAAAATCATTTGCTTCCAAACGCGTTACACGCCTATCTTTGTATCAACAAAATAATCGTAGATTCACTGATACTTTTATAAAGAATCTTTAATACACTAATACTTTTATCAATTGCAAATGCGTCATTTTCTTAAGAAATGGCGCATTTTTGCAAATATCTATTTGAAAAAATGCGCCAAATAAAATTTTTACCCTCAAAAATATTATAAATTAAATTAAAGCATTTTTACCAAATAAAATATTGTAAAATTTGATAAAAAATAGAGATACTCTACCTTGAATTACCTTTTTAGCAATTTTTCAAAATAAAATGCCGACAAACAGTTCAAAAAACCGATCCCCGATCGCTTTTTTGAATACAAATGCTTACCAAGTACTACCATATAATTGCCGATATTCCCGAAATGTAATCATCCGTTCTTGCCGTTCATCCCACAATTTGTTTAGGAAATAACGCAAGCTACCCGTAAAAGATACAGTTGTAACGTGTTCTTGCAGAATCGGATTTTCATCTTTGCATTTTTGCAAATTATAATTTGGTATCAACGAACTCAAATGATGTATATGATGAATGCCAATATTGCCCGTCAACCATTGAAATATTTTAGGCAATTTCCAATACGTGCTTCCTTTGAGTGCCGCCATCACAAAATCCCAGTCACCTTTCCATTTTTTATACGCTTGCTCGTGCTGATGTTGAATGTAAAATGCAAAAAAAGACATTACGGAAAAAATTAATATAATGGGTAAATGCACTTTCAAAAAAGTCCCAACCCCAAATATTAAAAATCCTGCCGCGTACAAACCTGCCATAAATAAATTGCTCCACAACAAAGAGCGTTTCGCAAATTCAAATCCGCGTTGCTGAATGGAAGAAAAGCGATTATGTATGAATATGTAATAGACTGAGCCTAAACTCAATAGGATTAAGGGCATCCGAAAAATGCGATACCCTAATTTGGAAAAAAAAGACATATTCCGATATTCCTCAACAGTCAACATTGGCATATCACCAATATCTCTAATATCTGGTTCAAGTCTGCCACAATGTCCGTGATGAAAATTATGCGCTTTTGCCCAATATTTGTAGGGAATGAGGCTGAAACCACTGCATACAAAACCGATAATATCGTTGAGTTTGCGCGATTTTGTAAACGATTGATGTCCGCAATCGTGTTGAATGATGAAAATACGGACTAAAAAAAATGCATTTAATAAAGCGAGTCCGAGCGTTAGCCAGTACGACACCGCTAAACTGTAATACATTAAAATCCACAGCCCGATGAAAGGCAAAAAGGATGTAATAACTTGCCAGACAGCCTTTTTTGTATTTGGAATTTGATAATGTTTAATCATCTCCTGCCAATTTTCTCGGATGTACTGGATGGAATCGTTAAAATTTTTTTTCATTTTAAGATAGTTAAAATAAATTTTTTAAGTTTCAATGTGCAAATAAAATTCATAACTTTGAGATTACATACATAAATGCTTAAAATATTTATTTTAACTATTCTTTACCCATTTGCCCATCCTTGTGCAAACGCGTCATCAGCTCATCTACGCGATACATTTCATCAATCGTATCATCCAAGTACAGCGCAATTTCTGGAATAATGCGCACCAATTTTCGAATACGGTGTCCCAATGCTTGTCGCAATCGCAATAATTCCGTTTCCAACATCATCAAAGGTTCTTGTTTTTGTTCGGTATTGAAAACGCTTAGATAAATTTTCGCCAACGCCAAATCAGGCGACATGTGCACATTCGTCACCGTCACCATCACTTGATGCCCGTACAAATAACCACCTTCTTGTTGCAACACAATACTGAAATTTCTTTTCACTAATTCAGCAACTTGCTTTTGTCTTTTACTTTCCATTTAAAATAATGATGAATGATGAATGATAAATGATGAATGGTTTATTTTGTAACTTATTAATAATGAATGAATTAATTGTAAAATTCATCATTCATCATTCATCATTCATCATTACTTTGCAAATTTACAATAATATTTTCAAAACGGTCTAAATGAATTGTCGAAGGCGCACCAATAAAAGTGGTGCATTCTGCTTCTTCAATCAGTGCGGGACTTTGCAACGCATCGCCCGCCCGCAATGCGTACCTATCATACACAATACATTTCAGCCAATTGCCCTCAAAATACACCGAACGATGCCCTTTTACGGCCAATGAATGATGTTTTGTTCTATATGTTAGCTGTTTAAACGGCAAATTTGGAACCGAACTACTCACAATAACGTGTAATGCGACCACTTCACGTGCACTTTCTGGCATCAAATGACCATATTTTGACCAATAAACGGTATCAAAATTTTGCTCAATTGTTGAAATTGAGGTCACACTTAGATGACTTTCATTCGGTAACGCAACCATAATTTCAGGTTCCTCATTTACATAACGCATTGTCGCAAACCGACGCACTGTACTTTGGGCAACCGAAATGGAAGCCCGTTTCAAATATCCTAACGCTTTCATTTCGGCTTGATACAAAAAAATATTGATTTTTTGCCAATCAAAATTTGAAATTGTTTGAATATAAGCCATCATTTCTTCCACAACCATCGGCGAAACCAACAATCCCAACGCGCCCGCAACGCCCGCACCCACAGGAATAATCAATTGTGGCACACCAAGCGCACGCGCTACTGCAAACGCATGAATCGTTCCTGTACTCCCATAAGCTATCATCGGAAAGGTACGCGGGTCTAAACCTTGCTCTAACAATTGGTGCCGCCCAATTGTTGTCATTTTTGTATGCACCATTTGATGAATCATCTCAGCCGCCATTTCGACAGAAATGCATAATGGTTTTGCCAATTTATCTTCTAAAGTCTTGATTGCCAAATTTTTACGTAATACTATTTTTCCACCTAAAAAATAATTTTCATCTAAAAAACCAAGTACTAAATGGGCATCTGTCACCGTCGGCGCATCATTCCTATCGCCAAAACACGTAGGTCTAAGCAGTGAATTGTTAAACATCAAGCAATCACTACCTTCGGTTTGCACTATCGAATGACCGCCTATACCCAATTCAATTCGATGAATCCGATCCAATCGCACAGGTAAATCGAATGGATTACCATTAATTGTATTAAAAAAATGCTTCCTTTCAATTTGTCCATCTTGTATCAATGCTACTTTTGCACTGATTCCGCCTATATCAAAGGTGCATAAATGGGAGATTTTCAACATTTTACTTATAAATGAACTCGCCATTACGCCGCCTGCCGCTTCAGCTTCCAATAATTGAAAAGGGCATTTTCGCGCTTCGACTAAGGTAATTAAATGCCCCGCCGAATTTTCAATACGTATAATGCCTTTAAAACCAATTTTTTCTAAATTTTTTTCTAAAATATCAAAATATTCATTCGCACTTGGTTGAAAAAAAGTATTGATTGCAGTTGCATCTGTACATTCATACAAGTCTAATTCTGATGGCATTTTTGTTATGACACGGTTTAGAAACGTTGTGCCATGTATGATAGTACGGACATGTTTAACCGATACCTTATATGTTTCCAGCAAAAAGTTTATCCCTGTCAAAATCCCGTCAATGGAATCAGGATAGGTTGTTACCATTTTTTCAAAATATAATGCGCCATTTGCGACGTTTTGCAGTGCAAAATTTGTAAAAACATTGCCCACTTCAATACCTAATTTATAATTAGAAGTCGGCGGCATCAACGCTTTTTTTTGAACTGCCAATTTAGGAGTTGTTGAAGTTCGATTTGTTTTTTTGCCCTTCAACGCTTCCGAAGCCGCCCCTGTTCCATTTTCAATCATATTGAATTAAATGCCTATTTTTTGATATGTATAACAAGTTGATTCTAAGATAATTGATTTTTACATTCGTTTAAAATAAAAACAAATGCCATTTTTGTTGCAAAATTATAATTGAATTGAAATGCAAAGTTACATTGAATCCCTTATGAGTGGATGCTTTCCAAAAACGTTTTTTTAAACACAAAAACCATTTCAAAAAGCAAATGCGCCTTTTGAAATGGTTTGAGTTGTTTTACCTTGCAAAGATAATTTGTTTGCTACAAATTGTCAACTATTTTTAAAACCTTTATTTTTTTTAACTTCATCGCCAAGAAATCGTCAATACCAAAATAAACACTATAAACGCTACTAAAATAACCGTCCAAAATCGGAATTTAGCCGAATCCAAATACTGATTATATAACGATAAAAACATATCTCGCCAATTAAACCGTCTCGCCATACTTTCCGTCACCATGACAAAATATTTGCGATTTCGGGCTTTATTCCCGTGTTTTTGCAAGATGAAAAACGCCGAATTGAGGAAAATCAAGTCATAGAGTTCCTCCCCTTTGCCCGACGACCACAACCAAGTGTTTGATTCGTGCAAATATTTCCAAGTGCCCTTCGAGATGTTCCCTTCAAACGAGACAAGGCATTCGCCACCCTTGCGAAAAATGTATAAAACCGCCTCATGGAAATCGTCCGTATCCCGAATTTCCATCCAACGTTTGTCTAAATAGCTCGCTTCATCCTTCAGGTCGGAGCTATACGCCTGCACTTTTGGAATGATCGTATCTATCGCCTCATCCAAACTATCAAATTTGGGCTGTTTCAGCTCAAAATAGCTCTCTATCTTGTCTAAAAAACTTGTAATCACGATGAAATATTATGGTTTTGCTATAAGTAATGGTGAATGATAAATGATATTGGATGCATTTTACAATGGATTGATTATCAATTAAATAGTCAATTCATACATACCGTTTATGTTGTTCAATTACTTACAAACTTGTTTTCAATCTTCTTAGTAAAGGAATTTTTGAACGCAAGCGTCACTATAAAAAAATGTGTTTTAACCTCAAAACACAAAAGTACAATCGTTTTGTGAAAAAAGGATACTAAAATTTGCTTAACAATGATTTTACACAAAAAAACAGTTTTTCAAATGATGAATGATGAATTTATAAATTCATCATTCATCATTCATCATTATTCTGGCAACCATTCAATTTTATCTTCGACAGGCGTGCGTTTGCCCGCAGGTTGCGGCAAATCGGTATAACCCATGTAAAAAATGCCTATACATTTTTCTCCATGGGAGAGTTGCGTAAAATCACTCATTCTATTAATGGTGCCAGGCGTACTCCAATAAGCACCAATGTTATACGCAGTACAAGTTAACCACATATTTTGAACTGCTGCTGCTGTTGCTGCCAATTCTTCCCATTCTGGAACGCGGGTTTCAGGGTCGCGTTGCACACAAAGCAGGATAATCGTATGCGCATTTAAAGGATTTTCAGCAAATTTTTTCATGCCTAAATCCGATTGTTTTGCCAAAGGCGTGTGCTTGACATAATCTTTCGCCAAAAACGCCGAAAATTCTTTTAAAGCCTTGCCTCTCAATACTTTAAATCGCCAAGGTTCTGTTAATTTGTGCGTCGGAGCCCAATGCGCATTTTCTAAAACCTGCATGACAATTTCGCGGGCAATTGGTTTCTTATTATAACTTTTAGTGAAAACCGACCTCCGATTTTTGACTAATTCGTTGAAATCTGCTGGATTCATATTTTATTTTAATGATAAATGATGAATGATAAATGATGAATGACGAATATTCATCATTTATCATTTATCATTCAACATTAAATTAATTCGCTTTTACTGCATTTTTGAGTGTATATAATAAGGTGTTGACATCGCCGTTATTGAGTTGCAACGTTCCTTTGAGCGTCACAGGGTCTGCCGAATAGGGAATCGGCGTTTTACAACCCACTTCAATCACCGTTTCGGGACCTGCGCCACCGCAAAAAAAACACATATTGTACGGAAATGCCGACAATATAAAAGCACTCGTGCTTTTATAACCGTCTGTCGGAATGATATAACCCCGAATCGTAATTTCTTTGCCTTCCACCGCCTTAACTTCCTTGCCGTACACAGGCACATCCACTTTGAAACCCAAAACAGGGTCTTCTTTGCGGGTGTACGTGAGTTTCGCCAAAAGTCGCCAAGCACTTTCTTTCAAACCTTGCGCCGAAACGCTCGATGGCACGACAATCATGCCTAAAAAAAAGCTGATATACAAAAATTGTTTTTTCATATTCCATTGAAATGCTGATGCGTTACAAAACAATTGCAAAGGTGCAAAAATTTAATTTTTATTTTGTAAAAAATTTGAAATTTAATTTTAAACCATATAATAATTTTAAGGAATGACACTTGTTTCGCGCCTACCTTAAAAAAATAAATTTTCAGATTACAAAAAAGAGCGTAACTTGTGCCTGTAAAACGAAAAAGCCGAATTTTATTGTCAAGCGTCACGACAAACATGATTATAGATGTAGATCATTTAATGCGCCGAATGGCACAAGCGGTTTCGCTGATATTTCATCCCTTGCTCATTATAACTTATATGTTAATGATTTTGCTTGCGGTGAACCCCTATCTTTTTGGTGTGAATCGCTGGACAGATAGCAAATTATTAATATTTGCCGTTTTTGCATCGAGTTTTTTCTTGCCTGTTACGGCGGTTTTCTTGATGAAAAAATTGAGGATGGTCGAAACTTGGAGTATGGCGAATCGGCAAGACCGTATTGGACCGTTTATTGCGACGGGTATTTTTTATTTGTGGATTTTTTTGAGCGTCAAAGATAATAATATTGTGCCGCGTGCTTTTGGAATGTGTGTGCTTGGTGCAACACTTTCTTTGTTTATTATGTTTGTTGTAAACATTTTTTTTAAAATTAGCCTTCATGCGGCAGGCATGGGTGGGTTGATTGGGATGATTTACATTACGATGCGCGTTTTTAGTTACAATACTTTTTCGATGAATGTTCCATTTGTCGGCGTTTGCAATGTGAGTATGACTTTATTATTGTTGAGTGGCATTCTTTGCGCGGGCTTGGTAGGCACGTCTCGACTCGTGCTACATGCGCATACGTTACGTGAAATTTTGGCAGGATTTGCAGTCGGTTTTTTGATGCAATTCGTCGCTTATAAACTATTTGTTTAATTGCAAACATGTAGGTACATAGGAAACATTGATTTTTTTGAATCCTATCTATATGTTCACAAATTTAAACCTAATATTAAAAAATTTTTATGGAAGTTCCAGCTTACCTTCTAAAAACCATGAATCAATTGTTCGATATGGAAAAAAAATGTGCACAACGCAGTGATTTACAAGCATTTACGCGCCATATTGACCGAATTAAAAATACACTCGCTGATGAAGCAAATCTTGCTTGGCACAATCCTATCGGCGAAAAATACAACGAAACTCGAACCGATTGTGAAGCGAGTATTGTGGGCGATTCGATTAAAAACCTTGTCATTACGGATGTGATAAAACCGATTATTTTTCAAAAAATGAATCAGATGAATTGGGTCGTTCAAAAAGGTGTTGTGATTGTGCAATCTAAATAAACGTTTTTTATGATTATTTCAACAATAGTTGCCGTCGCAAAAAATGGCGTTATCGGTCATGAACAGCAAATCCCTTGGTATTTGCCCGCCGATTTAAAATATTTTAAACAAAAAACATTGAATCATTGGATTATCATGGGTCGAAAATGTTTTGAATCCATTGGTCGCCCGTTGCCGAAACGCACAAATGTTGTGATTACGCGCAATCCATTTTTCGTTGGAACGGGTGTTTTAACGGTTCATTCCATTCAAGAAGCGTTGCATAAGGCGCGTTTGCAAGGTGAAAAAGAGGTTTTTATCATCGGCGGCGGCGAGATTTATCGTCAAACAAAATCGTTTTGGGATAAAATTTACCTTACAGAAGTGGATATTGAACCAGAAGGGGAGGTGTTTTTTCCAAAAATCATTGAAAAGGAGTGGAAAACGACTTTTCAAGAAACGCACGAACCTGATGATAAAAATGAATTTCGATATACTTTTAAAATCTTAGAAAGGAATGATGAATGATGAATTTGCAAATTCATCATTCATCATTTTATTTTTAACCATTAACATCTTATTAAAACACATTTCATTTTTTGGTGTTATCTTTGAATCCACGATGGAACAAGCTCAAACAAACAAAATGATTCCGAACTCGATAAAGGCTTCTCCTTTACATAAAATCGATTTTTACTTCATAAGTAATTGGTTTTCAGCCTGATGTACCATCAGACCTAAATATTGAATTTTAAAAAATTATATACACGTTAAAAAAATATTTCAAAGTGGGTTCCTTATTATACTTGATTTCGTCTAAATCAAACAAAATAAGCATAATTTTGCAACCATTAAACCACTAAGGAAGAGTCCCCTTTTTGCTTGCTGGAAAGACCTTTTTTAACAAATATTGTTTTAATCGCGGG
The DNA here is from genome assembly GCA_041192405.1 of Bacteroidota bacterium. Lineage (GTDB taxonomy): Bacteria > Bacteroidota > Bacteroidia > Chitinophagales > Saprospiraceae > JAAFJT01. The sequence goes on along the minus strand of JBEEMZ010000050.1, from coordinate 12,054 downwards.
AAAATAGTCATCAATATTTTTTTGTTGCAAAACAAAGAGGGGATTTGGGACTTTGAAACGCCAAATTTCGTATGAAGATGAAAAGTTTATGGTTATTTGTCAGTCTCTTGTTAGCTGGAGCTGGAGTAAAAGTTTTTGTCGCACCTAAACCTGTTCCAAACAGTTTTGCAGCGGCTCCTGTGCCAGATTTGAATGCGGCTCCTTTGGACGAGGCGCGAAAATTGTTACGCAAAGTGTATCCGTTAGGCGCGCTCGGCGAAACGGTTGGGCTTGACCCCACTTTTGAAGGCATGGTTGGCAATCCTGTCACGATGACCCGCGACCAAATGCGCACTTATTTGGCAAGTGTGAATGTTCAAGAAGCGGATTTGGGTGGCAGTTTAGAGATGTCTGTGAGTAGCACGTCGGAAGGTGTTGCCGCTAAATATTTCGTAATTCACGATACGAGTTTCCCAACTTATGGCAATAAAAGTTTGCCGAGTGAAATTAATTCTGCGTCTTGGCAATTTAATAACTTCCGTCAATGGCGAAATAATAAATCTACGCATGCTTTTGTGAACCGTGTGGGCGAATCTATTACGGTGACGGATTTTAGTCAGGGCGTGATGGCGACAAAATATGAATTGAGGTCACTGGGCGAATCCCAAGCAAAAGGCATGTTTATACATATTGAGTTGATTCAGCCGCGCCACCGCGATAAACGCTATTGGAAAGGCAATGATATTGCTTCGCCTACGCCTGGTTTTACGGATGCGCAATATCGGCGACTGGCGTTGTTGTACATTGCGGCGAGCATGCGCAAGGGCAGTTGGTTGATTCCTGGTTTTCACTCGTGTGTGGATCATGGCATTCGCAATAAACATGATGACCCACAAGGTTTTGATTTGGATAAATGGATGAAAGCACTTTTGCAAGCGGTGGCGGATATTGCTAAACCTGCGGGCGCAACGGCTTCGGGTACACCAAAATAGTTGAATTATAAAATATTGATAATCAATCTATTAGAATGCAAAAAGGTCGGCAACGTGCTAAAACATTGCCGACCTTTTAGTATAAAAAAGGTTTAAATGCAAATTGTGTTACAAATCTTACGTCCAAAAACTCTAATACAAATTTTGTAACATCTCGCGGCATTGACTGCGCCTGCACCTGCACTTACTGCTTTTTCAGTTGTTTTATCAAAAGTTGTCCCTTCGGGTGCAGCCTCAATTTGTTTAATCAACGCAGGGTCGTTCAGTTGTTTTGCAAATTTCAACGCTTCCGTTTTGTTGATTTTGGTTGCACCTACACTGATTTTTGCATGGTCTTGTGCAGATGCTGTGCCTGCGATAGCCATGAATGAGGCGATTAATGCGCTTAAAATAACTTTTTTCATTTAGTTTAATTTTAAAAAAAAATTTGTTTGCCTACTCGATTCGTTTTTCGGCTGCCACGCCCTATTCTTTGTGAGGATTTTCGGGTTGCTCCTTTAAAAATTTACTTTTTAGGCATAGAGAAGGCTGCAACTGTTATAGTTGTGAAGCCCGCATCATGATTTTTTTTGAATCATTTGATTTCTTAGTGTCGTTTTGAATCACTTATATATGTCATCACCTTTGAAAATGTCATCCAAAATTTATATTTTTTTTTGAATCATTTCTTAGTGCGCCGCACTTTAAAAGGGAACTCAAAATTTTCCATTTTTTTTGAATCTCTTTTTGTCCTATAAACCAATTAATTTCAATGCTTCTTGAACCGTTTGAACAGGTTGTTTACACGCTTTATTTTGACAAACATAAATCCAAGTTTCTCCTTTTTTAAACTTATTGTTTAATAATTCAAGCGTCGAAGTTTGCGTTGCACCCACAATATATACATTTGGTAAATAATATTTAACTAATTGTTGCCTAATTAAATGCGCATTTTCGCCCACAATCGCCACTTCAAAAGGTGGTTTCGCGTGCCGATAATGACCTTTGCACCAATGATAATAAAAAGGCGTTCGGTAAGAATCTTGCACCAAATTGCGTGTATTTTCAAACATTTTAGTTGCTTTTTCCAAATAAATCGGTTTATCTAACAGCGTTCCTAACTGTTGCAACGCTAACGCAATCGCCGCATTCGCGCTCGGCAACGCGCCGTCTGTCACAGGCACATCTCGAAAAAATAAAGTGGAATCGCTATTCGACAATACAAATAAATTACTTTTTGAATCTTGGAAATGCGCTAATGCATAATCTGCCAATTTTGCCGACAAATGCAACCATTTTTCATCAAAAGTCATGGCATAAACGTCCAAAAAGGCTTGTATCGTGTACGCGTAATCATCCAAAAAGCCATTGATATGTGAAGTTCTTTTCAATTGTCCATCTGAATTCATGCGTTCTTTGGCTAAAAAATCAGCATTTTTTAAAACCATTTGTTTATAATCCGCCTTGCCCAAAGCGTTATAAGCATTCGTCAGCGCAGTAATCATCAAAGCATTCCAACCTGTCAAAATTTTCTTATCCACATGTGGCGCAACTCGTTGATTCCGAATTTTAAACAAAATTTTATTACAATCTTGAATTGTTTTCAAATAATTATTAGCTGCATTATCTGATTTTATTAAAATATTATTTTGATGTTCAAAATTGCCTGCTGTTGTTATATTGTAATAAGCGCAATAAATGTTTGATTTTGAACCCAATGCATTATCAATTTCTGCTTTTGTCCAAGTATAATAATTGCCTTCTTTAGAATCCGCATCTGCATCAGACGAAGCGTAAAATCCACCATTTGCATCCAACCAATCTCGACGCGCAAATTCAATTGTTTGATTTATAACATTTTGATAATCAGTATTTTGTGTTAACTGATACGCATGACTATATAAACTAATTAATTGAGCATTATCATACAACATCTTTTCAAAATGAGGGACGAACCACATCGAATCTGTCGCATATCGTCCAAACCCGCCACCTAATGCGTCGTATAAACTCCGATTGGCAATATTGCGCAAAGTCAAATCCACCGATTTACGAGCAATCGAATCGCGTTCTAAAACCGACATTTCTAACAAAAAGTTGAATAATTCGGGTGTTGGAAACTTGCTTTGAGCGATTAAACCACCTTGTTTCAAATCTAAATGCTTGTTCAATTGAATCATTTCTACAATATCAACTTCTTTTTTACCGCTTTGAGTGGGCAGCGTATAAGCATTTTTCACTCCTTTTTGGAGTTGCTGCGCATAATTTTGAAGTTTTTGTGGATTTTGTTGATGCGCTTTGACAAAATATTGTATGGTTTCTAACCATTTTTGTTTAGGAAGATATGTTCCAATCCAAACAGGACTGCCATCCGACAACGCAATCACATTGAGTGGCCAACCGCAACCAGAAGCATTTAACAATTGACACGTTTTTAAATACGTTTCATCAATATCGGGGCGTTCTTCCCTGTCCACCTTGATATTCACAAAATTTTGATTCATAAAATTGCCAACCGTTGTATCTGAAAACGTTTCGCGCTCCATCACATGACACCAATGACAAGACGAATAACCAATACTTATAATCATTAATTGATTGTTAATCAATGCTTTTTGCAAAACAGTTGATTTCCATGCGTTCCAATAAACAGGATTATGAGCGTGTTGACGCAAATATTCACTTTTTTCATTGCCCAACTCGTTTTTGGAAAACGGCTGTTGCGCCAAGCAAAAAAAAGGGCAAAAAAGCAACAACAGCATGCAAATTAGAGAATTATTGTAATTTTGTTTCATTTTAATTTAAATTAAGCCACGAATTTGACGCATTTTCACGAATTGGTATCACGATACGTAAAAATTAGTCAAATTTGTGTTTAATTCACCATTTAATTACTTGGCAAATCTATGAAAATCAATGTTTTATGTGCGGCATTATGGCTTTGCACCACCGCTTACGCACAACAAACGCCCTTATTACAACTCGTCAAAAGTGAACATTCGGGCATTACTTTTCAAAACACAATCCGTGAAACGGCTCAATATAATCACGTCATTTGGGATTATGTGTATAACGGCGGCGGAGTCGCGGCGGGCGACCTCAATAATGACGGCTTAACGGATTTATTTTTCACGGGCAATCAAGTGGCGAATGCCTTGTATTTAAATGAAGGCAACTTCAAATTTAAAAATATTACAAACAATTTATTGAAAAATCCCCCACATGGTTGGTCATCTGGGGTCACGATGGCGGATGTGAATGGTGATGGTTGGTTAGACATTTATGTATGTCGTTTCGAACCCACAAATGACTCTTCAAAACGACGTAACTTATTGTTTATCAACAACAAAGACTTAACTTTTACGGAATCTGCGGAAGCGTATGGACTTGCCGATGTTGGTTTTTCGGTGCAGGCGAGCTTTTTTGACATGGATAATGATGGTGATTTGGATGTATATGTGGTCAATCAGCCGCCAAGCAACAACCTTGAAAAGTTGCAAGAACGCCTAAATCCGCAAGGTTGCACAGGTTATTCCGACAAATTGTATCGAAATAATGGCAATAATACATTTACAGATGTGACGATTGCGGCAGGTATAGAGAATTGTTCTTATGGGTTGAATGTGGTGATTTCGGATTTGAATAATGATGGTTGGCAAGATATTTATGTTTCAAACGATTATTTTATATCTGATTTTTGTTATATCAACCAAAAAAATGGCAAATTTATCAACAAAGATAAGGCTTATTTCAAGCATCAATCGCTGTATTCGATGGGTGCGGACATCGCCGATTTCAATAATGACGGTTTTTTGGACATTTACACAGTGGATATGAGCGCGTCCGATCACTATCGAAATAAATCGAATATGGCTTCGATGAATACAGGGCGTTTTCAAAACATTTTGGATGCTGGAAATAATTATCAATATATGTTTAACGCGTTGCAAGTGAATAATGGCAATGAAACGTTTTCCGAAATCGCGCAATTAGCGGGCGTTGCGAATACGGATTGGAGTTGGAGCGCGTTATTTGTGGATATTGACAACGATTCTAAAAAAGATATTTTCGTTACAAACGGGATTAAACGCGATATTCGTTTTGTGGATGGACTCAATAAAATGAAAAAATCATTGGAAACCAATACGATACGAATGAGTGAAATTATTAATAATTTTCCATCCCAAAAAATAAAAAATTACGCTTTCAAAAATGAAGGCAATTATCATTTCAAAAATAATGCAGATTGGGGTTTTGGCTTAGAAAGTTTTTCGAATGGGATGGCTTATGCGGATTTGGATAATGATGGCGATTTGGATTTGATTGTGAATAATGTGGATACGACTCCCTTTTTGTTTAAAAATAATTGTCAACAACGGTTTTTGCGCTTGAAATTGGAAGGTTCTGCCCAAAATAAATTTGGTTACGGAGCGAGGGCAACCATTTTTTATAATGGAGATGAAAAACAACTGGTTGAATTAAGTCCGACACGAGGTTATTTATCATCATCTGAACCCATTTTACATTTTGGTTTGGGTCAGGTTGAAAAAATAGATAGTTTGGAATTGAGATGGCCCGACGGCAAGGTTTTAAAACAAAAAAATATTGCTTCCAATCAAGTTTTGACGTTGAAATATAGGGATGCTTCGACTGAAAAACAAGCAATTGTATCGAAAAATTTCATTTTCAAACCTTATAATTTGGGAACTGGCGCATTTAGCCATCAAGAAACCGATTATAATGATTTTCAAAAAGAAGTTTTGTTGCCCAACAAATTATCTCAAATTGGGCCCGCAATGGCGGTTGCAGATGTGAATAAAGATGGTTTAGACGATTATTTCATCGGCGGTGGCGCGAATCAAGCGAGTCAAATCTTCATTCAACGCGCAAATGGCAGGTTTCAATGGCAGTTTTTAAACAATGATTCGTTTAGCGAGACGACAAAAGCACTTTTTTTTGATGCGGACGGCGATGGAAAATTGGATTTATATGTTGCGCACGGTAGCAATCAATATCCTGCGAATTCGGCGATGTTGCAAGATGAGTTATATATGTATAAAGATGGTCAGTTCATTCCAACCCCTGATGCGTTGCCGCAAATGTTGGTGTCAACAGGTGCGGTTGCGGCATGCGATTTTGATGGGGACGGCGATGAAGATTTGTTTATCGGCGGGATGATGGAGCAACAAAAATATCCTTATCCCGCCAGAAGTTATTTATTGCAAAATAAAAAAGGGAAATTTATAGATATTACGCCATTAGATTTGGAGCGCGTTGGGATTGTCCGTTCTGCGATTTGGACGGATTTCGATAAAGATGGTGATAAAGATTTAATGATTGTTGGCGAATGGATGAATATTACCATTTTTGAGAATGTTAAAGGTAAATTAACCAAATATAATTCTAAATCTTTGGAAAAAACGCGTGGTATGTGGCATTCGATTCAAGCATTCGATTTTGATGGGGATGGCGATGAAGATTATTTGGTTGGAAATTTGGGTTTGAATAATAAGTTTAAATCATCCAATGCGAAAAAATTTCATGTATATAGCTGTGATTTTGATTCCAATGGCGTGAATGATGTGGTTTTGAGTAAGGAGGTGAATGGCACGATGTTGCCCGTTCGCGGGCGGGAATGTTCGTCACAACAGATGCCATTTGTCGCAGAAAAGTTTAAAACGTATGATGAATTTGCCAAAGCGACGTTGAATGAAATTTATACGCCCGAAAAATTAAAATCGGCTTTGCATTACGAAATTGATGAAATGGGCAGTATTTACCTTGAAAATTTGGGAAATGGGCAATTTCAATACAAATTGTTGCCGACGGAAGCTCAATTTTCGGTCATTAACGACTTTTCGATAAGCGATTTTAATGGCGATGGCAAAATGGATGTCTTACTTGTGGGCAACAAATATGAAGCCGAAGTGGAGACGGCGCGTTATGATGCGAGCATTGGATTATTGTTGGAAGGGCGCGGTGCGGGCGTTTTTCAATCGATTTTGGGGTGCGAAAGTGGGTTTTCAGTGTCGGAAAACAGTCGGTTAATGGGCAGTTTGAAGATTGGGGGTAGGAAAATTATTTTAGTGGGCGTGAATGGTGGCGCGATGAAAGCCTTTGAAGTGAGCACGAAATGATTTTTTTTGAACACATAGGGAGATAGGAAACATAGATTGTATTTAGGTTGTGGGTTAATTAAAATATTGAAAATCAATTTTTTATAATTGCATTCTATGTTTACTATCGCCCTATGTGTTTGCAAAAAAAGCCTCACACTACGCGTCGGTATGAGGCTACATTGAAATCCAATATTGAAAAATTTTAATACATCCAAATAATAGGTTTTATGTTTCAGCTGACCATTTCTTTTCACATCTTTTTGAATAAAATAATAGGTTTTATGATTCAGCTGACCCCAGCCTTTCCTTTTGCATCTTCTTGAACTTTTGTCCAATGCGTATCATTTTTTTTGCAATCATTTTTCTGAATAGCATTCAAATTATTATTGAAGCGTTGCGTATTGATAATCAGCAAAGTATATATTGCGATAGGGTATATTTTTTTCATACAAGTACTTATTAAGTTATGGAATAAGAAACTGTTTTATATATTAATGATAATTATGAACTTCAATGTCAATGACAAGTTGATTTTTTTTTATATTTTTTTTATATTTTTTCAAATTCCAAAACCAAGCCTACTAACAACTATATTTAGGCTTCAATCGTTCTATGATGATTGAAGCTGATGAGGTAATGAAAGCCGTAAGAATTTATGTGTTGTCACAAAACCATCATTCCAAATCCTTTTATGTAATTTAACTTCACTAAAAATCATTTCAAAAAAACATAATTAATTGATAATCAATTAGTTTCATCATTCGTCATTCATCATTAAATTTTATTTTATATGAAACCATTTTTAATATTTACATGCTTGTTAATCCATTTTTTAAATGCAAATGGACAGGTTTACGATGCCATTTACACAACTTTTCAAACAAAATGTGTCTCTTGTCATAGTAACGCAACGCATTCGGGCAATTTGGATTTGGAAGGCGCGGGCGCGACAATCGCTGATAAAAAAGTAGCTGTTTTCAACAATTTGGTGAATAAAGTGCCTTCAAATGCGGCAGCAGCAGCTAAAAATTACAAATTAATTTATCCTGGGCGGGCGGATTTGAGTTTTTTATTCCACAAAATAAATAATGGTTTTGAGCCAACGCTCGCATTAGGCGCGAATGAAGGCGCGAGTATGCCGCGTTCGGGTACCGCGTTGACAAATACGGAGAAAGAGTTTATCCGTCAATGGGTTTTATATGGCGCAAATCAAAATACGACCATTCCAGAAGGGTTGGTTCGGGCTTATTACGACACCACAGGACGTGCTTTGGAAGCGTTTCCGCAAGGTGCGCCCGCGCCACCTGCTGCGAGCGAAGGTTTTCAAATCAAAATGGGTCCCTTTTTTCTCGCGCCACAAGGTCGGGCAGGTTCGGAATTGGAGTATTACCAAAAACACGAATTGTTGAATTTGACGCAGATGCAAGAAGTGAATCGTCTAAACTTTTTGTTTTCAACTTTTTCACACCATTTTATCATCTATAATTTTACGAATAATGCAGGCGCCTCTATTCCTGCGGGCTTGCGTTTCGACCCAAATCATAGTAATATTGGCGTTTGTGCCGCCGTTCAAGAGGCTACCGATTTGAAATTGCCTACCAAAACCGCTTTCAAATGGGAAGCAGGGCGCATTTTAGACCTTAATTCACATTACATTAATTACGATGCGACACGGGTTTATAAGGCAGAAGCGTATGTGAACGTCTATACGCAACCTGTCGGAACGGCGCGGCAAGAGATGCGTTCCTTGCTGCTCGCCAATCAAAATATTAATATTCCTGCTAATAATCAAACGGTTACAGCAGAATCTTCTTTGGTTTTAGGGGCGGGGCAAATTTATACTTGGGGCGTGATGGGTCACACGCATAAATATGGGACAGGTTATAAAGTTTTCAAACGGTTGGCGAATGGGACGAAAGGTGAATTATTATATGATGCGGCATGTTCGGGCGGAGTGCCAGGTTGCGCCGCGCCAAATTTTGATTATCGGCATATTCCGATGCGCTATTATCAACCTTTTTTGCCGATTACGTTAAATCCAGGATTTATTCATCAAGCGTCTTGGCGGAATTATGGCAATACAGCCGTTGCGTTCGGGCCCACTTCTAATGATGAAATGATGGTTTTAATTGTTATGTATTTGACTGATACAACGGGACTTCCGACTGCAACCTTCGATTTGCCGATGATTGCGCAAGAAGTGACTGTCGCGCCAAATCCGATGTTGGATAAAACCACTTTGACTTGGCATGCAGTTGTTTCGGGTCGTTGTCGGTTGCGGTTGTTTGATTTGAATGGGCGCGAAATGCAAGCTCCACAATCTTTTTTAGGTGGCGAAAGTATTGATATTCAACGAAATACACTTGCAGCAGGTGTTTATATTTATGAATTGGAGGCTGAATCGGGGCAGCGAAAACAAGGAAAATTGGTGATTCAATAGTTTTTGAAGCTACAATTCATAGATTGAACAATAGTTGAAATCGGGTTGATAGATGTACGGATTTCACGGATTTTCGCGGATTGATACGGATCTTAGACTTAAAAAATCCGTATTCATCCGTGAAAATTCGTGAAATCCGTACTTCTATTAACCTAATTCTATCCTTTTTTTAAATAGTTGTTGCATAACAAAACTCAATCCGACGGTCAAAAACGCGCCCGCAGGATTCAACCATAAAAATGGAAAATCTTTATTGCCCAATCCATATTTCAGATAAACCAATAGAATCACGCTCTCACAAATCACTGCTGCCCAAAAAGTCGCTCGCGCTCCAATGTTTTTCAAGAAAAATCCAACTGCAAATATCCCCAAAATCGTCCCATAAAACAGCGAACCAATCGTATTGACCGCTTCAATCAAGTTCTGAAACAGCGCGAATCCCATCGCAAATCCCATAATTAAAATCCCCCAACCAATCGTAAACCATTGAGAAGCAATCATATAGTGTGCATCCGTTCGATTCGGCGCGATTTGGCGTTGATAAAAATCTACAATAGTAGTCGTGGCGAGCGCGTTCAATTCGGCGGCAGTGGAAGACATCGCGGCTGCGAATATCACTGCCAATAAAATCCCAATCACGCCAACAGGCAAATTTTGCATAACGAAAGTTATGAATGTGTAATCACGGTCATTGGTTTCCGCGCCTTTGTCTGCGGCTTTGATGCTGTTTTTGACTTCGGTACGAATTTTTTGTTCTTGTTGCTGATAATCAAGAACTTTTAATTGTGAATTTTTAATTATATCATCATTTTTTTGATGAAAACCATCTATCATTTGATAAACAGCTACTTTTTTAGCCTCAAAAACTTGTTGATATTGGTTATCTAATTGTTTGAAATGGTCGGTTTGCGCAATTTTAGCTACATTTTTTTCATTAAAATGAATCGGTGCGCGATTGAATTGATAAAAAATGAACATCATCACGCCCACCATCAACACTAAAAATTGCATGGGTACTTTTAGTAAACCATTGAATAATAACCCTAAACGACTCTCAACAATGGTTTTACCCGACAAATAACGTTGTACTTGGGATTGATCGGTGCCAAAATAGCTCAAAAATAGGAACGTCCCGCCCAATATTCCTGACCAAAACGTATATTTATTTTTCCAATCAAAACTGAAATCTAATATATTTGTTTTATTTAATTTACCTGCAACATGCGCTGCATCAAGAAATGAAACATCGGGCGGCAATCGCGCAATCATCAGCGCAAATGCGAATAATAAACCGCCCATAATGATAATCATTTGTTGCTGTTGCGTAACGCTGACGGCATCTGAACCGCCAAAAACCGTGTAAACGATGACAAAAGTGCCTAAAAAGAGGTTCGTTGCCACCCAATCCCAACCTAAAAGCGTCGAAAGGACGATTGCAGGAGCCGAAATGGTCAATCCCGCACCCATGCCGCGTTGCACGAGGAATAAAAAAGCGGTAAAACTTCGGAGTCGCAAATCAAACCGTTGTTCGAGGTATTGATAGGCGGTCATGACGTTGAGTCGGTAGTAAATCGGCAGGAAAAACGTACTCAAAATCACCATTGCAATCGGTAATCCGATATAAAATTGGGCAAAACCCATGCCTGATTCATAACCTTGCCCCGTTGTGGAGAGAAATGTAATCGCACTCGCTTGCGTTGCCATGATAGATAGCCCAATCGTCCACCATTTCAAATCTTTGTGACCGACGAGGTACGTGTGCATATCTTGTTTGCCCCGCGTTTTCCATAAGCCGTAAGCCGTGATGAAAACGAGTGAACCAATTAAAATTGTCCAGTCAATGTAGTGCATCAAGATAAAATTTTGGTGATGACGTAAAAAGCCGTTAATAAAATGGCGTGAAAACACAGCACAAACACATACATGCGTTCCCAAGTGCTGAAAATAGGTGGTTTATCTTCCATAATCGTAAAATTTTATTTTAACCTAATTCATTGATTTTCAATAGAATATCAGCACATTCCGTTTCATCAATAAAGCTTAAAATATCGTGATAAACAATTTCACTTAAATGCTTCGGGCTTAATTCAACTTTTAACTTGAAAATATCACTATAATTTGGAATCGGATGCAAATTTATCTTGCAATTGATGAATCGCCTTGATAACGCTTTCACAACCTGCATGATAATCTTCTACAGCATCAATTGAATATACTTTAAGTTTTTTAGGAATCAGTTGCGCCATTTTTTGATAGATTTGCCTATCATCTTTGCCTTCTACGAGGATAACAGGTTCTTCTAACATGACTGCACGCACCACAATATCCTGTAATCGGTGTTTAAAGTTCATATTTTTCAAACTAATTTTTTTAAAAAAGAAGTATTGCCATCCGCGATTTCGGGACTATGCGTTGCGACAATGATTTGCGATTTAGGCGATAATTCGCTTAATAACGGCAATAATTCGCGTTGCCACATCATAGACATGGAAATTTCGGGTTCATCAATTAAAAAAAAGTTACGTCCTCGTGCTATGATGAGGAA
>JBEEMZ010000049.1:0-22995 GCA_041192405.1 Bacteroidota bacterium | reverse complement strand
ATGAAGAAGTAGAAAAATATTTGGATTTATTAATAAAAGATCTGGATCTCAGAAATCGCTTGATAGCCGGCGCGAAGATTTTAGCTCAAAAAGAAAGTATTATAACTTTAAATAAAAAACTTCTTTTAAACCAATGGCAACCGGCGAATTATCAGGATTTGTTTCCATAATATCAGCCATGTATGCCCACCATTTTTTTACAATTGGATGATTCGGTAAAAAATTCATGTCAAAATCAGCACTTATTTTTTGAACAGCAAAAAGTGCCAGTGTTTCTTCATCTAAAAAAATAGAATAATCGGTAATGCCGATACTTTTCAGTAGTACAACGAGGTCTGCCCAAATTTCATCATGGCGTTTTTGGTATTCCGCCATTTGCCCGCGATGCAATTGCATTTTAAAAGCGATTCTTTTCATAATCAATTTTTTTAATGATGAATGATGAATTCATTGATTATCAACTTCCGCTTTGGAAAATTCTTGAAATAGGATGCGTCTGATTTCAAGGATTTTAAAGCACGTTTCAGTGGAATAGCACTCATTTTAACTGAAAATATCTTTTTTATCCTTCAACTCAGACGCATCCTATTTCAAAAATTTCCAAAGCGGAAATTGCTGATTCATCATTACTTCAAATTATTTAATAATCACAATCCAACAAGTCGCAACGCCTTCCGCCGTATGCACTTTTAACTTATATTTGCCCGCACTCAAATGACTCCAATCCAACGATTCAACGATATTTTTACCGCGAATCCATTGATTATCAATCATTTGTCCCATCATATTAAACGTTTCCAAACGCACATTTTGTTCCGATTTCAAATCCATATACAATGCAAAATGTCCGTCTGAAAGCGTCGGTCGCGCTTCAAATAACAAAATATCTTTCACCGATTCAAGCCCCGTATGATTTTCGACAACAACGCTTTTCGTTGATTTACAACCATTTACATCTGATGCCGTTACCGTATAAGTTCCTGGTGCTAAGCCTGTGAGCGACGCGCCCGTTCGTGCGCCCGTCCATGCGTAGGTGTAAGGCGCAGTGCCGCCTAATGCAGATGCGGTTGCTGTGCCTGTGCTGCCTGTGCCAGATGCGGTTGCCGTTGCGGTTACGACAGGGTTCGGGTTCACGGTTACGGTGCGCGATGCGGTCGCAGTACAACCCGCGCTACTTGTGACGGTAACGGTGTAAGTGCCTGATGTTTTGACATTTATACTTGCAGTATTTCCACCATTTGACCAAGCATAAGTGTCGCCGCCAGACGCGCCCAATAAAACGGAATCGCCTTGACAAAACGTCAATAAACCCAGTGGCGTAATGGTCGCATTCGGCGTAACATTAGCATTTACGGTAATACCACTCGCAATCGTTCGACAATTTGTTGCGTCAGTCACAGTCACGCTGTACGTGCCTGCGGCAACATTTGTCAAATTTTGAGTGGTTGCGCTATTGCTCCAAGCAAAAGTGTAAGGCAAATTACCACCCGAAACACTCAAATTCACACTGCCATTCGTGCTATTCGGACAACTCGCATTCGTAACCATCGCGGTCGGGGTGCCGAGCGTGCAACTTTGCGCGGGTAATGCTAAAGTACCTGTTGCAACTTCATCGCCATTGATTCCACCATTATTATTGACGCAATTGCCCGCCGCGTAGAACGTCACCGTTCCGAAACTCGTCGCAGGAGCCGTCCATCGGAAGGTGAAATTATTGACACTTTGCGGCGTAGTTTGTTCGACATAAGTGCGATTACTAAGATTTGTGCCTGTCGTGCCTGCGGGGTAATTGCTCCAACTACCCGCTTGTGCACCACTCGGGTTCGCCGCAACTAATTGAAAACCATACCTTTGCGGGGAAGTAGTTGTTGAAATCAACAAGCGGACATCATATGTGCGCCCACCAACATAATTGTTGACGACGGTAGAAGTACCTGTTTCAAAAACGGCAATCGTTGTGACGGCTCCGTAATTACTGCCGCCATGACAGTTAGCACAGCTGCCGCCATCGAAAGATGCGCCTGTCCGTGTCAAGCTACCACTGCGTGCCGCGCCCGAGGAATTCCCTGAAAACGTGAACCAAAGTGAGCTAATCGCTACAATGGTGAACATGTTATAAACAAATTTCATCATAAAAAAACGGTTGTTAGATTTTTAAATAGTTGAATATCAATGGTTTAGATGTTTTGAAATAGGGTGCTTATGATTTCAAGGATTGAAAGGATGCTTTTCAACAAAAAACATCCTTCCAATTCTTAAAATTATAAGCATCCTAATTCAAACCGATTTCAAAAATTGTAAAACAGCATTCAAACCACGCTTGTAACGATTTGTAATTCTTTTCCCTGTTTGCTCCGTGTACTTTTCCAACAATTTATGTTCATAAACGGCAAAAAATTCTGGGTCAAAATTCGCTAACGACAATTGTTGTAACACTTTTTCGATGTGTGTATGCTGTTGAATCCACTGCTGACAAACTTCTTGGCGATACCGAATACCCATCAAATTAAAGCCAATAATTTGTTTTAAATTTTTATCAAAAACCAATCGAATGGATTTTTCGCCATCGGAATGTGCCCAAAAAAGGGTTTCTTGATGCGGCGGCAAAACAGAGACAATATCACCATAAACTTGATATTCGATGTCAAAAAACTTCGCCGAATTAAACCAAATGCCAGGACGATAGGCAACTTTTTTACCACATACGTTATACGCAACGGTTTCACCCATCATTCGTCCCGTGTACCAAACGGCTTCAATCGGTCGTCGCCCCACTTGTGGATTTGCGATTTCGGCGCAATCTCCAATCGCATAAACATCCGCAATATTGGTTTCTAAAAAATCATTCACCACAATACCTTGATTGATTATCAATGAGTTATGTTTTAAAAAATCAATATTTGGGCGCACACCTGCGGTTAAACCAACAAATTGACAAGGAATTTCCTCGCCTTGACTCGTGATAACAGCGCGACATTTGCCCGTTCCATCATCTAAAATCGCTTTCAATTCCGTGTTTAAACGCAAGTCAATTCCGTGTTTTAAAACATGCTGATTAATCATATTTGATTCTTCTGCGGGCAAAACATTTCCCAAAAAACTTTTTTCTCTAACCAAAAAAGTGACATGCAGTCCCCTCGAATGAAACATTTCTGCCATCTCAATCCCAATCAAACCGCCCCCAACAATAACAATTTGTTTTAAACCATTTCGCGTATGATGCTCCATTGCTTCCAAATCTTGCAGATGATACAGCCCGTGAACGCCATCTAAATCTTGTCCCGCCCACCCCCATTTATTCGGTTTTGAACCTGTCGCAATAATTAGTTTATCATAATTTAAAATTTGTTTATCTTTGAAAATCAATATTTTGCGTTCATAATCAATCGAATTGACCCGCCCTTTGCGGAGGTCAATTCGATTTTTTTGCCAAAACCAATTTTCATACGGTTGCGTATCCACCAATCGTTGATGCCCCATGTACACATACATCAGTGCGGTGCGCGAAAAAAAATAATCCGTTTCGTCGGAAATCACCGTAATAGAATGATTACTTAATTTTCGGATATGTCGTGCGGCGGTGATGCCGCTAATGCCGTTGCCAATAATGACGATATTCATTTGATTATCAATGATTTATAATTTCAAACACAGGGAACTTATTCCTTTAAACAGCTAAACAATTAGAGAAAATTCGCGCCGTGAGAGGAGCAGAGAGGCAAATTTTAAAAAATGATTTTTTTTGCAAAAAAAATCATTTTTTAAAATTTGCCTCTTTGAAAGGTCTTTTTCTCTAATTGTTTAAAGTTTAAAGCACTAAAAAAAGACAAATAAACGAAAAAAATTCATAGAAAAGCTTTATTTTTACACCATAAAAATTCTAAGTAATAGAAATAACCATGTTTATAAATCTTACAATCAATTGATAATCAATTCATTGTAAGATTTATCATTCATCATTCATCATTCATCATTCTTTAAATGAATTTTTCCTCCAAATTAATTGAGCAAGCCGTCACCGCATTTGCCACCTTGCCCGGCATCGGACGCAAAACCGCTTTGCGGCTCGTGCTGCACCTCATCAAACAAGACAAAAATACAACAGAAAGTTTTGCCGACGCGCTGGTAAAGATGCGGCAACAAATTAAACATTGTAAAGATTGTCATCATTTGTCGGATACAGACATTTGCAGCATTTGCGCCGACGCAAAACGCGATAAAAGTTTAATTATGGTGGTTGAAACCATCCGCGACGTGATGGCGATTGAGGAAACCAATCAATATCGCGGACTTTATCACGTTTTGGGCGGGGTGATTTCGCCGATTGAAGGCATTAGCCCATCTGATTTGAATATTAGCACTTTGTTGAAACGCGTTTTGCCGACCGTCAAAGCCGATGGCGCGGAAACCGCAAGTGGCGTAAAAGAATTGATTATGGCAATCGCGCCGACGATTGAAGGCGATACAACGATTTATTATATTTCAAAACAATTAATGAATAAAAAGATTAAAATCAGCACTTTATCACGCGGCATTTCGTTTGGTGGCGAATTGGAATACGCAGATGAGATGACTTTGGGGCGGAGTATCGTGGGGCGCGTGCCGTATAAAAACAATTAAAAAAACATTCCGTTGTCATTCCGTAGGAACCTTACGGAATGACAAGTCAATTCTGTCAAATAGCACATTATTAAAATATTACATTTGAAAAATCAGATATACCACAATAAAATTGCAAAAAAAATAAAAAAAATCCAATAAAAGTTTGTGATTCTAAAAAACCGTCTTATCTTGCGACGAGATTTGTTGTTGCGACAAATGTTGTTCAAACCAACCAATAATAAATCTGCGTTAAACCAATTTTTCCACAACCAAACTTCTTTCGACAATGAATCAAATAACTTCCTTAGGCAAGTTCCTATTTTTAATTCCGTTTTTCTTCTTCGGCGTGGGACACCTCACGGGCGCGAATGACATGAAAGGCATGGTGCCATCCTTCCTACCAGGCGGTGTGCTTTGGGTTTATGTGACAGGCATTGGCATGTTAGCCTTCGTCGTTGCCAACATGATTGGCAAATATGACAAATTGGCAGGTGTTTTATTGGCAATTATGCTTATAATATTTGCGTGTGCGGTGCATTTGCCACAACAAGGCACGAATCCAATGTGGATGATTGGCTTTGTAAAAGATCTTGGTTTAGCAGGTGGCGCGTTGATGCTTGCGGATAAATATGCCCGCGATAATTCTATTATTGGATAATGGATGCATTTTTTACCTCAAAAAGGGTGTATTTTTTTGCAAAATTGGCAAAAAATACACCCTTTCTTCATTCAAAATACTTTTGGCACGATATTTCTAACTTGTTTAGTGCATACTTACAATAAAAAAAAAATTATATGCCAAATAAAATTTTTAAAAATACCAAAACCCGTATAAATAACATTGCTATAAACTGACTACCTTTGCCCCCGATTTAGATAGCTATCATTGTTGTCACCAAATCCATTTTTATAACAACTATGTGAAAACGCCCATTCGGAACGGCTTTCCACGACTATATAATAATTTGTTTTAACGTTTGTTCTCCACATTTTAAACAATTTGGTAGAACCTTTTTCTTACAATCAAAGACCTATTTTATGAATTATCGGAACTTCTGTTTTGCGATGATATTGCATTCTATTGTCCAAAACGTTGATGCACAAGTCAGTCAAAATCAACAAAATCAACAAAATGCAGACCAACAAATTGCTAAATTTAGATTAGATTCGTTGGATTTCAAAATTAGTCAATCCTCTCAATTATTCGTCTCAACCGATTATCTAAATCAAGTTGTTTATTCGGGACGCGATTACGGTATCAAACAATTTGGTTTATCTCCAGGAATCACCTATCGGCATAAATCTGGTTTTTGGGTTTCTGGATTAAGCTATTATTTTAGCGGCATCCCTCAAAAATGGGGTAAAGCAGATGCTGTTGTTGGCTATGCGACGCGTTTAGATGACCGTTTGAGTGCATCTTTTTCTTATTCAAAATGGTTTTATTTTGGGCGCAGTCAATCCGAATTAAAATACACATTTGACCATTTTTTATCTTCGTTTTGGACGATTGATTTAGGTTGGTTTGGCTTATCGCCACAAGCGTATTACATGATTGGCAAATCCGAAAATGTGACTCAAGTTGGTTTAAGTGCTTCCAAATACTTTGAATTTAAGCAAGTTATAAATGGCAAAGATAAAATTATGATTAATCCTGCCATCACTGCCATGTTATCCACGAAAAATAAATTAACCAATGGGAGTGATTTGTCTAATGGTAAAGTGTTGCGTATCATCAGTTACGACCTCAATATACCTGTGACTTACCGCCGCGTTGGAAAATTTGATATTACACCGAGTCTTAATTTTACGATACCTGTGAACCTTGACCCCTTTGATGGTACGCACAAGAAGCCTTTTTTCTACTTTAGTGTTAACGGAAAATACCTTTTATGGCGCAAATAAATTTTGTTTAAAATCATTTGACTTCGGATTGTGAATTGTGGATTACGGAAAGTGTATTATATAACATGTTGTTTTTCAATATATTGCATAATGCGCCGTACAGATTCCGAAATCCAAAATCCACCTTCCGAAATCGCAAAGAAACTTATAAAGATTAACCATGAGTAAAGATATTCAAATTTTCACCGCTTTTTCTCCGAAACGGTGGAAGGCAGTGCGCACCGTTTTTGGCATTTTTGTAGCGAGTTTGGTAGCAGGTTTTCTCGTATTTGTGATTTCGGTCATGTATCCGAATAGACCTATTTTTCCCAAATCGTTTCAGAAATTAGACCTTGATGAAGCGGCTTTATCAAGCGATTCGACCTTAATTCACTTTAAAAATCCGAAAATCAACGGTTTTGGCAGCCGTTTGACGAAAGCTAATTTACCACCGTTGAGTCCCCGCGAGCCGATTCCACGAGAAAAACAGATTCGCGCCGCCTTTATTGAGGACGGTACGAATGAAGCGATGTCGTCCCTGCGCGATAATGTGGGAAAATTGAATATGGTGATGCCCGATTGGTTGCATCTCGCAAAAGATTCTGCGGCGTTGGCACAGGGGCAAACGGTATGGCTGGATACCGTGACGATGATTGTGCAACTTTCGGGCATTTTAGAATCGGTGATGAAACATCCCAAAGTAGCGGTTTTGCCACAATTGGATGTTGCAGAAGACAACGCAGGTGAAGGAAATGCTTTGTTTTCGCTGATGAATAACCCTGCGCGAAGTGCGATTTTCATTGAAAGCATTGCTCAATTGTTAAAAAAACGTGGTTTTCAAGGGATTTGCATGAATTATCATCCCAATGAAAATCAATGGCAATTGGTTAAAGATTTTCATCAAAAGGTTTATAAAACATTGAAAGATAATGGATTACAAGTTACACAAACATTGTCTCCACGCCAAACGGATATTACAGGCGTAGCCGAATTCAATGATTTGATATTTTTCATGCCGATGGATGAAAGCTATCAAATGGCGGGTGCGATTGCGGGGCAAAAATGGGTGGAAGCGATGATGACGCAGGTTGCAACAGAGATTCCGACTGAAAAATTGATTCTCGGCGCGGCTACGTATGGGTATGATTGGCGCAATCAATTGGGTCGTCCGCAAATGGTTGGATTTCAACAGGCGATTTCGATTGCAGCAGAGGCGGGCGCAAAAATCACCTTTGATAATGACAATTATAATTTAAATTTTAATTATTTGGATGATAAAAATGAGGCGCACCGCATTTTTTTCACCGATGCAGCGACCAATTTTAATGCGATTCGGGCAGCGCAAAATATGGCTTGGCGCGGCGCGGCATTGACGCATTTGGGCTTTGAAGATAATCGAGTTTGGAATTTTTATGATAAAGATTTGAGTATCAATGGTTTAAATAAAGAAGCCTTTGATTTTAATAAAAATATTCCTGCCTTGAAAAATGATAGAGTTCATTTTATTGGTTCAGGCGAGGTTTTGGACGTGATTAGCGAACCGACGGATGGAAAAGTGAATGCAACTTATGATGCCACACAACATTTG
Organism: Bacteroidota bacterium; assembly: GCA_041192405.1. Taxonomy (GTDB): domain Bacteria; phylum Bacteroidota; class Bacteroidia; order Chitinophagales; family Saprospiraceae; genus JAAFJT01. The sequence continues at coordinate 14,924 of JBEEMZ010000049.1, read as the reverse complement.
GTTTTGGAGGAAAATTACGAAATATTACCTGCTGCTTATGTGATTCGGCGAAATGGTGCGGCGGGTACAAAGCAAGTGATTTTAACTTTTGACGACGGGCCCGACCCAGAATATACACCCCAAATCTTGGATATTCTGAAAAAAGATAGCATTCCCGCGACGTTTTTTATGATGGGCAAACTCATCAAAGAAAATGGTGCAATTGTCAAAAGAGTGTTTGATGAAGGGCATGAGATTGGAAATCATACGTTTTCACATCCAAATTTAAATAATGTAACGGCATTTAAAGCCAATTTGGAATTGGATTACACGCGTCGAGCGATTGAGAGCGTTACGGGGCATAGTACGATTTTGTTCCGCGCACCGTACACCTACAACAACTCGCCCGATTCTGCGAATGAGTTGATACCGTTTTTGTTGGCGCGCAAACACCATTATTTGTCTATCGGCGAGTCCATTGACCCAAGAGATTGGCAACCGAATGTCACGACTCATCAAATTTTGGAACGTTTGAAAGCGCAAATCAATCACGGAAATATCGTGTTATTGCATGATGCGGGTGGAAAACGGGATGCAACGATTAAAGCATTGCCAGAAATTATCGCTTTTTATAAAAGCGAAGGGTTTAAATTCATCACGACGGCGCAATTATTGGGCAAAAAACGGGAAGATGTGATGCCGTCTGTTGAAGGCAATCAAAAAGTGATTGGGCAAACGGATAAATATTTGTCGGGTGTGATTTTCAGTGTGAATAAATGGTTGTCGGGCTTATTTTATTGGGCGATTTGGTTGAGTATGGTTCGGATTGTGTTTGTGGCAACGTTGGCTTGTGTGCAGAAATACCGCGAAAGGCATTATAAATCAATGCTTTATACACCACCAGTAAGTATTATAGTGCCCGCTTACAATGAAGAATTGAATGCGATTGATAGTGTGAAAAGTTTATTGAATCAAGATTATCCTGAATATGAAATCATGTTTGTGGATGATGGTTCAAAGGATACGACGTATGCGAAGGTCAAAGCGGCGTTTGCACATGATGAGCGTGTGAGTGTGAATACGAAACCGAATGGTGGGAAAGCGTCGGCATTGAATTATGGGATTGCGCGTGCCAAACATGATTTTGTGGTTTGCATTGATGCCGATACGCAATTAGACCCGCAAGCGTTGCGGGAGATTGTGAAACCGTTTTATCAATCGGAAGTAGCGGCGGTTGCGGGCAACGTTTATGTGGGTAATCAGATAAATGTCCTAACAAAATGGCAGGCAATCGAATATACGACCGCACAAAATTTTGATAGATTGGCTTTTAATGTTTTGAATTGTATTACGGTGGTGCCAGGTGCGATAGGCGCGTTTCGGAAACATGTGATTTTAGAAGTGGGTGGTTTTACGACCGATACGTTGGCAGAAGATTGTGATTTGACGATGCGGATTATCAAAAAAGGGTATTTGGTGGGTCAAAATAATGCTTCAATTGCGATTACGGAAGCTCCAGAATCGTTTGAACAGTTTAAAAAACAACGTTTTCGGTGGTGTTTTGGGGTGATGCAGGCGTTTTGGAAGAATCGGGACGCGTTATTCAAACCCCGATATGGCGGTTTAGCATGGGTCGCATTGCCAAATATTTTAATATTTCAAATGTTTTTGCCGCTTTTCGCGCCGATAGCCGATTTATTGTTAATTGCGGCATTGTGTACGGGCGCGAGCAGTCAAATATTTTGGTTTTATATAGGATTTATGATGATAGATTTGTCGTGTGCGATTTTAGCTTATACGTTTGACGGCGAAATCAATTGGTCAACCTTGAAGAAAAAGGAAACTTGGATTAATTGGCGGAAATGGAAATTTTGGTTAGTGATGTTAATGTTTCCACAACGCATTGTGTATCGCCCGATTATGTATATCATTTTGTTTAAATCTTATATCAAAGCGTTCAAAGGCGAATTAATGGGTTGGGGCGTATTGCAACGCACAGGCTCTGCAAAATTACAAACAAGTTAGTGGGTTGGTTAGTGGGTTCGTTAGTTAAATCATTGATAATCAATATTTTAACTGACCAACCAACTAACCAACCAACCAACTCAAAAGAATATAGAGTGAGTAAAAAGGTCTTTTGTTACATCGATGGGGTGGTTTCGGAATCGCAACCGCCCTATTGTTTTTAGGTCAATATTTCGGCGCGGCGACGTGCAACGCGACAAACAACATCGCCAAACGCATTGGAAATGAAACAGTTACGTTGGTATCATCTTGAATCGTCCAATCTCGCGCATCATTCGGATGGTCACTCACAACATAAAAAACACCATGCGTTTTATCGTCCATGAGCCACTCATACGCATCATTATGCCGCTTCATCTTAAAATCTAATGTAATATTTCCATCATTGATACGCCATTCATTGGCATCATTTTTCCAAATTTGGCGCATCGTAATGGTTTTGCCCTCGCCGCGCAATTCCCATTCATCGAGTCGGTCTTGCCAGACGGCGCGAACGGTTCCGTTTTTGTTTCGGATGCCAAAATTCCAATTCGTCCAATTATTTTGACGATGCCACGGGGCTTCCAACGTGCCTTGTTCCCCGTCAATGTCCGTGTATAACAGCCATTCGCCAAAGCTATCGTCATAACGGATACTCGCGCTTGTAAGGGTTTGCGCGGAGGAAACGTTAAAAAAAAGCGAAAAAAGGATAAAAATTGCTGATTTCATTGTTTTTTGACAGCAAAAATAAAAAAAAGGTGCAAAAAAAATAAAAAAATATTTTTTATTTTTAAAAATGTATGTATCTTTGCGCCGTCAAAAGAAATTATTATTTTTTTGATAATTAAAATGGCGCGGTAGCTCAGCTGGTTAGAGCGCATGATTCATAATCATGAGGTCGGGGGTTCAAGCCCCCCTCACGCTACGTATTTAACGTAAGTCATTGAAAATCAATGATTTACAATTTATAAAAAAAATTAAACCGACCGTTTTTTTACAAATTTTTATGAAAACGGCACTAAAAAAGTCTTTGATAATCAATGCGTTGATTATTAAAGACTTTTTTAATTTGATGATAATCAACCGTTTGAAAGGTTTGAAACTTTCCAAACGGTGTTGTATTGACGAAGCCCACAATTTATCATGCAATTATTTTATGCTATTTATAATGGCAGTCCTTTCATGGCGTTAGGCGAAGAAGAAAGTCGTCATGTCTGCCAAGTTTTGCGGAAACGGATGGGCGATACCGTACATTGTACGGATGGCAATGGAACGCTTTTTGAAACCGTTTTGCACGAAATTGGTAAAAAAAGAGCAACTTTGCGAATTATTGCGCAACAAAACAATCTTGAAATCAAGATTCCGTTACATATTGCGATTGCGCCGACCAAAAATATGGATCGTTTTGAGTGGTTTCTCGAAAAAGCAACGGAAATCGGGATTTCGGAAATTACACCTTTAATTTGTCGGCGCAGTGAGCGAACTGTTTTGAAAATTGAACGTTTAAATCATATCTTGTTGACGGCTATGAAACAATCCTTGCGGTATCATTTGCCGAAATTGAATGAACCCATTGATTTTAAATCATTTATGAATCAAAATCATTCGGCAGATGTGGCAAAATGGATTGCATATTGCACGGAAGATACGCGTGTGCCGTTGCAACAAGTGGTTCAAAAAGGGCAACCGTCGTTAATTTTGATTGGACCCGAAGGCGATTTTATGCCCGAAGAAGTCGAATTAGCATTCTTAAAAGGGTTTCGCGGCGTGAGTTTGGGGCATCATCGGTTACGGACGGAAACGGCTGGAATCGTCGCTTGCCAAATTGTAAACACATAGGGAGATATGAGACATATATTTATTTTGCATTGCATTTTTACAAAAGTGCATTTCTATAAATAGCTCATAAATCATAAATAATCAATCTATTATAGATTATTTATAATTAAAATATGATACAATCTATGTCTGCTATCTCTATATGCGTTTAAAAGCTATGTCCCCTACCCTACGTCCCTATGTGTTCACAAAAATATTTAAAATGAAATCAATACAAATTACGATTATTTCTATCTTATTAATCACTTCAGCTGCTTTCAAACCGATTGATAAAGCAACTGCACCACTCAAATTAGCTTTATTAAAATACAATGGTGGCGGCGATTGGTATAATGATGTGAATTCGCTCCATAATTTGGCAACTTTTTGTAATCAAAACCTCGGAACGACCTTTGACCGCGAATTTGCAACGGTCGAGGCAGGGAGTGCAGAATTATACAATCATCCATTTGTATATATGACGGGGCATGGAAATGTCGTTTTCAACAATCAAGAAGCTGAAAATATGAGAAATTATCTCATTGGTGGCGGTTTTTTGTGCATTAATGACGATTTTGGAATGGATCCGTATGTGCGTCCATTGATGAAAAAGGTGTTTCCTGAGTCTGAATTAGTGGAATTACCGTTTTCGCACCCGATTTATCATCAAAAATTCGATTTCCCAAATGGCACGCCAAAAGTGCATGAACATAATGGTTTGCCCGCAAAAGGTTATGGCATTTTTTGGAAAAATCGGTTGGTCGTTTATTACAATTATGAAACAGATTTGGGTGACGGCTGGGACGATGTGCATAAAGACCCCGAAGATAAGCGATTATTGGCATTGAAAATGGGCGCGAATTTAGTCCGATTCGCCTTTGAACAATAACAGATGAATGATTATTTTTCATAATTATTTGATAATTAAGTTACACTATTGAGTTGTTAAAGATTTAAGATGTAAATAATGGATTATCAATCTATTTTTCCCCGCAGATTCTCGCCGATTTTCTTTTGGACTCTTTTGCTGCGAAAATCTGCGAAAAAAAAACATATTACAACTTTAACAACTCAGTAGTGTATAATTAAGTTATTGCGTCATTTATTCATCATTCATTATTCATCATTCACTTATAAACAATGAACCATCTTTTGTTACTGAGCTTAATTTTAACACCAATTGTTTTAAAAGCGTCTTTTGTAGATTCCACTGCGCCGACTCCCCACTATTTTACAGAAACTTCCCGACAAGCGGATTTGATTCAAAAAACATTTCCTTTCGACATTGATTTGCGCGATACCGCAGGAATAATTAAAAAATCAAACGTTTTGTTGAAAAATGAAACTGCGAAACCAACGATTTTGCTGTTTTGGTTGACGACCTGTTTTCCCTGTCGCATGGAGCTGGAAGCTATCAATAATGCGTATCCGACGTGGAAAAAGGAAGTTGACTTCCGAATGATTGCCATTTCGACCGATTTTAATGACCGCTATCCTCAATTTATCGAGCGAGTGCGCAAAGGAAAGTGGCTTTTTGAAGCGTATCATGATACCAATCGGGAATTTCGATATGTGATGGACGGTGAATTAAACGGGTTGCCACAACTTTTTGTTTTAGATGCGGCAGGTAATGTTACGTATCATAAACGCCGTTATCGCCCTGGCGATGAAAACGAATTGTTTGAACAGTTGAAAAAAATGGGTGGCAAATAGCTGAAATAGAATGCTTATGATTTGAAGGATAAAAAGGATATTTTGAGTTTCAATGTGCACTTTTTAACTGAAAATATCCTTGCAATCTTTAAATCATAAGCATCCTATTTCAACAATTTGCCACAACTAAGGATTACTACGATTTCAATATTTAGCTTGTAAACGATTATGAATCATTGCTTTATGATGTTGTTGAATAACCGATTTTAAAATATTTGCTAACGAATCTATCGGTACAGACGCATCCTTTTTTAAATCATTTTGTAAAAAAGGGTCGTTTTGCAACTCATGTACCCGTTGTACCGCCTCGCCATCGAAAAATAACACATATTTATCATTTTGAATTTGAAACAAGGATTCTTCATATTGAAACGCATAACTTGCTGCCGATTTCGACCAAACACTGCGTCCAAAAGATAAATAAGGTTTATCATATTTTAAAAAATCCATAATCGAAGGTAAGACATCTATTTGTTGACAAACGCGATTGACTTGTTGAGGCAAAATTTCATTTGGTTTGTAAAATAAAATCGGAATTTTATAACGTCCAACTTTCGTTTGATACGCGTCTATATAGGTGCCCGCGCCTGTGTGGTCAGCAGCAATCACAAACAAAGTGTTTTTAAACCAAGCCATTTTAGATGCTTTTTCAAAAAAATGTTTTAATGCAGTGTCTGTATAAAGCACACTTCGATGTAACAGGTCTATATTTGGATGCTGTTTTTCAAAAAAATCAGGGACTTTATAGGGATGATGTGACGTTAATGTAAAACAAAATGTATAAAAGGGTTCTGGAAATTGATTGATAGTATCCGCCATAAATTGAAACATCGGGTCATCCCATATTCCCCATTGTCCATCATATTCATTTTGATTTGGATACATCCGTTTGTCATAAAACCGTTCAAAACCAATAGATTTAGTGTATTTATCAAAATCCATTGAACCTGGATTCGACAGATGAATAAACGCAGTTGTATAATCTTTTTGTTTTAAAAGTGCGGCGATGCCATCCAATTGATTGGTTTGATAAGCAGAAAACATATACGGGTCGTCCATAAACGCGGGCAGCCCCGCCGTCAATGCAACAATGCCTTGTGTCGAACGCAACCCATTTGCATAACTCATTGAACATGAATAACTTACGCTCGCTAAGGAATCTAAAAAGGGCGTAAAGCCAGACAGTGTATTTTGATATTCAGGTGTGTAGAATCCAGAATATTCTTTTCCAAAACTTTCCAGCGCAATCACCACCACATTCAAACGACGCATTGAATCGGTGTATTTAGGATATTGAAAAATTGGATATATTTTTTCAGCTATATCATTTGGCAAATAATTAGGTTCTGTTAAAAAACGTTGTTGCGTAGCGTAAATGAGGTTTAAAGTCGTGTTTGAAACCAACGGCATTAAGCGCATATCGTGTGTATAATCCGCAGCATTGAGGGGCGTTAAGGGTCGAAGTTGTAAACCACCTCTTGCGCCGATGATGAAACCACCAATTGTCAATATAAAAATAATTATTTGTGGAATTAAACAAAATTTTATATTGTCAATTTTAATCTCCAACGCGTCGTAACTGCGCGACATCACCCCTATCAATCCTAAAAATCCAAAACTTAAATACCAATATTCCAACATCATCCCACTCAACATCGAAATATTATTTTTCCAAAGACTAAAATCGCTTAATATCGTTCTGCGATTGGCGAAACGAAAATAACCAATATCGGTTATTTCGGCTGCGAGACCCATGCAATTTGTTGTAATAAATACTATTTTTAATATTATTTTGCTCCAAACTTGTCCCAGTTTTTGGTTTAGGTTTGGAATGAATGCTTTGAGTGCATTAGAAGTAAAAAAATATATGTAATTTATTAAAATCCATAACGCATTGATATACACGATGGCACAAGTATCAAATCGGAAGCCCCAGAGCAATTCAATAAAATTGGGTGTGGGCAAAATCGTTCGATTCGCTATGTAAAACCCAATGCGACAACTCATCCACAGCGCGTAGGAAATGGATAAACGCCTTAAAATCTGACGCAAAAAAGCAGTTTGTGGATAAAAAAAGTTATAATTGGACATTTTTTGCACCGTTTTACGAAAAATGATGCAAAAATACATTCCTTTTTAGTTAAAACACCTACTTTTACTCCGAACTTAAACTTTACGATTGAATGACCATGCAAAGATTCCACCGTTTCCGAAAATTATTTTTTCTCACAACGCTGACTTTAGCCAAATTGCGCGGTGAAATCATCGCTCAAACGGATTATACCGTTCCGATTAATATGCCGTATCGCCCTGGTTGGACGTTATATTTTCAAGACGAATTCGATTCGCCTAATTTGGACACTACTGCTACGATTTGGTGGTCGCAAGAGACCGAGCGCGAAAAAGAAAATGCCCTTTTTCGGTATGCAAACGTATCTGTCAAGAATAGTTGCCTGCACCTAACTTTGCGCAAAGAACGCGTTCAAAAGTACGAATATACGGCAGGTATGGTTTATAAAGCCGAGCCAGTGCCAATCAACACCTATACCGAAATTTCGTGTAAAGTCCCGAAAGGCTTGGGATTTTGGCCCGCGTTTTGGTTTTGGGTGGGCGCGGGCGAAACGTATCAAGAAATTGATGTTGCCGAATTCACAGGGCAAAAACCGTTTCAATTCCAAGCTAATAATTACTATTGGGATGCCAAACGGAAGAAAATTCGGTGCGATTGTAAACGCATCTGGCCCATTTATCCCGATGGAAATAGTATTGATGTGACTGAAATATTTCATGTATATGGCGTGGAATGGACTGAAAAATATATTCGTTATTATTTCGATAATCAGTTGGTGCGCGAAATAAAAAAGAACATTCCGAAGAATCCGATGGGTTTAATTTTGGGAATGGGCTTGTATCCCAATGAAAATCCGCCTGAAGCGGCATTACCTGCGCATTTTATGATTGATTATGTGCGGATTTTCAAGAAGAATAAATAATGATAAATGATGAATTTGTTTGTATTCTATTGAGTGGTTAAAGTTATAATATGTTTTTTCCGCAGATTCTCGCAGCTTTTCTTAGAACCTTTTTCTGCGAAAATCTGCGGGGAAAAAACATATTACAACTCATTCATCATTGAATGACGATTTTTCCGCTTTGCCAAACTTCCCCGCTTTGCCAAATTTGATACAAATAAGTGCCATTAGCAGGCGGTTTATTCCAAATCCAATGATAATTGCCTGTGTTTTGTTTCGCCTCAAAAGATTCTAATTGCTCTCCTAACATATTGTAAATCAATATTTTAACATCCACATTGCTGTGCAAATAGTAATAAAAATGAACCACCCCATTAGATGGATTCGGGAAAACTTCGGGTACACTCGCAATCTGAGGGTGCGTTATAACAGCCGATGTATTCAACGCGCCATCTAACCAAATCAAACGCGCATTCAACCACGATTTCAAATAACCCACTTCGCCGCTATAACTGCCCGCAATTTGTGGATTGGGCCACACTTGTTGCCCTAAAATATTCCATTTTTGAAAATTACGCTCTTGCGCTTGATTCACTGCGCCACTTAACGAATCTATTGCATGTGTAAAATAAAGATTTGTCCACTTAGTTTGACGTAATTCCGTCCATCGCACCTTTATTTTGCGCCGAAAAGCAGTATCCGAAGTCAATTTATTCCACCAAAATGGAATTGGCAGACCGTCCGCAGGACAAATCGTGTTAAAATCCCATGCCCAACCATCGGTTCGATTGCCATTACAATAATTCGCATTGCCCAATCCTATGTTAAAATCCCAAACGGGACCTGCCTTGATATGACGATTTATGCTATCGCGGTCTTTATATAGGTACGTACTCAAACGATAGCCATCCACATTGCGTGCGACCTCATTCAATAAAATAAAATCTATAAAAGTATTGATTCCCAAATACTTAGGATAGCCCGTCAAGGAATCGGCGTATTGCGCTGTTTTCATCACACGCTCAAAATCGGCAAAAAGAGTTTGAATATATGTTTTTTGGGCAAATGTAATATCGGTCGGATTCGGATAATGATAGAAATATTTGGTTTGATTCGCCGAAGTCCAGCCGTCCGAAACACCTGTACTTTTATCTACTTTGATGATAAAACCACCTTCGGCAGGATTTCCTATATTCGATTTGGCAATATCAACGCGTCCATTATCTCGTTTTATTTTTTCTGTTAATACGTAAACACCTTGATAGGAGCCATTTAGCACTAATTCACAAAATCTTGTACGAGGCGCCCAATTCATAATATCATTTCCCAATTGATACATCAAGGCATCTCGAAGCAGCGTTTTATCAGAATACGGCGCAATCAAAGACCAATCGCTCTCCTTCGACATGTCGAAAAAACGCACATTCTTGGGCAAACTCGTTGCTGAATCCCGCGCTTCAAACGCATACGGTTTTTTAGGCGAAATTTGTTGAGAAGTGCTACCACGTGTTTCGATACCAATCGCATCATAAAAATATGCGGTATCCGTGATGCGATTGATTCGACCAATGCCATTATAAATAATTTTCATACGAGCCTCTATTTTCGGTTCGTCGGGAATCGCACGATTGTTTGGGGTATTGATGAGGATGATAGGCAAATCGGAAGTCGTCAACGTCTGCCCGAAACAGAGATTCGCGCTCACGCAATAACAAAATACTAAAATGAAATGAATTCGATACATGATTGGTAATTTTTATGCAAAAATAATCAATTTTTCCTAAACGAGTTGTTAAAGAAGGAAAGAAGGACTTTTTTTTGAGGCTAAGTAAGTCGTCAGTGAAAAAATAATTTAATTTTCGCGCCACGAAAGGGGACTCTAAAAAACTTAAAAGCACTCCTTTAAAAAAATTTACAAAAAAAAATTAATTTTTCGCAATTCTCAAAAAAAGATTACCTTTGCACCTCGAATAGCTGTTTTAAAGTTTTTTTAACGCGTTATAATCTTATAACGTTGATTATCAATGCTTTATGACCGTAAAAATTATTAATAATCATGCCTACGATTAATCAGTTGGTTCGCAAGGGCAGAACGACCATCGAAGAAACGAGTAAATCTCGTGCTTTAAACGCGTGTCCGCAAAGACGGGGCGTTTGTACGAAAGTTTACACGACAACTCCGAAAAAGCCCAATTCCGCCTTACGCAAGGTGGCGAAAGTGCGCCTTACTACCAAAAATGAAGTAATTTGCTACATTCCGGGAGAAGGTCACAACTTGCAAGAACACTCCATCGTGTTAGTTCGCGGTGGTCGTGTAAAAGATTTACCGGGTGTTCGTTACACCATCGTTCGTGGCGCGTTGGATACGGCGGGCGTGAAAGACCGTAAAAAGTCTCGCTCTAAGTATGGCGCAAAACGCCCTAAACCGGGTGCAGCTCCAGCTCCAGCAGCAAAAGGCGCACCAGCTAAAGGCAAAAAGAAATAAGATTTCCTACGGAATAACAATGCTTATTTCTTAAAAACGCTGTTGCATCGGGTGAAGAAGTGTAATTCATATAAGATTCAAAATCAATGGATTATAAATGGATGGTTGGAAAAATCCGTCAGTATTCGCTCATGTTTAAACAAATTTCCTTGATTTTTAACATCCGTAAAGATGCGTAAAAGAAAACCCAAAGTGCGGCAGCTGGATGCTGACCCGCGTTATAATGACCCATCAGTGACACAATTCGTGAATAACTTGATGTGGGACGGTAAGAAATCTATTGCTTATGGCATTTTCTACGATGCGTTGGACTTGGTGAAAGCCCGCACGACTGAAAATGAACATACGGTTTGGAGAAAAGCGTTGACAAATGCAATGCCTGCGGTCGAGGTGAAAAGCCGTCGCGTAGGTGGTTCGACGTTCCAAATTCCGATTGAGATTCGCGCTAAACGGAAAACGTCTATCGGTATGAAGTGGCTTATCAAGTATGCACGCGCACGTTCTGGCAAAGGCATGGCTGAAAAGTTAGCTGCTGAATTGATTGCTGCTGCTAAAAACGAAGGCGCGACAGTTAAGCGTAAAGAAGAAATGCACAGAATGGCGGATGCTAATAAAGCGTTTGCACATTACAGAACTTAATTTTTCATAAATCATTGGAAAACAAAGGCTTGTAATGAGCAGACAGGTAATTGATTATCATATCAATTACCTGTTTTAGTTGGTTAGTTAGTATCATTAAACTAACCAACTAACCAACTAACTAACTAACATGTATCTTTTTGAGATTTAAACGTCTCATTCATTAATTAAGTAAAAAATATTTTAACATATTTAATCATGGCAACCAAGGACTTAAAATACACGAGAAATATCGGTATTGCGGCTCACATTGACGCAGGTAAAACAACTACCACAGAGCGCATCCTTTATTACACGGGTATTTCGCACAAAATCGGCGAGGTGCATGACGGCGCAGCGACGATGGATCACATGGTACAGGAGCAAGAGCGCGGTATCACGATTACTTCTGCGGCAACCAAAACAAAATGGTTTTGGAAAGGCGAAGAATATCCAGTTAACATTATTGACACCCCTGGTCACGTTGACTTTACGGTGGAAGTAGAGCGTTCTTTGCGCGTGTTGGATGGAGTGGTTGCGTTGTTTTCGGCGGTTGATGGCGTTGAACCGCAATCTGAAACGGTTTGGAGACAAGCTGACCGTTATAAAGTGCCGCGTTTGGCGTTTGTCAACAAGATGGACCGTGCGGGTGCTGATTTTTTCGGTGTCGTTGCAGACATGAAAGCTAAATTGGGTGCGAATGCAATTCCGTTGCAAGTACCGATTGGCAATGAGGAGAAATTTGTTGGTGTCGTGGATTTGGTGATGAACCAAGCGATTGTTTGGAACGAGGCTGACCAAGGCATGACTTATAAAGAAATTCCAATTCCTGCGGATTTGGTAGAGACGGTTGCGGAATACCGTGAAAAATTGGTGGAAGCGGCGGCTGAATTTGATGATGCATTGATGGAGAAGTTTTTTGATGACCCAGATTCAATCAGTCCAGATGAGTTGCGCGCAGCAATCCGCAAAGCGGTGGTTGCGATGAAAATGACTCCTGTGATGTGCGGTTCGGCGTTCAAAAACAAAGGGGTTCAAGCGTGTTTGGATGGCGTTTGTGCGTATTTGCCATCTCCGTTGGACGTTGATGCCATTGAAGGCACGGATCCAAATACTGATAAACCGATTACACGTCAACCCGATGTGAAAGAACCTTTTTCAGCATTGGCGTTCAAAATCGTTACGGATAAATTTGTAGGTCGTTTAATTTTTATTCGGATTTATTCAGGTCGTTTGGAAGCAGGTTCTTATGTTTTGAACACGCGTTCGGGCAAAAAAGAACGGGTTTCTCGCTTATTCCAAATGCACGCCAACAAACAAAATCCAGTAGATTTTGTGGAAGCGGGCGATATTGGCGCGGCAGTGGGCATCACGGACATCCGTACAGGGGACACGTTGTGCGCATTGGACAAACCAATCGTTTTGGAATCTATGTCTTTCCCAGAGCCAGTAATTGGTTTGGCGGTCGAGCCTAAAACTCAAAAAGATATGGATAAAATGGGTATGGCATTAAACAAATTATCTGAAGAAGACCCAACTTTCCGTGTTGCTTATAACGAAGACACTGCTCAAACGGTGATTTCAGGCATGGGTGAGTTGCATTTGGAGATTATTATTGACCGTATGCGCCGTGAATTTGGGGTTGAATTGAATCAAGGTGCGCCACAAGTAAATTACAAAGAGGCGTTAACGGAGAAAATCACGCATCGAGAAAAATTGAAAAAACAATCGGGTGGTTCTGGTTTGTTTGCGGATATGGCGTTTGAATTGGGGCCTGCGGACGAGGCGTTCTTGGAAACAGACGAATTCAAATCGGGTAAGAAAAAATTACAATTTGTATGGGGTATCGTGGGTGGTTCGATTGACAAAAACTATGTCAAACCGATTACCGATGGTTTCACAGCGATGATGAATAATGGTATTTTGGCGGGTTACAACATTGATTCGATGAAAGTACGCGTATTCGACGGCTCGATGCACGCGGTGGATTCCAAACCAATTGCTTTTGAACTTTGTGCAAAAGAGGGTTTCCGTGCGGCTGCGCCGAAAACGGCTCCTGTATTGCTCGAACCGATTATGAAATTGGAAGTTGTAACGCCCGAAGAATATGTGGGTACGGTGATAGGTGACTTGAACCGTCGGCGCGGGATGCCGAAAGGTCAAGAAGGACGGATTGGTGGTGCGGTTTCGATTCAAGCGGAAGTGCCTTTGGCGCAAATGTTTGGTTACGTAACGCAATTACGGACGATTACTTCTGGACGCGCATCTTCAACGATGGAATTCGCACATTATGCACCTGCACCTGCGGGCATTGCGAAAGAAGTGATTGAAAAAGCAAAAGGTACTGCAAAAGCATAATATTGTTTGTGTTATATATGAAAAGAAAAGTCCATGATTGTTTACAATTGTGGACTTTTCCGTTTCATGGATATTCACTCCTTCTAAAAATCTAATGTACAAACCATTGATTACACTACTGAGCAGGTAAAGATTTAAGGAATTCATTATCAATCTATTTTTCCCGCAGATTTTCTGGAATCTTTTTCTGCGAAAATCTGCGGGAAAAAACATATTATAACGTTAAAACTCCGTAGCATAATGGCAAATATTGTTTTAGAATATTGCGTTCTGTGAGAAAAGTTGAATTAATAAGATAATTTATGAATAATTTTGTTTTTAATGTGAAAAGGCGCATTACAATCCGACTATACGATTTTTCACGATTCCATTAAAAACCCATTTCCGAAACTGAGTTATAAACCATTGATTATCAGTTTATTACAAAATAAATTACTGCTTATGGGCAACTTTACGCGGATTCCGCGCTTTTCGACGGTTTGAAATTGGTAGCACACATCGCAGCTAAAAATGTCCTCTTGGGTTTATCTTTTTGCCAATCAAAAAAATAAATGAAAATAATTTAAAAATAAATGCAAAAAAGTTTGGTAGAACGAAATGAAGTTGTACCTTTGCGTCGCTTTAAGAAACAGGGGCAGTAATTAAGACAAAAGGTTTTAAAACGCTCCCAGACAAAATAAAAAAAAGTTAAAAAAACTTTCAAAAAAGTTTGGAGATATAAAAAAGTGTTGTACCTTTGCGCCGCAGTAAGAAACAAGCGGTCAAAAAGAAAGACCTTTTCTAAGTATCTAAACAAAATAAAAAAAAGTTAAAAAAACTTTCAAAAAAGTTTGGAGATATGAAAATAGATTGTACCTTTGCAGCCGCTAAGAAAAGCATACTGAAATAAAAGTTTTTCAGTAAAAAAATAAGCAACGTATTGAGATTCGGGTCGCAAGATTCGAGTCAACTATATAAAAAGTTCTTTGAAAAATCGG
>JBEEMZ010000048.1:0-34641 GCA_041192405.1 Bacteroidota bacterium | reverse complement strand
TAAGACCGTTTTTGCCACTGCTTCGGAACGCTCTTTTTCCGCTTTTAAACGTTCTGTATGAATCGCATCAAACAAATTGTTGCGAAATATATTGATTTCATCTCGATTTTTATCGCGCAAGGTCTCTGCGTAGTCCAATAACGACAAAGCGAAACGATAATCTTTCGCCGTAATTAATTGTTTAAGTTGGTCACGGAGACATTTGTAATTGGGGCAATCCGACTGACTGTACAATGCACAACACGGGGCAGCGACTAAGGTGACGCAAATTAGTAAACTTTTCAATAGCATATTGGATGCGTTGATTAAAACAATTATTGTTAAAAATTGGTGTAGTGGATTTGGGAGTATGTTTTATGAGGTTATTTTTGTGTTTAAATGGAATGGAATAATAGATGCAAAATTATCGAATATTTTATAATTTTAATTTGTATTAACGTTTCATTAAATTTTTTTTGTATCTGACAAAAAAGGAGTTGTGTTAATGGAAGTACGGATTTCATGGATTTTTATGGGATTTTCATAGATTTTTTGCTTTTGAAGCACAGTGTTTAGTTCTAATTACTTAATTTGTAAAATACAAAAATACACAATGTAAAGTGCATTATTATTGTTGAGGTGTGTTTTTTTGAAAAATCAAGGGTCGGCGCAAATTTTTTATTACTTTTGCTCCGAAAAAACAACCCTTTTTTGCAATCGTATCTTCAACCTTGATTATGAAAAAATTATCTTTTTTAGGAGCATTCTTTTTAATGCAAATCAATCTTTTTGCGCAATCGCCCGAAACGCCCACATTAGAATTTGTTTGCGAATTGAACGTATTGATTGACAAGGCTTTAGTCGTCGGCGAAACGGCTCATGGCACTCGGCGCATCGTCCCAATCAAAGGTGGCACATTCAAAGGACCCAAAATAAAAGGCGAAATTATTAATGGTGGCGCGGATTGGCAAGTGGTTCGAGCAGACGGCGTTACGGAAGTAGAAGCGCATTACGACCTGCGCACCGATGATAGCACGGTGATTTACATTAAAAATGTTGGGTTGCGCGTAGCGACACCCGAAGTAGCGGCGCGTATCGCAAAAGGTGAAAAAGTGAGCCCAACTGAATATTGTTTCAGAACCGTTCTGAAATTTGAAGCACCGAAAAACAGTAAATATGATTGGTTGAATAACGCCATTTTCATTTGTAAAGCGATTAGAATGCCCGATTATGTAGCGATTCAAGTATGGAAAGTGTTATAAAATTTTGTTAAGGACGCGAATTAGATGAATTTTTCACCAATCACCGAGCCTTCCAAATTCGTGAAAATTCGTCTAATTCGTGTCAAAATCCCATTTTTGAGTTATCTTTGCGCATGCTTTTACGTGCCATTCGCTATGACCGTAAAAGTAACAGGATTTTCAAGGAAGGAAGTCAAAACAATCGGTCACGCAATGGAAAAGAAATAGTTTTTATAAAAAATAAAAATATGTATAATACGCTCAAAGTGTCGGTAATAGATACTATTTTGATAGTCGCACTCAACCGACCGACAAAACGAAATGCTGTTAATGATGAAACGATTGCAGCCATCGAAAAGGTATTTTCCAACATGCCCGAAGGGGTCAAATGTGCCATTATTCACGGCGAAGGCAACCATTTTTGCGCAGGACTCGACCTTTCTGACCTCAAAGAGCGCAATGCAGTTCAAGGCGTTTTTCATTCGCGCAATTGGCATCGAGCTTTGGACAAGGTTCAATTTGGAACCGTTCCCGTAATTGCAGTGTTACATGGTGCGTGTGTGGGCGGCGGTTTGGAGATTGCGAGCGCGTGTCATATCCGAGTGGCTGAAAATTCAACCTTTTACGCGTTACCAGAGGGGCAACGCGGCATTTTTGTTGGGGGCGGTGCGTCTGTACGCGTTCCAAAATTGATTGGTATGGCGAGAATGACAGATATGATGTTGACAGGACGGGTTTACAAGGCGGACGAAGGGGAACGCATTGGTTTATCTCAATATGTTGTGGAGGAGGGAAAAGGCATGGAAAAGGCAATGGAACTTGCCAAACGTATTTCGAGCAATGCGGGCATGACGAATTATGCTTTAATGCATGTGTTGCCGCGCATTGTGGATTCCAATCAAGACAGTGGTTTGATGATGGAGTCGCTTATTTCCGCGATTGCACAAGACGCGCCCGAAGCAAAATCACGTTTGAATGATTTTTTGCAGGGACGGGCTAAAAAAGTTGGAGAATAAGGTTAAAATGTTTACTTTTACCTCAAAAATCAACCTATAAATAGCCGTAATGCTATCTTTTTCCTGCGATTTACGGATGTGTCACGACGGGACGCGATTGGCAATTTTTGAAATTACAAGGCGATACCGTTACGATTCACTTGCCGTTGCTTTATTTGAATGATGTGCCTCATATTTTAGGAATTTTTCAAATGATTATTGATGAATTTGCTTGATTTGTTTAGAAAAAATTGAAAATATTGATGAAGCATTTAAAAAATACACCTTTTTTAGAAATAGACACCATTCCAATTGATATTCAAAAAGAAGTTAATTCGGAAGGCGTGATTGTGTTAAAATCGGCTGTCGCGTTGCAGCCGCATCCGCATCGGTTGACAGAACGGCTTCTTCATTGGGCTGAAAAAACGCCAAATACGGTTTTTATCGCTCAAAAAGATGAAAAAGGCATTTGGCAAACCGTCACTTATGCTCAAACTTTACAAAAAGTTAAAAGTATTGCACAATATTTGTTGCAAACGGAGGTTTCTGCGGAAAAACCATTGGTCGTTTTGTCCGAAAATAGTGTTGAACATGCGTTAATGGCTTTGGCTGCTTATCATATAGGTGCGCCTTACGCGCCGCTTGCACCTGCGTACTCGTTGCGCTCGACGGATTATGCAAAATTAAAACATACGATAAATTTGCTTACGCCAGGATTACTTTTCGTGCAAAATGGCAAAATGTATCAAAAAGCGATTCAAACCGTTGCGCCAAATGTTGCAGTTATTGCTGTAAAAGATTGTCAATCAACAAGTTTTGAATCTGTTTTAAATACCATTTCAACCGAAAGTGTTGATATTGCTTTTGACAAAATCCAACAAGATACGGTAGCAAAAATTTTATTTACGTCGGGTTCGACGGGTTTGCCAAAAGGCGTGCGGAATACGCATGGCAATATGACCACGAATTTGCAACAAGTGACTCAAACTTTTGCTTTTATGGCAAAAGAACCTTTTCAAATTTTGGATTGGCTGCCTTGGAATCATACTTTTGGCGGGAATCATAATCTCGGTTTGACCTTTTATAACGGCGGGTCCTTATATATAGATGGTGGAAATCCAACGCCGAAAGGGATTGAAGTGACCCTTCAAAATCTTAGAGAAATTGCGCCAAGTGTTTATTTCAATGTGCCAAAAGGTTTTGAGGAGTTAATTCCACGCCTTGAACAAGATGAAATAGCGCGAAAATCGCTTTTTAGCAAATTAAAAATGTTTTTTTACGCGGGCGCGAGCATTTCGCAACACGTTTGGGATGGTTTGGAACGGTTAGCGTATGAAACAACAGGAAAACGATTGATGATTTCGTCAGGTTTGGGCATGACGGAAACGAGTCCTGCTTGTACCTTTAACACGCAATTAGGGAGTCGTGCGGGTGTAATTGGCACCCCTGTACCTGGTTTGGAAGTGAAATTGGTGCCAAATGGGGGCAAATTAGAAGCGCGTTTTCGTGGGCATAATGTTATGAAAGGTTATTGGCGCAATGCCGAAGCAACTGCGAATGCCTTTGACGAAGAAGGTTATTATTTGACGGGCGATGCATTGAAAATGTTGAATCCCGATAACCCAAATGAAGGGATGATTTTTGATGGGCGGATTGCAGAAGATTTCAAATTGGATACAGGCACTTGGGTTAGCGTTGGGATTTTGAGGGCGAAATTGATTGCAGCAGGCAATGGTTTGATTCAAGATGCCGTGATTACGGGACATGATAAATCTTTTTTGGGTGCGATTATTTTTCCAGATTTGAATTATTGTAAAAAATTAGCAGATTTGAATGAAAATGCAGATTTAGAAATCATTGTAAATCAATTAGTTATACTTGACGCATTACAATCAACTTTGGATACACTTGCTAAAACGAGTACAGGTAGTTCGACGCTTATCAAAAAAGCGATTTTTGCCGATTTTGAATTATCTTTTGAAAAAGGAGAGATTACGGATAAAGGTTCGATTAATCAACGCATGATTTTGAGCAATCGAGCAGAATATGTAGCAAAAATTTATGATGTGTTTAATTAGAAAAAAGACCAGCGAGCGAAAAATTTGATTTTTTTCAAAAAATCAAATTTTTCGCTCGCTGCTGCCTTTTTGCGACGAGATATTTCTCTAATTCCTTAGGAATTATGGCGCTATACATTATAATATCTTTCATAAACTAATATTAAAAAATCGACTGATATAATCATAAAAAAGAGTTTAAGCAGCGTGTGAAAATACACTTTTTCATATAAAACATCCCGAAAATGTGCCAAACTCCCACTCCATGCCAATAAAATCAGCGCGTACATCGGAAAATAATATTTCGCATTATAATAATCAATCAATTCTTCACCGACCGAATCCCAATGTAAGTGCATCGAAAACAGGAAAAGTGCTGTCATCGCCTGTGCGACCCCTAATAAAAAAAAGCGTTCAAACCGTGTCCATACAATCGGTTGCACTGCCATCCATATCATCAAAAAAGTGATAAAAAAGTAGCCTAATCCCGAGGGCAATTGTACATTTTCCCAACCAAAAGAGGCAATATAACCTGTATAATTGTTAGAATACGTTGTGAAAGTAGCAATTATAAATTTTTTCAAAAACGCAATTGGATGATTTACAACATATTGCATTTGTAAATCGGGATTCACGTTGAAACCAGGTCGCAAATCACTATAGGTTGTACGCGTAATATCTCCAAACGGATAAATATATTGTTGAATATGATTTGCCCAAAGGAGTATTAATCCAACATTCAATGCTAAATTGAATGTGATGAAGCCATATTTTTTAAACAAGCTGTTGTTAAAAATATCTTTTTCCAACAAAATCAATAAAAATAGCATCGGAAAATAAACCGCTTTATGCAAAGTACCCATTAAAACCAATGCCATGAATAAAAATAATTTAGTATATATTTGCGGTTGAGAAAGTTTTTTATAATGGACTTTCAGTTGCAAAAATAATCCTAATTGCATGAAAATCAATCCATTCGTTATAACATCTGCATTTAATGTAGTGTTAATCGCAAGTGATGCGGGCAATAAAGTCATCACCATTAAAGCCTGTCGAAAAGGTACAGGTGTCCAGCGCAATGCCTGTAATATCAGCACAAACCAAAACATAAAAGTCATGAACCGCCCAAAATACAGCATCCGAATCGGCGTAATTTTATAAGGCATCGTTGCCATTATCGTTAGAGCCTGTGGCAAATACGCGGTCAGCGCGTAACGAGCAGTGTTTGGAAACGAAACAAAAAGTTTATCTTCGGGCACCAGTGGATAATGCAAATATTTAACAATCGTATCTTGGGATGTTTTCAACTTTGCACGCAATACCAATTTTTCAAACGGTTTAGAAACCGTAACAAGACTCCGTGGGATGAAACCACCTAAATGCTTTTTAGATTTATCAAATTCAGGCGTAAAATGTTGGTCTGCAATATGATACGATTTATAAAAATGATTAAATTCATCTGGCGAATGAAACGGTGGTACCAATACAATGAGCGTCAAACCGACGCACAAAGTCAACGAAGCCCAAAAATCAAAAAAAACAAAATGTTTTTTATCAGAATCTATCATTGGAAAGTTCAATTTTTTGCTGCAAATGTCATCAATTTCTATGAAAAAAAAGGGATTTGGAAGCGTTATTTTGACATTTGCATACCTCCGTCGCCGACCTGTCACGCCTCTGTTTTTGAAAACGATATTCAGGTCGGCTACAACTGTTTGAGCAGTAGAACGGGGTATTAACAAGGCTAAAACGTTGATATTCAGTGGTTTAGCAATAAAGGATTTTGGTTTCCTGCGGAATGACAAAAAAAACGGGTCATTTCGTAGGAAACCAAAATCCGAAGGTTATTTTTCGGGTGCAAATATAGATTGTTTCTTGAAATTAGCTTGTTGTAAGAATTTTATTTTTAAATTTTTAAAAATAGTATTTTAAATTTTGAAATACAAGTAATTATCAACAAAATATTTGGAATTTCGGATTAAATCCACCTTCCACAATCAATAAATCATTCTGCCGTGATGTTCGGATAAACCGATGCGATGTAGCACCCCTTGATGTGTCATTTTTTCAACATTTTGTTTGGTCGGTCTGCCTTCATGTGCGCGTTGTCCTATGCGTACCCTCGTTTTTGAAGGTGTTTGAGACGGCTTACTGACGGCTATTTCTGGTTTTCCAGTTGATTTTGACGGTTTTGAAGACGGTTTTTCCGTTTTTTTGGGTACTGCAACCGTTTTTCCATAACAAGTTGCAATTATATCACCCGCAAATTGCAAGCGCGCTAACCAATATTTTTGTTTTGAAATATTTTCTTTCACAACGCCCCTCGAACTTGACGCGTGAATCATAGACATGCCCGAAGTATCATTTGCCGCGACCATACCGACATGCCCAATACTACCTTTGTATCCAAAAAACAATAAATCACCCGGTTTCGCCTCTTTGAAAGGAATACGTTTAGCATCTTTGGCGAGTTGTCGAGAGATGCGAGCCGTTTTTATATCTACTTTTTGAAATGCGTAAAAGATTAAGCCTGAGCAATCAAAGCCTTCTGCACGGCTTTGTTTGCCACCCCGATAACGCGAACCGATTTGTTGCGCCGCCTGACTGACCAAACGCGTTCGCAACAGATAATGACTATCTTTTTCCGAAAAAGGGGCGAAACCGACTGATTTATACGATAAATTGCTGTTCGGATGTGGGCGACAAGCCGTATAAAGAGCGATTATCGCCGAAAAACCAAGCGCAATTCGAATGATGGTTTGCATGGCAGATGGTTTGTTTTAAAATTCGGACGCAAGATAGTAAAAAAGTGACATACCATAAAAAATTTCGCTGATACACAACAACTTGTGTATCAGCGAGACAACAATAAACAATTATTTTAATTTCGGATTTCGGAAAGTGGATTTCGGAATCAATTGATTATCAATATATTGCAAAAATTCGTTTACTCTGCACCATCCGTTTTCGCACGCGCAATTGCCGCCGCCCCAATTTGTTGTCCTGTTTTGATGCCCGCTTCACAATCCATTCGATAGTGAATGCCGCCATACAACCGCGATAAAGACGCTTCTTCTGCTTTTGCATTCAAATCCGCTTTTTCAGTTGGGAAAATATGTCCCAAAATCGTCGCAGCAGCCCCCGAAAACGTCGAATGTCCAGATGTATAGGAAGGGAAATTCGGCAAACCTGTTAATGTTTTAATGGTCGGGTCTAACTGCGACGGGCGCGGATAAAAGTAGTAAGTCTTTGTATTCCAACAACTTACAGCAGCATCCATCAAACTCATATTTAATAAAGCTAAATTTCGAGCCGTTCTCACTTCACTCATATTTGCTTTTTTCATCAAATCGGTCGCCAACGCATTCCAGTGTCCTGGCGGCGTATGTGTACCCGTGCCATCCGCCCAAAAATGCACGAGGGCAATATTTTCTCTCGTTGCATTTTCAGTAAATTTTTTGACTTCTGCCAATTGCAGTTTAATGGCTTCCGAACTCGTCGAAGGCGGCGCAACAGGGCGAATCGCTGCCAAATCAGAGACTAACCAAGTCCGAACATTGCCATAAAACGGTAACATCGGCGGACGAGCAGGCGTTTCCATACTTTTCCATGGGGTTTCATTCATTGCAATTCGATTTTGAGCCAAACTATCCCATTTCGCTTGAGTGCCAAGCGCGTTTTTCATATTATCGGTTTTTGCTTTGCCTAAAACTTTGGAAACCACTGCTCTACCAACAGAATCACCTGCCAAAATGTCACTTTCAGTTGCCGCACCTGCCCAATGTTTGTACCAACGATGTTCATTTGCCTTCTGATTGAGGAAATCTACTTCTGTTGGAAACAAAAATTTTAATAATTCAACAGAAACCGTTGCCAATGCCGCATCTTCCGACGGATATGCAAAAACATCTGCTTTTGTAACCAAAGGTTGGATCGTTGCATCGTTTTTGTAAGGTGTCGAACGCTTATATTGTGATTTTAATTTATACGTAGCAACCAACGCATCATATTGACCCACAGCCACATACGCATACGCACGCGCTGCATAAGGCGGATTTGCAAATGGAAAAGTCGGATATGCAAATGGATTGGTTTGGTCAGGCACAGGATACGTGCCATCGGCTTTGTCTTGCGGCGCGAGGTTGTATTTTGCCACTAAGCCGCGCATGATTTGATTCCAACGCAACGTTCCACCCGCACTCCAATATTGAATAGCTGCTTTTTGGTCTGCCGTCAAAGCAGCCATTTTTGTTTTAACAGTTTGTAATTCTGCTTGATACGCTGCCGAATTTGTAGCGGCAGGCGCAGGAATTTGCACATCGGTTACAGCCGCCAAAATAACAGGTTTCCAATTTCCTGCATTTGTATCTAATTGAGTTGGAATGAGTTCTGTCCAATCCGAACCAATTTCTGTAATTTCTTTATTACAAGCGGTGATAACACCAAAGACGAAGATTGAAAATATAAGTAATTTATTATAATTTTTCATTTTATTTAAATTGTTGATTATTAAAAAAATAATAGATAATGGATTTTTGAATACGTTTCGGAAACTTGGAAAGTTTCCGAAACGTAGGCGCGAACAGAATGCTATTCAGTCGGCTGAATATATTGAATAAACTTTTTGTTTTTAAAATCAAATGCAATAAATGCCCCGATTTGCGTCGTCAAAGCCTGTCCGACATTTCTGCCGTCTAACGTGTATGCCATGTTAGCAACCAAATGTAAGTCTTTCAATGGTTTAATTCTGTAATGCGTTATCACGCCAATTCGAGTCGCATCCATTTTATTGGATGGAAACATCATATCATTCCGACGAATATCAAACCCGCCGTGTGTTGTCAATTGTTCTCCAATCGCTTCAATTCCAAAGCGATACGTATAATAACCAGCTCTCAATGAATAATGAGATTGATCCGCCATAGCGACTTCATTAGAATTCACTACCTGAGTTGTGAAATAATTGGTTGCATCAATTTTGATATTGCTGCGAGCGATGTAACCACCTTGTGCCGTCGCTGTCCAACCTTTCGGATGCAAATAATGCAAAATCGCCCGTCCAATCACCGCTTTACATTGATTGCCAATCGCTAACGGATGTCCCGCAACATAATTATTGGAAGGCAATGTTCCGCTTAATGTGCCGATTAATTCAAAATCATTGATTTTCAATGCTTTATACTTTAAACCAATCGTCATATCTTGAAAACCTGACCAACCCGACATCACTCCTGCACTCGCACTTGTGCGCAAGTAAGGCAACATGGCTAATATATTCAATTTATCCGTAATACCATAATTCACCATCGGCACCATGCCTTGCATTTTCATTACGCCCATATTTTGATTAATCCGTTTGGTTGCACCTTCCCAATAATTGTCAAATTGGTCTTGTACGGCAAGTGCGCCAGCGCAAATCGTGTGTTTGGGCATCAAAATACCGTCTGTGAAATTTTGAGCTTGTGCCACAGTTGCTAACAAACCTAATGTTAACAAAAGCGTTTTTTTAATTAAATTACTTTTTTTCATAATACTTAAATTTTTGATATTCAGATAATTGGTTTGCTACCTTGCAAACAGATATGGACATAGGAGACAGATGATTAGGAGATTGCTTTTGCAGGATTTATGAAGCGGATGCTCATTCATCTTTTAAAACCAATCCTAAACCAATCCTAAACATCCAAAAAAATTTAATTCAGTACATTTGAAAGCATATTATTTTGTTTTTGCATTTTAAACAAAATAATAAATTTTAAAAATAAACTTTTTAAGTTTTTTTGAATAATTTAGCGTACAGACGCAAGTACGCGAACAAGTCACCTTGTGCGAGTTCAAACGGTTGTAACCATAAAAAATAATGTGATTAAGCACAAATCATAACTGATTCGGGGGGCGGAGCGACGATAGAAAGGCTTCTATTCGTTAAAAAAGCGTTTTTGTGCGTGAAATTTTCCTCTTTTGCAGGCGCGACAGCAACAAGTTGATAGCAAATCTCTGGTAAATCAACTGAATTGACTACACAATTTTTCAAAAAATCTTTGAATGAAACTTTAACAGGTGCTTTGTGCGTAGGCAAACTTTTTGTTAGAATATTTTGCTCAATATAATCGTTGAATGCGGCTGTTAATTCATCTTGTTTGACGTTATTTAACAAATAAATTTCCAAACTGTCGTTTAAAATCCGTTTTTTGGCTAAATTGTACGTTTTACCTTCCACCGTAAATTGCTCATCAGGATAATCAAAATCCGTATTTTCAACATGTACATAGGTAGAAGCCAAGATTTTAACTAATTTAAACGCCGATTCTGGCATATTTTGTAACTTTATATGTCTCGCTTGCTCCTGTTCATAAGCGAAGAGGGCAAAATAGCCAACTACATTGAAAAGTAGTAGCGCGAGCAATAATATAGAAGTTACTTTTTTTAGCACGATTTATATTTTTTCATACACGGCACAAATCTATCATAAAGTTGCGATTCGTAGGTAATTTTTTTCGAAAAAATTGTATTTTTTTTTGAACCTTACTGCTGCCTTTGCGATAAACCTCAATGAGCGTGCTTAAATTCAACATTTATGGCGTAAACGTGCATCACTAATTGAACATCTTCCGCCAAATCCAATTGAGTGGCTTCTTTAAAACGAATAAAAAAACTCGAAATATTACTCATTCGTTGCGTAATAAAATAGCCTTGTGGTAGAAAATTTTTTTGATTTGCAATCATGCTTAAACCCGCGCAAAACATGGCAATTGCATTTAAACTTCTCATAGTAAAATGGTTCTGGTGTGTAATTTTAACTCGATTCGGTTATATAATGAAAAAATTACGCCATTTTTGCAGTTTGAATTAGGAATTGAAGGAATTTTTAAGGAATCAAGGACAAAAAGTTTGATTCTTTTGTCCAAAAAATGGAACTTTTCGTCCTTGATTCCTTGAATTGCCTTCAATTCCTAATTCAGACTTTCCTCCAAAATGGCTTGTGTTAAAATAGGTACTGGTTCAGATTCGGGTTCTTTTTTGCGTTCCATCCGCGACAAAAAGAAAAATAAGGTTGAACCAAGGGTCAAAGTCACTCCGCAAAGCAATAATTGGCTTAAATTAGGGCGAATTACCACCAATGCACCAAAAAATTGCACCACCAAAATGACATATAACAATTTTGCAAGGACTAACCGCGACATTTTCGTCATCACAAATGCGCCAAATGGGGCAAATAAGACGACCACAGGAATGCAAGTCAACCATAATTCAAAAGATTCAGGCGCAAAATCTTTCATAATCACTTGATGTAGGAAGAACCCAATGATGGTTTCAATCGTCATAATGATAATGGAAGATGGCGTTGCGACTTTTTCACTCACGCGATAGTAAATCGTCATCAAACAAAAAGTGAAAATATTGATGCCTGTCCCAAAAATCGAAGAAATAATTCCGCCGATAAATCCAAATGAAATCAATCGAAATTGGTCATTGCGTTGGAAATTTTGAATCGCATCGTACACAACGCGTTGCGGACGCTGATTTTCGCGCCAAAGGGCAATCCCAAAACTTAACCATAAGGATACAAAAAAAAGTTTCGCCATGGGCGGCGAAATCAATGGCACGACGTAGTATGCCCCAAAAAAAAGCCCAAAAATGCCGCCAATCGTCACAAAAAGGATGTAGTTCCATTCAACTTTGGTGCGCAAACCCAAAATCATTAAAGTGGCAGAAGTCATCCCGATACTTTGAATGGCAAAAGAGAAATTCCGCGCAATAGCGGGTTTGATGTCGAGCAACAAGGTGAAAACGGGATACGAAATTGCTGCACTGCCTTCGGGACTCGAACCTGCGATGAACGAACCAAAAACCATTGTTAAGGCTGCGCCCCAGTTTTTGCCCAAAAAACTTAAATCGGACAACGTGGAAATGTAGTAAATCCAACTCGTTAAGACGAGTACTAAAAATAAAATATAAGCAATCGGTATGCGTCGCATAATAATATTTGGTTATGATTAAAAAATTTGAAGTCATTTCAACATTGAATAAACGTCGAAATGTTTACCAACTATGCTAATATTGTTGATACGCATTTACTTTTTTTAAGTTTGGCAATTAATAGAACTGTTTTTTTGAAAAAAAAATACCTTTTTTTAGTTAAAACGTTTTTTTATAAAAAATAGGCAATAGTTTTGCATTTTAAAGCAATGACTTCCAGAAAACAACACGTCCAAACATAAGACATTATTTTAATTTACAATATAAAATGTTTTCATTAAAACAACATTTTGAACAAACATTCAATTTCAAACCAATTCACAACCATTTATTAATGAGAGATCCATTACACCATCTAATTTTCGCTTTGGGACTGCTGTTTTTTGCAGCTTCTTGTAAAAAAGATACAGCCGTGCCACCTACCGTCAAAACAGTTGACGATTATAATGCAACTGTTGTCCAGAAATGGAACTATTTGTTTTTACAAGTCGAACGCAATGCGGCGGGGTATCGCCCTTGTCCTGCGGCACGCGCATTGGGTTATATGGGTTTGGCGGCGTATGAAAGTTGTGCGTCCGCGATGACAAATCATAAATCTATTGCGGCGTTGTATCCTTCGTTGCGGATTCCTGCGGTGGAAGCGGGCAAAACGTATCAATGGGATTTAGTCGTGCATACGAGTTATGCGACGTTGTTTAAAAAGTTTTTTGCAAATGTGCAGCCCAGTGATTTGTTTGCTATCGCCAATTTGGAAACCAATCTCGAAAATGAATTGCGGATTGCCGCGCCCACAAAGGAAATTGCAGACCGCTCTATTGGTTATGGCAAACAAGTTGCAGAAGCTGTTTATGCGTTTTCGGCGACAGATAATTATGCTCATAATATGTATCTATCACCAACTGACGCTACTTACGCGCCACCTGTGGGTGCAGGTTTGTGGAAAAAAACGGCTCCTGGTAATCAAAATCCGATGTTTCCACATTGGGGACAAGCCCGCGCTTTTGCGATAAAAGACGCGGATAAAATAGCGCGTCCACCGTTGCCGTATTCGGAAAGTTTAAATGCACCTTATTATACGCAAATGTTGGAAGTTTATAGCACGACTACGCCACAAACCAATGAAAATCGTTGGATTGCAGAATTTTGGAGTGATGATGTACTTGGATTTACGTTTTCGCCATCTGCTCGTTGGATTGCGATTTTGCATCAAGTGATGGAAATCGAAAAATCAAACCTTGAAATTGCGGTTTTAGGTGCGGCGAAAGTGGGTTTGGCGTTGAATGATGCGGCAGTAGCGTGTTGGAATTCCAAATATTTGTATAATACGGAGCGTCCTGTCAGCTATATTCAAAAAATGATTAATCCGACTTGGAATGTGATGGACTTGACGACCAATCGTTTTTTGCCGAGTACGCCGCCTTTTCCTGCGTATCCGTCGGGACATTCCACTTTTGGCGCGGCGGCGGCAGAAGCATTAGTCAGTATTTTTGGGTCGAATTACAAATTGACGGATAGATGCCATGAAGGGCGGACGGATTTTGTGGGGAGTGCGCCGCGTTCGTATGAATCTTTTTACGATATGGCGACGGAAAATGCGTATTCACGGATTCCGTTAGGGGTTCATTTGCGGCAAGATTGTGAAGAAGGATTGCGTTTAGGTGCTGTTTGTGGTAGGCGCGTGAATGCTTTGCCCTTTCATAAATGATAATTGATTATGTATTTAAATACTTGATTATCAATAATTTAAGTATAAAGTAAAGATTAAAATTGAGTTAATGGATGTACGGATTTTCACAAGATTGATACGGATGAGCGAATCAAAAATCCGTGAAAATCCCATGAAAATCCGTGTAATCCGCACCTCCATCAACCCAATTCTAATCTTTGTAATACCCTAAAATCTACCAATCCAAAAAATCAAACCATGTTTAATCCGATTCAGTTGCGGCATCAATTGCACGCACATCCCGAATTATCGGGTCAAGAAATTTGGACAGCCGCTTTCATTGTTGCGCAACTTCAACAAATGGGTATTACAAAAATTCATACTCATTTTGCACAGCATTGTGTTTTAGCTGAGATTGATGGGCAAAATGTTGGAAAAACGTTGCTTTTTCGCTGTGAATTGGATGCATTGCCGATTCAAGAAGTCAACTCATTTGAATACCGTTCGACGCAACAAGGTGTTTCACATAAATGCGGGCATGACGGGCATTGCGCAACAATGTTGACTTTTGCACAAAAGTTAGTAAATCAACCGATTACACATGGTAAAATATTATTATTTTTTCAATCAGCCGAAGAGATTGGAGCAGGAGCCAAAATTGCAATTGAATCAAACCTTTTTGAGTCCTTTTCAATAGATTATGTTTTTGCATATCATAATTTGCCATCGTTTCCATTGGGTTCGGTGGTTTGCAAAAAAGGCGTTTTTACACCTTCTGTGGAGAGTTTTTGCGTGAAATTTATGGGTAAAAGTTGTCATGCGTCTGTGCCTGCGGATGGGATTTGCCCTGCGACGGCGATTGCGGAACTCATTCAGTGGATGAATCAATGGCATCAGCCCCGTAAAACGCAACCCAATTATTTTGTCGTAACGCCTATTCATATACAGATGGGCGAGCGAGCTTATGGCACAATGGCAGGTTTTGGGGAAGTCGGTTACACGATTCGGACTTGGGAAAGTCGCGTTTTAGAACAATATAAACAACAAATTATTGAAAAAATCAACGCTATTTGTGCCAAACAGGGTTTAACTTTTGAAATTTCATGGTTTGAATCTTTTCAATCGAATACAAATGATACATTTGCTTTTGAACAAATTAAATTAATAAGTATTCATAATCAATTGACATTCATTGAAATACTGCAACCATTAGATTTTGGAGAAGATTTTGGATTGTTTACGCACCTGTATAAAGGTGCGATGTTTGGATTGGGTTCGGGCGAAAATTGCCCTGCATTGCACACGTCTGAGTACGATTTCCCAGATGAATTGATTGAAATTGGAAGTAATTTATTTTACTATCTTTGCAAACACATAGGTACATTGGACACATAGCTTTTTAACACATAGGTACATTGGACACATAGCTTATTGATTTTCAATAACCTATGTCCTCTATGCAACTATGTGTTAAACCCCTATGCAACGCTGTGTTAAAAAAAATTATTCTTGAAAATAAACCCGTTTCACCCGCTCCGACACATTTGTAAAAATCTCATAAGGTATCGTATCCAACACCTTTGCCAATTCATTCACCGACACATTCGCCCCAAAAATCTCGACCTCATCGCCTTCTTTCGCTTCAGGAATTTGTGTAATATCAATCATGCACATATCCATACAAACACCTCCAACAATAAATGCACGTTTGCCATGCAGCCAAACTGCAAATTTGCTATTGCCCGCCCCACGCAACAATCCATCTGCGTAACCGATACTAATTGTTGCAATGCGCATCTGATTCACCGCAATGCCGCGTCGAGCATAACCAATCGTATCACCCGCAGGAATCATTTTTATTTGCGAAATCGTTGATTTTAAAGTCTGTACGCATTGCAAATTTTTTTGAATGGTTTGGCTTCCGTCAATTCCGTACAAACCAATGCCCAATCGAACCATATCCAAACGCGCTTCGGGAAACCGTACAATCCCACTCGAATTCAAAATATGTCTCAACGGTTTAATCGTAAAATCTTTAGTCAACGTTTCATACATGTCATTGAATTGTTTGAATTGCGCTTGTGTAAATGCATCAAATTGAGGATTTTCACTCGCCGCCAAGTGCGAAAATGCCGATTGTACTTGAATTTGAGGACTATTTTTCAAAATACACATCAATTCAGGCAAATCTGAGGGCGAAAAGCCCAAACGATGCATGCCCGTATCAAATTTAAGGTGAATCTTTTGTGTTTCGTTTTTATCTGTAAATTGAATAAATTGTTTTAACAATCTTAAACTATAAATTTCTGGCTCTAAATCATACCGCGCCATCGCCTCAAAACTCGCAGGCTCGGGATTCAAAACCATCATCGGCAATTTAATCCCCGCATTCCGCAAATCAATCCCTTCATCCGCGTAAGCAACCGCCAAATAATCCGTTTTGTGATATTCCAATAAACGACCGACTTCATGACTACCATTGCCATAAGCAGACGCTTTCACCATCACCATAATCTTAACCGATGGCTCTAATAACTTCTTGAAAATCAATAAGTTATGAGAAAGTGCATTAAGATTTACTTCTAAAACCGTCTTATGTGTTTTTTGTGCAAGTCTGTCG
This sequence comes from Bacteroidota bacterium, assembly GCA_041192405.1. Classification (GTDB taxonomy): domain Bacteria; phylum Bacteroidota; class Bacteroidia; order Chitinophagales; family Saprospiraceae; genus JAAFJT01. The sequence goes on along the minus strand of JBEEMZ010000048.1, from coordinate 18,103 downwards.
GCGATGTGTTCAAATTTAAAAATACGCGCTCCTTTTAACAAAATCACTTCATTTTGAAAGGCTCTATTTTGAATATTTTTTAAAAATTCTGCCGTATTTGCATAAAATTCGGCGCGTACACAAGTCGGGTCAATCCAATGTTGCATCAAAACAATGTCCGAACCAATCCCAATCACCCGTGTAATTTTTTTCTCACAAAGCATTTCCGCCACTTTTCGATAGAGGCTTTCCAAATCTTGTCCACTTTGCAAAATGTCAGACATGATCAGCGTTTTCGTTGCTCGCCCCGCGCCTTGTTGCACCATGAAATCCAATGCAATATTCAAAGAAGTTAAATCTGAATTATATGAATCATTGATTACCAAACAGTTATTCACACCTGCTTTCAATTCGAGGCGCATTGCAACCGCTTCGAGTCGCGCCATGCGTTCCGCAATCACCGTCGGCGCGTAGCCCATTTGCAACAGCGTCATCCAACACGAAATGGCATTTTCAATCGAAGCATTATCCGTAAACGGAATCGTGGTCTCAATTGTTTGATTTCTAAAAACACCTTTTAAAAGCGTTTTATGACCAACATTTTGGATTAAATGAATGTGAAAATCGGCGGGCAATTTCAAATTGCGTGTCCAACCCGTCAAAATATTTTCAGCAACCACAAATCTTTCCCGCATTTGCAACCCTTTGACCCGCAATAAAACGGTTTCTTCTGCAATATGCGCCGTGCGCCGTGCTTCTACGCTATAAACAATATGTTTTGCATTTTTAAACAATTTAAATTTTTCAATCGTTTTTTCCTTCGGTGAGTCAAAACCTTCACTGTGCGCCGTGCCTAACATAGTAAATACGCCAATGGTTGGGTCAATCATTGGTTGCAAATGCTCCATTTCGCCTTTTTCGGAAATGCCCGCTTCAAAAATCGCCAAATTATGTTCGGGTTTGATTTGCCAAACCGACAGCGCGACCCCAACCTGAGAATTATAACTTTTCGGACTGCGCACAATATGATGATCGGGTTGCAAGAGTTGAAAAAGCCATTCTTTGACCATCGTTTTGCCATTACTGCCCGTGATGCCGATGACTTGCAAATTGGGAAATTGACGACGGTGATGCGTTGCCAATTGCTGCAAAGCCCGTAGGCAATCTGCTACTTTAATGAAATTTGCATCTGTAAATTGTTGAATATCAATTGTTTCGGAGATAATAAAATGTCTAACGCCTTTGGCGTAAAGCTCATTTATGAATAGGTGTCCATCATGTCGTTTGCCGACGATGGCAAAAAAAAGGGAGTTTTTAGGAAACATCACGCGCCGACTATCCAAAAGAATATGTGCGATTTCTGCTTCCACCAATCTCTGATTGAGCAATACACCGTGTAGGATTGCTGCAATTTGGGTAATAGAATAAATCATGTCCCGTATGACGGTCTTGTTTGTAGTTTGATGTCAAAACGGCGCAAAGATAATCATTTGTTTATCAACTTGGATAAAATGGTAAAATGGATTCGGCGGATTGCGCAGATTAAGACGGATTTTTTTTGTTATTAAAATAATATTTTGATTTTTGAATTTAATTAAAAATTTTATGCTTCATTTTGATAAAAAATTATATGAACGGAATTATAAATGATACAATTGAAATTTCAGTATTCAAATATCGCATGAAAGGATACATCTCGTAGCGGATATCAAGATCGAAACGGAATCTAAAATGCCAGAAGACATCGTTTGGCAAATCAAAACTAAAAAATTACATGAATTTGGCGTTGAAAAAGGGCGATTTTAGTACAGATAAGATAGGGCAATGCCCTATCTCTACTACTAACCAATCCATTCTAAATTTTCTGATGTACTGAATTATTTTATATGATTGAAATAAAATTATAATCTGTATTTTTGTGCATTGTTTAACCAAACAGTATGATTTGTTATGTCCAATTCATTTAAAGATATATTGCCCGAAGGCATTTTTGGAAGTATTGTCGGGACGCTTTTAGACATTTACGTCAAAGAATATGTGTTAAAGCAAGCCGATGGCTCCGAACAAGTGGTCAAAGGCTACATTCCTCGCGCTGCGCCCGCCGCCGCACCTCAATTTGCAGCGAGTCAACAGCCGCAGCGCACTGCAATCACGTCCGTAGATTTGCGCCCCTACATGACGCAGGTGGAAAATCAAGGAAAAGTCGGTAGTTGTACCGCGAATGCCGCCGCAGGTGCGTATGAATATTTAGTGAAACGGCATTTGGGTTATGATGCTTTCGATGCGAGTCGGCTATTCATTTATTACAATGCGCGGTACTTAGACAATCAAGCAACGGGCGGCAAAAAAATAGAAGATACGGGTTCTTCTATTGGTTCTGCGATTGAAAGTTTGAAAAAATGGGGTGCGTGTCCCGAATCTGCATGGACTTATGAGCCGAATTTAGCCAATACGCAACCACCCACAGCCGCTTATAATAAAGGTGGACATTTTTTAATAGACTCTTTTTGTCATATTCCAATCTCATTGCAAACTTGGAAAAGTGCTTTGATTGAAGGACATCCGATTGTTTTTGCGACGCGCTTATACGATTCGTTTACACAACAACGGGTCAAAGGCGTGATACCGATGCCTACGGATAAAGACCTTTCGAGGTCTGAACATGGTTTACACGCGATGCTTTGCGTGGGTTTTTCAGACGCGCAACAAGTGTTTATTGTGCGCAATTCTTGGGGCGAATCGTTTGGCGATAACGGATATTGTTATATGCCTTACAATTATTTAATGAGTGAAAAACATAATTTAAATGATAGTTGGTTGATTAAAAAATTAGCAGCATTGCCCGAAGATCATTTGGAAAATGCGAAGGAGGCGGTTTATGAAAACAATGCAGATACCGAACTCGCTAACATGGAGGCGCAAAAACATCAAGAAATGTTGGATGCGATGGGCGATAATCCCTTAGAATATCGGATTGCATTGTTAGCGTATCGCTCGGTTTGTTCCGATAGTGACTTAACAGATGCTGAATATCAAGCACTTACAAATTACATAACTTCTACTTATGAATCTGTTGGTTATAATTTGAATGTAGCAGGCGTATTGGAAAATTGTAGCAAAGATTTGAATAATTGGGATTTAATTAACGAATCATTGGGTTTGATGCAGACCTATTTGAGTGTGGAGTGCTTGCAAGAAATGAAAGATGCGTTACTTGGGATTGCCAAAACGGATCATTTGTCTCAACAAGAAGCTGAATTTCTAAACCTCATAGAAACGACTTGGGGCGTTTCGGAGACGGCTCTCGACGAAGTGACTCTCGCAGAACCGACAAATGAAACTCCTTCGGAAGAAACAGCAAAGGAACCGCTTTCCGAAGAAACGGGAAATGAATCGCTTTCGGAAGAAGGTTTGCAAAATCAAATGATTGAGGCGATGGGTGATTATACGTTGGAGTATAGGATAGCACTTTTGGCGTATCGGGCGGTGTGTGCAGATGGGTATCGGACGACGGCTGAAAAAACAGCCGTGACGGATTATGTGACAAATGCGTTGGGCTTTGGGTCGGATGCGGATTCTGTTTTAGAAGATTGTTGGGGCAATTTGAGTAATGGGGCGTTGATTGATGAATCTATCCAATTGATGAAACAGTTTTTGAGCCGCGAGACGTTGCAACAAGTGAAAGATGATTTATTAAATATGGCGAAAATTAATAAATGGATTGATGGTGAAGTGGATTTTATACATGAATTAACGGCGACTTGGGAAGTGGAATAAGTGATTTACAGCATAAAATAAAATTTGGATTTTGTCCTTCTGCATAAAACTTAGTTTCCTACAGAAGGACAAACGGAATAAAAATAAAAGCATAATTAATTGATTTTCAATTAATTATGCTTTTGTTTTTATTAATATTTATTACAAACCTTCCTTCATATCTTCTTTCCAACCCGCAGGTTTATTCAATCGAACGACAGGATGTGCTTTTTTGCGCAAGCGCATATTCAACAATTCCACGCCCAATGAGAACGCAATGGAAAAATAAATATATCCTTTACTCACATGTTGATGAAAACCTTCCGCAATCAACATCACGCCAATCAAAATCAAAAACGATAAAGCTAACATTTGCATTGTCGGATGCGTATTAATGAATTTGCTAACGGGCGCGGAAAACATCATCATCACGCCAATCGAAGCAATGACCGCTATCATCATAATTAAAACATCTTGTGTCATACCAATCGCCGTCAAAATCGAATCAAACGAAAAAACGATATTGACTAAACAAATTTGTAAAATAACGGAAGTCATTGAACTTTTTGCAGCCACTTGATGCGTTTCTTCATCGCCTTCCAACTTGTGATGGATTTCTTGGGTGCTCTTGTACAAGAGGAAAATACCACCGCCAATTAAAATTAAATCTTTGATACTTAATCCCATCGCTGCGCCGCTTTCTTCTTTCATGAATGGAATCGTGAAAATAGGGTCACTCAAAGATAGAATCCATCCTATGAATAAAAGTAATATAAGTCTAAAACCCATTGCAAGCATTAAACCGATATTCCGAGCGCGAGGGCGTTCTTTTTCGGGGAGTTGATTGGCAACGATGGAGACGAAAATAATGTTGTCAACGCCTAAGACGATTTCGAGAAACGTCAACGTCAATAAACTGAGCCATACATCGGCGGAAGCGAAATTGGGTAAACTCATTAAAGTCATTGCTGTCATAAATTGCTTTAAAATTTGCTTTTTTTAAATACTTTTGTGGTGATTTTGAGGTTGATTGGCTTAAACCGTTAAAAAAAATGCAATATTACAAGAATTATGGCGATTTTCAAAAACGATTACCCCTTACACAACCCAGATGCTCTTAAAAAAGTGCCAAGAAATCAGCATTTCTGGATAAACGATACCATTTTTAAGGTCAAAATCCGAGATTAAACGATGAAAAATATATAAAAAATGAAATATCGCAGACTGAACAGTAAAGAATTAACGGATTTAGAATCCGAATTTGTGCGTTTTTTGGTTGCAAACGGCATTGACGCAGCACATTGGACGCGCATGAAAACGCAACAAACTCACGAAGCCTTGAAAATGATTGATATTTTCAGTGATATGGTTTTTGAGACGAGTTTGAAAAAGGTCAAATATTTGAAGGCACGCTCTCAATCGGATTTGAAATTATTTCACTGTCAACCCAATCGAATTGAATTGATTGCATTGGAGGCAAAACCCAAATCCCGTTTCGATTTTACGAAAGACGTGGATTTGCGTACCTTGTTGAGCGCGTTGACCGATGCCGCCGATGATAAATTGACCGTTTACAAAGCGCAAAAAGCATATCAAACTGACCGCGAACGCGCTTTATTTGAATTGATGGAAGACGGTTGTTTGATTTGTGATGGACATTTATTTGAAATGTTAAACAAAGCGTTTTGAAAAATAAAATAAATTATTTAAATAAAATAAATTGCGTCCATTTTTTGAAAAAATAGACGCAATTTAAGTCTAAAATCGTATATTTGCCTCAAAATATGAGATAATGATGGATACCCAACTTCTTTTTCCGATGATTGCGCCCACTCCCATCAACACTGCTGCTATCACAGCGCACGCAGGTGTGGTGGATATGTTTTGCGGTGTGGGAGGATTGACGCATGGTTTCGTACAGGAATCATTTCGTGTTTTGGCAGGTTATGACTTAGATGAGTCGTGTCAGTTTGCTTTTGAGCATAATAATAAATCGCCTTTTGTTCAAAAAGACATTAAAAAAGTAACTCCCGAAGAGATTAAAGAACGTTTTGCCAATAGTGCGATTAAAATTTTGGTCGGTTGTGCGCCTTGCCAACCGTTTTCATCTTATAATTTTAAAAATGAAGATAAAGAAAATAAATGGTCTTTATTAAACGAATTTGCGCGCCTTATTCGAGCGGTACAACCAGATATTGTATCTATGGAAAATGTGCCTCAATTATTAAATTTCAAAAAAGTAGATATTTTTAGTAGCTTTTTACAGAATCTAATTGATAATCAATACTTTGTAAGTTATAAAATTGTAGAATGTACCCGCTATGGCATTCCGCAAAACAGAAAGCGTTTAGTATTATTAGCGTCTAAATTGGGTTCTATTGAGTTGATACCGCCAACGCACGAAAAAAGTAATTTTGTAAGCGTTAGACAAACGATTGGCAACCTTGAACCGCTTGAAAGTGGTACACAATCTCCTACCGACATATTGCATAAATCTGCCAAGTTGAGTTCATTGAATATCAAACGAATACAACAATCTGTACCAGGTCGTACTTGGCGCGATTGGGATGAATCTTTGATTTTAAAATGCCATCAAAAAGATACAGGCAAAAGTTATATGAGTGTTTATGGGCGTATGTTGTGGGATGAACCGTCGCCAACCATTACCACTCAATTTAATGGTATTGGAAATGGGCGGTTTGGGCATCCCGAGCAAGATAGGGCGTTAAGTTTGCGTGAAGGAGCATTGTTACAAACTTTTCCATCCAATTATGGCACCATTACAACGCATATTGGCAATGCCGTTCCCGTTCGTTTGGGGCAAGTGATTGCAAAAAGTATTTTAATTCACCTTGAAAATTATTGGAAACATGAATAAATCGAAGCAAATAGATTTATTTCCTGAATATTCTGAAGACCAGCAAATGGCTGCGGAAAAGCAAATTGCGGAATTACAAAAGATTGTAGATTATCAAATAACAGAATATACGATTGAGTTCCTCGTTCACAAGTATCAACAAGGGCGAAACATGAATATGAATGATATTTTTATTCCACTTTATCAGCGCAAATTTGTGTGGGATGAAAAAAAACAATCTCTGTTTATTGAATCCTTACTTTTAGGCTTACCCGTTCCTTATATGTTTTCATCCGATAGTCGAGAACAGGATGGACGCATCGAAATTGTAGATGGCTCTCAACGGTTAAGAACTTTAGAGGCATTTATTGATAACAAATTGGTTTTGAAAGGGTTAGAAAAATTAGATTTATTGAATGGGTTTCGATTTGAAGATTTGCCTTTGTCGCGCCAAAGACGCTTCAAAAGCCGTTCTATTAAAATGATAAAATTAACAGATAAGGCAAATTACGAAATTAGAAAAGATATTTTTGGGCGCATTAATCAAACACCCACTTTATTGTCCGATATGGAAATTAGAAGAGGTGCTTATGAAAGTGATTTTACCAAATTTTTAGAACAGTGCGCTCAAAATAGTAAATTTATTCAATTGTGTCCTATCAGTAGTAAGCGCAAGGATCGAGAAGAATCAGCCGAAATGGTGCTTCGTTTTTTTGCGTACAGTGAAGATTTAAATAAATTTACGCATCTTGTAAAAGATTTCAATGACGAATATACCAAAAGAAAAAGTAAAGGATTTGATGAAACCGCAATGGAGGAAGATTTTGAAAATATGTTGGATTTTGTAGATAAACATTTTCCTTATGGGTTTAAAAAAGGAGTCAATTATAATTCAACTCCAAGAGTCCGTTTCGAAGCGATTGCGATTGGCGTTCATTTGGCTTTGAAAGAAAATCCGAATCTAATACCTGCTCAACCTGTGGAAAATTGGATTCATTCAGAGGAATTTAAAGAACATATTACCAGTGACGCGGCTAATAATCGAAAAAAAGTGATTTTCCGTATTGATTTTGTAAAAAATAAACTTTTAACCAATACATGAAAGATGTTATTAATTTGTTTCAAGAACGAAAAAATGAGGTCGAAATTTATTTTGAACATGCCAGAAACGCTTGGTCCGATGATGCCAGCATAACGTTCAAGCAAAATGATATCAAGCAAACAACCAAATTAAGTTTAGATTTAAAACAAATACTTTTAGCAAATACTTTTTTACTCCTCTATAATTTGGTAGAATGTACGATGTCTGGAGCATTAGAGGCGATTTATAAAGACATTAAAAAACAAAAGTTTCCATACGATAAAATAAAACTGAATATCCAAGAAGAAATTATTGCTCATATCCGAAAAAATGTGGCTCCTGACCGATTTGTTCGTGGCGTGAATGATATTGCAATGGATATTTTAAATCATCATCCGACTTCGCGTGATTTCTTTTCTGGCAATATTGATAGGGAAGTGATTAAAGATATTTCTCGTAAATATGATTTTTCAACCCACACGGATGCACGAGAGACTCAAAATGGAGCAGCTCTTGAGAAAGTGAAAACGAAGCGCAATCATTTAGCTCATGGTTTTATTTCATTCAAAGAGTGTGGTCAAGAAATAGATATTTTTGATATGGAAAAGATTAAAAATCAAAGTTTGCTTTATATAGAACAAATTTTGAATAATATTGATGATTTTGTAAAAAACAAAAAATATCTAAAATCTTAATTTTTAAAATAATCCAAATTATGTTTTAAACAAAACCATTATGAAAAATTTTGTATTAAATTTTTATTTATTCGTACTCCTTTCTACACCTATATATATAGGTGCGCAAAATGTTCCAAAATATGTTTTAATGGAACATTTTACTAACTCACGTTGTGGGACTTGCGCGGCGAATAATCCTTCTTTTTACAGTCGCGTGGGTTCGCTTTTTGGCGATAATGCACATCATATTGCGATTCATTCGCAAGTGCCGTATTCGACTTGCATTTTTTATCAAGGCAATACCACCGAACAAAATGCAAGAGCCACTTTTTATGGATTGCAAGGTACGCCGTCCGTGTCTTTGAATGGCGGCGCGTTGCAAAGTGTTTCCAATGTGAGTGTTGGCGTATTGCAAGGCGAAGCGGCGAAATGGAGTCCGATTGGCATTCAAGTAACTGAAAATTTGTCGGGCAGCAATGTGAATGCGACCATTAAAGTCAAAACTTTTGGAACCGTTCCCGCAGGTACGTATAAATTATACGCGGCGCAAGTCTTGAAACGAGTCAATCAAGCTACGCTCAACGGTGAATCTATTCATTATGATGTGTTTCGCAAATGGATGGTGAATGATGGGGTTGCGTTTACAGCTGCGAGCATAGGTAATTCAGTATCAATTAATTACACATATCCAAATGAAACCATTTGGGGCAGTAATGATAATTATTTAGTCGTCTTCGTTCAGAATACGGCGACGAAAGAAGTTTTAAATTCGGGCAATAAATTTGACCCCGCATTGCCTTCGCCGACGAATGAAATTGCGAATTTGAATCAAAAAATCCTTCTTTACCCCAATCCTGCAACAGAGGATATTACATTGGATTTTACGGATTTGAACGCAACTTCATTTAGTATTTTGAATGCACAAGGTCAAATCATTGATAATCAATTGGTTACGAGTGCGACAAAAAAAATATCTTTGGTAAATTATGCCAAAGGCATTTATTGGGTTCGGGTTCAGACGAGTGAAGGGATTGGTACTCAATCGTTTGTGGTGCATGGTTTGAATTAGGAACGAAGGAAATTTTAAGGCATCAAGGACGAGTGATTTTGGATTTCGGAATGATTGAAAATCAATGATTTACATCTTCCGAAATCCAAAATTTATGCTCAATTACTTTTTTTTGGAATCTGGAAACTCAATATTATCATAAATGTCTTCTAATGTAAGCGTAATCCCAAGAGACTCTATCGAAACGGACTGGCGTTTATTGGTCATGGAACGAATGCGCCACAGCTCCTCCGACACTTGAAAACGGGTCTCAACTGCATACTTCCGCGAGTCAATTAAAAGGTACTCTTTGAAACTTGGTAAACTTTTATACAAATCAAATTGGCTTGAACGGTCGAAAGCCTGCGTACTGCGCGACAAGACTTCAATAACAACCAATGGATTCGTAATCAAATATTCGTGATTATCGTAATAGATGGGCTGTTCACAAATTACAATGCCATCAGGATAAATAGCGACATTTTCTTCAGGTATGTAGATTTTTTGACCATCGCCAACGACTAAATATCGGGTTGACTGACCCCGTAATGCCAGTTTAATCGCAAAACTCATATTGGTGGCAATTAGGTTATGTCTGAACTTGGCATTTGGCATTTTAAGAATTTTACCATCAAAAAATTCATGTTTTTCTAACGAACGCTCTTCTCGTACTAAATACTGTTCGAGCGTATAGTCTTTCGAGGTGCGCAGCGTTAAAGGCGGCACGTTCGCTACATTTCCATTCATTTGCTTAATTTTGGAGGCGAGTTAGGTGTTTTTTACCACAAAAAAAAAATTTGCAAGCATAATTTTATATTAAAATTTTGATAATAAATACAAGAACTTTTCTTTATTTGTAATCAAAGTGATATTTTTACGGTTTCAAACTTACAGAAAAAAATTATAATTGCAAACATGAAAAAATATTTTCTATTCAATTTATTGTTAATCAATCACTTATTGATGGCTCAAAGTATTCCTGCGTTCCCGTCGGCGGAAGGTTTCGGCGCGACAACAATTACAGGTGGGCGCGGTGGACAAGTTATTTTTGTGACGAATTTGAATTGTTCGGGGGCGGGTTCACTCAATGAAGCCTTGAAAATGCCTGGTTTTAAATACATTTTGTTTAAAGTGAGTGGTGTAATTGATTGCGCGGCGGAAGTCGTAGAAGGAGATTGTTATATTGCGGGGCAAACTTCGCCAGGTGGAATTGTGGTGCGCAATTTGATTTTTGATAGTTGGTATCATCCCGAACGCCGCCCTAACAATGTAATTGTACGTCATTTGAGTTGCCGACCGTCAGAAAATACAGTTCGACCTGCAACAGGCTGGTTAGATGGGGACGCATTGCGGTTGGACGGAGCTAAAAATGTCATTCTTGACCATTGCAATTTCACGCATGCGACCGATGAAAATGTACAAATTTCGCGCAGTAGCAATATTATTATTCAAAACAGTTTGTTAGCAGAGACGATGGGCGAGCATTTTGAACACGGTGGTATGTTGCTCAATTACTCGGTGGAAGGCAAACGACAAGATTCTATTTCAATTCATCATAATATGTGGAATCGCATTGGTGGCAGAATGCCCGAAATTAGTGGTGAACGCAGCGCGGAGCGTCCAAATGATAAAGATTGTATGAATAAGCCTTTAAATATAGAATTATCTTATAATTTGTTTTGGGATATGCCTACACACGTATGGTTTAATTCTGGCATCGATCCTGCCGAACCTGAACGGGCTGATTACGGTTTGAACGCTAATATGATTGGAAATTATGCAGTGGGTCGAGCGAGCTACAATGGGGGAATGTTTCACAATCATTTTTTAGATGTGTTTAAAAATAATTTGTATGTAAACAATAATCGAATGGAACGTTTTTTGCAATATGCTGATTATCAATTATTTACATGTTGCAATGATTTCGCAGAAGAAGGGAATCATCCTAATAAACAAACAGGTACGGCTCTTATTTTGAAAGAACCGCATCCATTTCCAACGATTACGCCGACAACAACAGATTCTTTAAAATGGTATATGATGAATCAAGTGGGTACATTTAATCGGTTTAGTGAAGACCGTCGCGACCCATTGACACGGCGGTTATTGTCTTTTGTTTCGGCGGGCAAACCCGATGGTAATTTGGTAGATGGAACGGATTATTATAAAGATGTATTTAAATTTGACTATATAACGCCGCCGTTACCGCCACTTGATAGCGATGGAGACGGTATGCCTGATGAATGGGAAATTAAATATGGTTTAGACCACATGACTCCCGACCATAATGGGATGATTTTGAGTATTCGATTGACAGGTTATGGAACTTATTCCAATTTAGAATGTTATTTGAACCAATTAGCGGATGAATTGGTTAAGAAATAGCCTTTATTACAAGAAGGCTACACATTTTACAGTTGCTTTTTTGAAAAAAATTAGGCAATAAAATTTTAAATCCTTATTTTTGCAATCTAAACTAAAAAAATGACAAAAGAAATCACGACAAAAAATAAAGTATTGAGTCTATATCCAATTGATTATCCATTTGAAACGCTGTTTGCGCGAGCGACTGCAAACCCGCGCAAATTGATACTCAATCCAGATTTTCAACGCAAATATAAATGGGATAAAGAGGGGCATGAACGAGGGTCAAAATTTATCGAATCGTGCCTGATGCGAATCCCCATACCTGCTTGTTACCTTGCTGAATTGCAAGATAACACTCAAGATGTTATTGATGGCGTACAACGAATTACAACCATTGTTAAATTTTTTAATAACGAATTTGAGTTGGAAGGATTAACGACTTTCGCAGAGCTAAATGGCAAGAAATTTAAAGATTTGGGGAATTATGCAAGCGAATTAGAGGCAACGACGATGCGGTGTATTGTACTTAGAAAAGAAAATAGTCGTGAATTAGTGAAAGAAATTTTTGCGAGATTAAATCAAGGATCCGTTTTATTAACGCCTCAAGAAATTCGGCATGCCATTTATCCTGGCAGTTTGGATACGCTTTTGCAGGAATTAAAAGAATTGCCGATGATTAAAAATTTTAAAAAACCTAAAAATTCCGATAGCACGAAAGATGGTTTAGAGGATGAGGAAATGATTTTGCGTTTTTTTGCAATGCGTTCAGATTTAAGTGATTATGATAGCAAATTATCAAAATATTTGGATAATTATATGCAAGTAAATCAAAATTTAAATGCCGACAAAATTCAAAATCTAAAAATACTTTTTGTGCAAACATTGCAAAAATGTGAATCCGTATTTGATACAAAAATTTTTACAGATCTTAACAAAATAGGAGAGCGACAAGGATTACTTTATTATGATTTATTGATGTGGTCTTTTCAAGAGTTTTCCAAAGAATTGCTTCTACAAAATAAAGAAAAAATTCAAATCGCTTATCAGAATTTTTGTAAATCAGAGGAGTTTAGAAAAACATTAAGTGGCAATCGTTCAAGCAAACCTTATTTAATTAGACGGCGTAACCTTTGGTTGCAACAATTAAAAACAATTATTGGATGAGAGTCCCTTCGTCAACAACGAATACTTTATTACAATTAGACGCTTTGAAGCAATTATGTGAAGATTCTAAAAAGAGATTGATAGAAGATGACCCTTTTTTTAGAAAAAATGTGAATTTTTTTACCAAATCTTATATGGTGATGATGTGTGCGTATTTAGAAGATTTTATTAAAGATATTTCGATGATGTTGATTGATGACATGAATAATCGTTTGAGACCTGCAAAAATACCTTATAATCTTGTAAAATGGAGTTTTGACCTTAAAGCCGATTGGAGAAAAGAAAAAGAGAAATTTGAACCATTCACACTCAAAATCAAAAAAAAAGATTTAGACGAATTTACTTCGGGTATGCCGCATAAAACAGCTGATTTATTTCGCAAATTAGGCATTGACCTTAGTAAAGATTCGATTTTTGAAGGGCAAAAAGAGAAAATTACCTTGATTGTTGTAAAACGAAATAATATTATTCACCACAGCGATAGCGCATCAGATATTTCTTTTGATGATATTTTAATCAATATTGATTTAATAAAATCATATATTGAAAATATTAGTAAAGTTGTTGTGGCAAGTATCTCATAATCGAAAAATGAAATTTCCAGACCTTCCTTCTGATGCCGAATCTGTCGAAACAGGCATTGATTTTCAAGCAGAAGATGTTGATTTTCAATTAGTTAACGTTGATAAAATTGTTAATTGGATTGAACATATTATCCAATTGCATCAAAAACGATTGGGTTCTATTAGTTATATTTTTTGTAGCGATGTGTATTTACATAAAATCAATTTGGAATATCTCCAACATGATACTTACACCGATATTATCACATTTCCATTGAAAAAAAAGCCGATTGAAGGTGATATTTTCATTAGTCTCGACCGTGTGCGCGAAAATGCGCAATCTTTCGGAGTCGCTTTTGAACACGAATTACATCGCGTTATCATACATGGCGCACTGCATTTGTGCGGCTATAAGGACAAATCGCCCGCACAACGCAAACGAATGACCGAATTGGAAAATGAAAGTTTATTGTTATTAAATTAAAGAGGCGAATTGCATGAATTTTCACGAATACAAATATAATTTTTCGTGAAAATTCGTCCAATTCGTGGCTAAGTATTCATTTCCCTTTCCCCTTGATTAAAACTAATAATGTATAAAACATTATCTTGAAATCTAATGCTAATGACATATTTTCGATATATAAAATATCAAATTTCAAACGTTGAACCATTTCATCCACAGACGACGCATAACCATATTTCACCATGCCCCAAGACGTAATGCCAGGGCGCACTTTCAACAAATGCCGATAATGTGGAGCGCGTTCCATAATCAAGTCAATATAATACTGTCGTTCGGGACGTGGACCCACTAATGACATTTCTCCCTTTAACACATTCCAAAATTGTGGCAACTCATCTAAACGATATTTGCGCATCAAACTCCCCCAAACGGTGCATCTATCATCGCCCGTCCGCGACAATTGTGGCCCGCCCGCTTCTGCATCTAAATACATAGAGCGAAATTTTATAATCTTGAAAGGCTTGTTATTCAATCCAATACGCTCTTGAAAGAAAAAAATAGGTCCATTTGAAGACAATCGTACCCGCAACGCAATGTACGCATACACAGGCGCGAGCAATAGCAAACTCAATAAACTCGCCACCACATCAATCGTACGTTTAAGCACTTTTTGCCAACGCGGAATCCAATCCTGTTTGATTTCGATTAAAACCGCCCCGTAAAGATGATTCATTTTCACTGTACCGAGCATAATGTCGTACATATCAGGAATGATTTTAATAAGAATCTGTTCGCCAAAATCGAATAATATATCTAAAATTTGTCGCAATCGGTTATGTTCAGAAGTTTCTACGGCGATGATAACTTCTTCAATATTTTGTTCTGAAATAATGCGTGATAATTGTTCAATATTGCCCAAACGCGGCAAATATTTTTCTAAAACATTATTGGTATTCCCATTTGCATCAATGAAACCAACAAAATAATTGCCTAAACCTTTTTCGCGGCGCGAAATATCTTCATATAATTCTAATGCGTTTTGATAACCACCAATTAAAATGGTTCGATACGTCATTAAGCCTGCTTTCAAACGACGACTTGCGCGGGTTAAAATAATCATTCTTGCCGTCACCGTAATGAAAAAGTGTAAGCAAAATAGTGTCAAAAAGGAAGTGTAATACGTATGATAATCAGTTACAAAATCGTCTAAAATCAAGGTGAAAAACAAAAAGATTACGCCCATAAACGTTAAAAAGAAGGTACGCGCCATCGTTTCCAAGCGGGAAAGCCGATAAATATCGCGGTATTTATCGAAAATCGCGTAGAATAAAACCCAACCTATCGGTATAATCAAGATGCCTGAATAGAATTTTGGGTCTTGCAAAATGCTGAAATCGGTTGATTTACCTTCAACATACACTTTGCGATATAAAAAAAACAGCCCCCATGCAATCATTGCGGTTAGAAAATCAGCGATTGTGTAAGCTATCATGTCCCATTGTCGGCGGCGTGTCATGTCCATAATTAACGTTGTAATAATTTAATATTGTCGAACCAAATCGTGCCTGTTGTCAAGGTGTCGGGCAATAATGCTCCCATAGTTACTTGAAATTCAATGCTTTTTGACGCTTTTACTTCATTCGTAATATTGATATATGTTTTATTCCACTCTTTTTTGGGATACAAAACAACAGGGAAATTATCCTCGCCCGCACTGCCACTTGCTTGTTTAAATCCCGTGAAACCGACCGATAAAGGCACATCTGTTTTATAATTTAATTCAATATAAATATTTTGTGCATCCGTCGGAAAGGTATAACGCGAACTTGTTGATTTGATCATCACCTTGTTCGTCTGGTCTAAAACAATTTTCCCTGCTTTGCCTTCTAAACCGCCTGCTTCCGTTGTAATCAAAAGAGTTACATTTTGGTCTCGGTGACTGTTGAATAAATGAGAACCTGCTTCAAAATTTTCTATCATTTTGATATTCGTATCATTCGTATAACGGGTTACAGGGCGAATCGTGTCCACTTTCGCAGCCGACAAATTCAATATTTTTTCATACCGTTGCGCAAAGGCATAAGGTATTGGATTCGCTTTGATGCCATTATTGCGAATGCCAGGCAGGATTGTTATCGTATGTTGCCCCGTGTTAAGCATCGGAATTTTGGCGGGCAATTGATACGTACCACGATTTTCGTTATCTATAAATACATGAGCATCAATCATTTTATGTAAAGCCGTGCCTTGTCCTCCTGTGACAGTCATCGTGATAGGTTCGATATGAATGTAAGCGGGTATCTCGTTTTCTTTGACGCAACCCGTGAGAAATAGAATTAATATAAAAACAATAATTCGGAACATATTTAAATCTTTATTTGAATGATTCTTTTTTATACCGTTTGGAAGGTTTCAAACCTTCCAAACGGTTGGCAATCAAACCTTCCAAACGGTTGGTAATCAAACCTTCCAAACGGTTGATTATCAGGAACGAAACATTATTTTTTAATCATTTTTAGAATCTGATGCGCTACTTTCAATGCTGCATGACCTGCTTCTAAATCAATTTCAGTTGGCGTATCCGTTTGAATCGAATGTGCAAAACGACTCAATTCTTCCCGAATCGCATTCACAGGTGGCGTTTCTGGCATTTGAATATCAATCCATTTCGTACCCGTCGGCGTATCAAGGGGCATTAAATTCTCCGTTAATTTTTTGTCATGGATGCGAATAACTTGTGCCTTTTTTTCATAAAAGTCTAAACTGATATATGCATCGGGTTGAAAAACACGCATTTTACGCATTACTTTCATAGACATACGACTCGCCGTCAAATTCGCTACACAACCATTCCGAAATTCAATCCGCGCATTCGCAATATCAGGCGTGTTGCTCACAATGCAAACACCTGAAGCATTGATTTTTTTAATATCGGATTTAACCAAATGTAAAACCAAATCAATATCATGTATCATCAAATCCAACACCACTGAAACATCCGTCCCACGCGGGTTAAAATGCGCCAACCGATGCGCTTCAATAAACATCGGTTTCAAAGGATGTCCGCGAATCGCTTCCATCGCGGGATTAAAACGTTCAACATGCCCAATTTGTACTTTAACAGGATGTTTTTTCAACAAAAGGAGCAATCTTCGGGCTTCATCAACGGTTTCAGTCACAGGTTTTTCAATAAAAACGTGTTTTCCCGCCCGCATCGCTGCGGATGCGTTGTCGAAATGCGAGAGCGTCGGCGTGACGATATCCACCACTTCCACCGCCGCAAGTAATGCGTCGTAAGTCGGAAATGCCGTAATGCCCATTTCTTGCGCGATTGCGGCAGCGCGAGTCGGGTCAGCATCGTGAAAACCGACCAATTCATATTGGTCGGGCAACATTTTAAGGCAGTTCAAATGGATTTTACCGAGATGACCTGCGCCGAGAACTCCAATTCGGAGGGCTTTTTTTGAAATGGGCATTGGCAATATTGGTTTTCAAGTGCGAACTTAGCAAAGATTTGGTTGTAAAAGGCGATTTAGAGCGTTTTTTTTAGATTTTTCAGCACAAAAATTTTCACAACCAATATTATTGCAATGTGTATGACTTATATGAAGGTCATTCTTTTCACATTTCGGACTGATTTTTATAGCACTATAATTTAAATAATTTTTAATATGATAATTTCAGGAAATCAAAAAAAAGAAGTAATTCTTTTAGCTACGCAAATAAGATTCAAAGTCTCGATTTTATCGAGACTTTTTTTATGAATAGAAGGAGTTGGATTATCTTCTTCTTTCTTTGATTTTTGCTTTTTTACCAGTAAGTTCTCTAAAGTAGTAGATACGAGCTCTTCTAACTTTACCTCTTTGGTTAACTTCTACTTTTTGTAAAGCTGGCATATTAACTGGGAAGATACGCTCTACACCAACTGCACCAGACATTTTACGGATTGTAAAAGTTTCAGTCATTCCTGCACCTTTTCTTTGGATTACAACTCCTTTGAAAAACTGAGTTCTTGTTTTTTCTCCCTCTTTAATTTCGTAGTAAACTGTGATTGTATCACCAGCACCGAACGCAGGGAAATCTTTTTTTGTTGATAATTCGTTGTTAACGAAATCTACTAAATTTGCCATTTTTATACTTATTAT
>JBEEMZ010000047.1:0-24197 GCA_041192405.1 Bacteroidota bacterium | reverse complement strand
CCGCGAGAATCTGCGGGAAAATCTGCGAAATCTGCGGGGAAAAATAGATTGATAATCAATTATTTACATATTAAATCTTTAACAACTCAGTAGTGTACATTTTTTCATAATCGGATATTTCATATTTAAATGCGAGCAATTTATCTAAAAAAGGGCATGAATCGGTTTCAGAGGTGCCGAAAGCCTCATCTATTGCATCCATTGTCCAATCTCTAAAATTTACTTTTTTCATAAGCAGGATAAATTTAAAAATGATAAAAACGCTACAATTTAAATGATTTTTATCAAAAATCAATGCTTTATTCCCAAAAATAATCGTAACTTGCAGCGTGAACACCATTATTTGATTCATTTTTCAAATTTATTAAGCAATGAAAATCAACCCATTATCTCCCGAAGAATACCTCCAAAACGTATCCGATGATAAAAAAGAAGCCATGATTGCAGTACGCAATGTACTTGTGAACCATTTGCCGACAGGTTTCGTAGAAGTGATGACAAGTGGCATGTTAGGGTACGTTGTGCCGCACGCGCTGTATCCACAAGGCTATCATTGTAATCCAAAACAACCCTTGCCTTTTATTGCTTTGGGAGCGCAAAAAAATCATATTTCCTTGTACCACATTGGTTTATATATGAATGAACCACTATCTATTTGGCTTGAAAAGGAATGGGAAAAGGCTACTAAACAAAAATTGGATAAAGGAAAAGGTTGTATTCGGTTCAAAAAACCAGCTGAAATTCCCTTTGAGTTGATTGGGCGACTCGCTGAAAAAATAACGGTGGAACAATGGATTGCCATTTATGAATCCTCTAAACCAGAAGCATCCTAATTGCTTTGAATCAGAAATCATATAATTTCTAATTCAAATCCAATTCAAATTCTTAAAGTACCGAATTGACAACACTAAAAATAGCTATTTTCAAAAGAAAATATATATTTTCTTTTGAAAATAGTCACCTTACATAATACACAAAACCGTATATTTTGATTGAGCCCTGTCAGAAAATTATAAATTCTGTTTTCAAAAAACAAGCAAAACCGCACACATTTGACCCAAGTAAAGGTAAAACATACCTTTTGAATCCATTCCATTTTTAACAATTACTAAGGAAACTACACAAATGATGACCATTCAAGAAATCCGTCAAAAACTCTATTTTAAAGAAATTTTATCCCAAAATGATTTGATCCGCCTATGTGGTGGTACTGGCGAAGATGATAAACGCAAGGAATTGTCAGCATTATCAGTGGCTATTGCTGCGATTCCGCCTCCTCCTGACTTAGTGTTCGTACCAATTTTGTTGTAAATGTTATAAAAAAAATTTAAATACTATTTTTATCTATAAACTTATTTAAAATGAAAAAAACAATTCAAGAAATTCGGAGCGGGCTTCCTTTTCAAGAAATTTTATCTGAACAAGATTTGTTACGCCTACGCGGTGGCGACGGTGAAGAAGACAAACGCAAAGAACTTTTAGCATTAGCTGCTGCAGCATTATCTTTTTTAAAAACATACCTGAAAGCACCATAGTCTATTTATTGACCGATTAGGCAATAGATAATTAGGAGCAATTAATTTACTATTTTATCCACAAACTGATTTAAGATGAAAAAAACAATCCAAGAAATTCGGAACAAGCTTTTTTCCAAAGAAATTTTATCGGAACACGATTTGTTGCGCCTTCGCGGGGGTGACGGCGAGGAAGATAAACGCAAAGATGTTGGCGGTGGTTCAAATGCGAGCTCCAACTTTGGCAGCACTTCTAACAATAATCAAACTGGTAATACCAACAATACGAATCCTGGTGGCGGATAACTGTTGAATTGCTAAGACTATTTAATTAATTGTGCTTATTTTGTTTAATCGTTAAACCGAATTTTAAAGTGAAAAAAACAATTAGAGAAATCCAATCGGATTTGAAAACCAAAGAAAAGTTATCTGTGGAAGCTCTACTCCAAATTAAAGGTGGTGATTGCGGTACAGAAGACAAACGAAAAGATATTTAATTCTTTCTTACTTGCGAATCCCACAAAAACCTGCTTTACGGCATAAGTATTGCAGGTTTTTTTTGTCCGAACTAAAACCATTGCTTTTTTTACTTAATATGAGAAACACATTGTCCACATTGCTGTTTGAAAAGTTGTTACAGATGACTTTGCTACTGCTACTTTGTACGCTAACGCCACAAAGTATGTGCACTGTGTTTGCTAATTCTACCCAATCGCATCAGGATTCAATGATTGCAAGAAAAGGAATCACTGCAATTTTGCGAAAATCCAAAAAATTATCCTTCAAAGATATTCATCAAGCATTGCAATTAACGGATACGGCTTTTGCAAGTGCAGCCCTTTATGGCAATCCATCTTGGATGTTGCTGGATATTTATCGGTCTAAAGGGTTGATTTATGAAAATAATAATTTGCTAAATGATGCTCGAACTGCGTATCAAGAAGGGTTGAAACTCGCGCCGATGACGCATGATACGGATAAATTGGCAATTTACAACGATTGGGCAATCCTCAATCGCAAAATGGGGGATTATAAAGCGGCAAAAGAATATTATTTAATGACGCTTGATGTGGCTAAAAGCATCAATAATTGGGAAGCGGTGGAATATGCGTATCATGGCTTGGGTGCGTTGTATGGGATTGTGGGCGATTTTGATAATGCCGTAGAATATTATTGGTCATCGCTTGGGGTTGCCGAAAAGCGAAATGATCCCAAAAATGTTTTAATTTCTTTGCAAAATATTTGCAGCACGTATTTGAAGGCGAAAAATACAGAAGCCGCCCTTAAAAATGTGAAAAAAGCCTATTCAATGGCTTTACAACAAAATGACTCCGCACGGATTGGTGCCATTCAAAATGTTTATGGGCGGGTTTTGATTTTGACAGGACAGTATCAAGAAGCATTACAACGGCATGAAGATGCGTTATATATTTTCCGTTCTATGCAAGATAAGCGCAATATGATTGAATCCTTAATGAATATTGCAGATGTGTATATTCATCAAGATCAATATGATAAAGCAGAAAATTACTTTTTGCAATGCAATGAATATAAAAGTTTTTTTGCGACACATGACCAAGCAGAATTTTATTATAAGTTTGGCGACTTATATTTGAAAAAGCAGTTGAATTCCGAAGCAGTGCTTTATTTTAAAAAATGTTTGTCCCTTTGCAAAACGTATCATTTCAAAGATATTGACCAAAAAGCAAATATTGCGTTGTCTGACATCTATAAAACGCAAGGTAATTTTGTGAATGCGTATCAATATTTGGCAGCAGCGAATGCCTTAGGCGATTCGCTTTTTAATGAGGAGAAATCGCGCCGCTTGACGGAAGCTCAATTTAAATTCGATATTGAAAAAGCAGAGGCACGCAAAGAAAAAGAAATTGAATCACTTAAATATCAGCAATCCAAGATTTTAGGGATTGGTGTTTTTATCATGTTTTCGATTTTGGTAGTTGTATTGGTTTACTCGGTGCGCGCTAAAACGAAGGCGAATTTGATTTTGAAACAAAAAAATGAAGAAATTCACTCGCAAAACCGTCGGTTAAAAGAGTCGAATGAGATTTTAAATCAATTTGCTTATGTGTCGGCGCATGACTTGAAAGAGCCTTTGCGGAGCATTGGCAATTTTATTCATATCATTCAACGCCGTTATATGTCGCTATTGCCGATTGATGCGGCGAATTATATGGGCTATGTGACGAGTGGCGTGAAGCGGATGGATGCCTTGTTGACGGCATTATTGGAATATTCCACCGTTGCATCCGAAGGGCATGAGGTGAAAACGGCGATTAAGGTGAAACGAATTGTTAAAGAAGTGTGTGAAAATTTGCGCAGCACCATTGAATCGAAACAAGCTGAAATCATTTGTAAAGATGATTTGCCGCCGATGTGCGTGAGTCATTTACATTTAACACAATTGTTGCAGAATACAATTAGCAATTCTTTGAAGTTTTGTGAACAAAAACCAAGTGTGCGGATTGAAACGGTGTTGCAAAAAGAGGAATTTTGGATTAAAATCATGGATAATGGTATTGGCATTGAGGACGAATATAGTGACAAAGTGTTTAAATTGTTTCAACGATTGAGCCGTCAACATGAAGGCACGGGCATTGGTTTGACGATTTGTAAAAATATTGTGGATAAATATAATGGTCGGATTTGGTTTGAATCAGCCGTTGGCAAAGGGACAACCTTTTTTATTGCCTTGCCGAATAGTTTGTTGAGTTAATTCGCTGATTTAGTTTCGAGCAGGATGAATAAAAAGATGGTTCATTCTGTAAAACAGGTTGAACGAAAGCAAATCAGCGAAACCTGCGGGAAAAAATAAATTGATAATGAATCGTTTACGCATTCAATCTTTAACAACTCCGTAGTGTCATCAGAAATAAAAGCGGGTACAAAAAAGTGAACCTTTTTGTACCCGTTGAAATGCCTTTGTAAAAGACATTAAGCTTCTGGTAAATAGAACGCTCGTTTTTCAAAATGTTGTACCAACAAATAATAAAAAACGGCTCTCCACTTATCCCGATTCGAAGAACCCATTTTTTGACAAACTCGGTCAATGCCCGCATCCAAATCTGGTGAATCGGTCATACCTAATTTTTTAATCAAAAAATTGTTTTTAACCCGATCTTTTTCTTCTTGGTCGGAGCAGGATACGCGAGACGCGTCTTCCAAATAGACAAGTGGCCCCAAAGCTCTTGTTACCGCGTCCAACAATTCATGGTCAACGTCGGTAATCCCCAATTTGGTGGTCATGCTCTCGCCGTATTTAGCGATGATGTCATCCAGTTTACTCATATTATCTTATTTTGTTTTAGTTAAAAAAAAAGGTTTTAATTGCAATTGACTGCAAACATACAGTTTTGCCGCAAAGTTACAAATTTTTTTTGTAAATTTATCATTCTTTTTCGATTACAAACACATCTTCATCCGCCGCCTTCATAAAATATTCTTCTCGAGCAAATTTTTCTTTATTGGTGGTCATATCTATTTTTTCAACTTTAACATCTTCCAACTTTTTTTGGAAGAAAACTTTATCTTTTTCCAACTTTTTATAAGTTTGTTGAATGCGATACTGCGACCACAAGTTATTTTTGTCGAAAAATGCTAACCATATTAAAAACAAACTGGTTACAAGATAAGTCCGATTGAAGAAAAAAGTGGGGATTTTATTCAACAACGGTTTAAAAACCTCTTGTGCTGAAACCTCTTTTGATACTGACATACGATTTCGGAATGTGGATTTCGGATTTCGGAAGGTCTATTTCGGATTTCGGAGTGCAAAATTAGAGCAGCATTCCGAAATCCGAAATCCACATTCCGAAATTGTATTATTTTTTAAGTAATTTTTTGCCTAAATAGACACCTGTTACATTCAATTCTTCTTCGATGCGCAACAATTGATTGTATTTTGCAATCCGATCCGTCCGACTTGCAGAACCTGTTTTAATTTGTCCGCAATTCAATGCCACCGCCAAATCTGCAATGGTTGTATCTTCTGTTTCGCCCGAACGGTGACTCATCACACTCGTATATTGATTGCGATGTGCCAAACTCACTGCATCAATCGTCTCTGTCAACGTGCCGATTTGATTGACTTTCACCAAAATCGAATTGGCAACATCTTTGTCAATCCCGCGTTGTAAACGCTCTGTGTTCGTTACAAACAAATCATCACCGACTAATTGTACTTTTTTACCCAATTTTTTAGTCATTAAGCTCCACGCACTCCAATCATCTTCGTGTAAACCGTCTTCAATGCTGAAAATCGGATATTTGCGGCACCATTCTGCCCAAAAATCAACCATCGCTTCACCAGACAATTTGCGTCCATCCGATTTTTTAAAATGATAAACCTTTTCTTTTTCATTATAAAATTCCGAAGCAGCCGCATCTAACGCAATATAAATTTGTTCGCCCGCTTTATAACCAGCCGCTTCAATAGCAGTTAAAATCGTTTCAAGAGCTTCTTCATTGCTTTTAATATTTGGTG
Organism: Bacteroidota bacterium; assembly: GCA_041192405.1. Taxonomy (GTDB): domain Bacteria; phylum Bacteroidota; class Bacteroidia; order Chitinophagales; family Saprospiraceae; genus JAAFJT01. The sequence goes on along the minus strand of JBEEMZ010000047.1, from coordinate 18,182 downwards.
CAAAACCGCCTTCATCACCCACATTTGTGGAATAACCTTTCTTTTTCAACACATTTTTCAAATGATGAAACACTTCAACGCCCATCCGCAAACCTTCGCTAAACGTGTCCGCGCCCAACGGCACAATCATAAACTCTTGAAAATCAATACTATTGTCTGCATGAGAACCGCCATTAATGATATTCATCATCGGCACGGGCAACGTACAAGCGTTCACACCGCCGATATAACGGTACAACGGCAAACCCAATTCTTCAGCCGCCGCTTTCGCAACTGCCAATGAAACACCCAAAATCGCATTCGCGCCCAATTTGCCTTTATTTTTGGTGCCGTCCAATTCGCGCATCAGCGCATCAATTTGTCGTTGTTCAGTCACGTCGAGCCCACATAATTCAGGCATAATGATGTCATGCACATTTTGAACCGCATTCAAAACGCCTTTGCCGAGATATTTTCTTTTATCATTATCCCTCAATTCGACCGCTTCATGCGAACCTGTACTTGCACCTGATGGCACAGCAGCGCGTCCCATCGCGCCTTCTTCGGTATAAACTTCGACTTCAATAGTCGGATTGCCGCGAGAATCTAAAATTTGTCTCGCCCGTACATCTACGATTTCGCTCATTTCGGATTTGGTTATGCAGCGCGTTTGATGGAACGCACTAATTTGATAATCAATGATAGAATTTCGGCGCAAAAGTACTAAGCAAATTTGGATTATCAAATAGATGCAAAGGCTTTTGTTGGTTTCAGCGTATTTTAAGGAATTATTTTTAACGGATAGCTCTTTGAATGATTTCCAACACTTCTTGCACCGATAACGCTGGGGCAGTCAAAGTTGCTAAAAATTCTACTAACCATTTTTGCTGTTTTCTAATATTATGGGCGATGCACCAAAATCTTCGTAATTTTATTCAACGTTTTCACTTTTTCCGCAAAATTCCCTTGTAAACGCTGCCGAATTGCAGTCATATCTTGCAAAATCGCATCTAATTCCGTCGGCAACACCGCATTTAAAACTTCTTTCAACCGTTTGGCAATCGTCGGCGACTTGCCATTGGTCGAAATCGCAATTTTCAAATCTCCTTTTTGAACAATGGACGCAAGATAAAAATCACATTCATCAGGCGTGTCTGCGACGTTTGTTAAAATACCTTTTTGAGTCGCTGCTTTTTTGATTTCGGTATTCAAAATTTTATCATCTGTTGCGGCGATGACAAAATTTTGTTCGTTTAAATCCGATAATTCAAAATTTTTTGCTTTCAAAACCACTTTTGGAAACGAAAGTGCATAGTTTTGAATTTCTTCCAAAATCTCAGGCGCGACCAAAGTAAGAGGTGTTGCGGGGCTATTTCTCAAAATCGCGGTCAATTTCTCCAAACCGACCGCGCCGCCACCGACAATCAAAACGCGAAATTGTTCCATTTTGACGAAAATGGGGAAAAGGCAATTGGTATGTTCCATTTTTAAAGGTGAAAACTTGACCATGCTTGTGAGGTTTCACAATCATCGTAAATTGTTTATAATAATAAATTTTAATTTATATTTCATTGTTAACCAATACCATAACCTGAATGAGTACGTGCATACATAGGAAGCAAAGCAATTACAATATCTGACTTAGGCACCCCTTGTGCAACCAACATTTCTGCAATATCTTCTTCGGTACGATTTTCCATAATCCATATTTTGCCGTCGGGTTTGACGTGCAAATGAATCCGCACCCGCAAGAAATAATGCTGCTGATTATCCCAACCTGCCCGCATGACTTGATAATGATGCTGTTCTTTATCAATCAAAACATAAGTATCGGTTGGTTCATTTTTAAGCGGTTTAAGTAAATTAATTATAATTTTTTGATATTTTTTTATTCTATCCATGATGTAATTGATTCATTTTCAACGTTATAAATAATGATATTAATTTTATAAAAATTAATTACTGCAGCTAAAAAAGAATAATCTTGTAACCTTCGATGTGCAAAATCAGGCATTGCCAAATATAATTTTCGATTCGGATCTATCAATTTTAATCCTTCAATGTAGATTAAATATTGTCCTAAAATACCATGAAATTCATGGACAAAGGATGCTTTTAAAAAACTTTTGACTTCAACAGCTATTTTTTCAAGTCCTTTGTCAGCAACTATCAATTTTTGCGCACCAATATCTATTTGATAATCCATATTTGTATTTTTATCAGAAAGTGAATATGGGTCATGCGTAATTTTCCAGCCATCTTTTACAAGCGCATTTCTAACATTACTATGATAAATATCTCTTGCCATTACAAACAAATTTAGGTTTTTATGGTTTCGTTTAATTGAAAAATTTGCGAAATTTATATAAATTTCGCAAATTTTTATGAATTAATGATGAAAATCTTGTCCATGAACAGTTGCTTTTACATAATGTTTGCGAATCGTAAAATCACCAAAATGCTCATTTGGAAGCCGATTTTGCGCAAAATCTGCAATAATGGGCTGTAAAGTTGCCAAAATCTCTGTTTCATTCAACATTTCTTTATACAACTTATTCAATCTATCTCCATTAAACGCCGCGCCAAGATACAAATTATAACGCCCCATAGATTTCCCAACTAACCCAATTTCACCCAAATACGGTCGCCCGCAACCATTCGGACAACCTGTCATGCGAATCACAATTGCTTCTTTTTCCAAACCCGTTTCTTGCATCATCACATCCAATTTATCAATTAATTGTGGCAAATAACGTTCCGCTTCCGCAAACGCCATCGTACACGTAGGCAAAGCAACACACGCGATGCTATTCAAACGCAAACCTGTGTGATTTACCTCCGTTTTCAAAACGCCATGATGACTTAAAATACTTTGAATTAATTTTTTATTAATAGGTAAAATATTGCAAATCATTAAGTTCTGATTGCCCGTCAATCGAAAATCACAATCACCTAATTGTGCAACCGCTTTTAAAGCCGTTTTCAATTGATAATTTTCAACATCATGAATGCGCCCACCTTCAACAAAAAGTGTCAAATTATGATTCCCATTCGGATTCAACGACCAACCAAACGCATCGCCCGAACTTTTAAATTCATAATTAACAGTTTGTTTTAATTCATAACCCAATCTTTTAAACAATTCTGTTTTAAAAACGTCCAACCCAACTCGGTCAATCGTATATTTCAAACGAGATAATTTGCGATTTTCCCGATTGCCCCAATCCCGTTGAATCGTTACAATTTTTTCACATACATCCACCACTTTTTCCGTTTCTACGAAACCAATTAAATCCGCCAAACGCGGATATGTTTCAGGCATGCCAAAAGTCATCCCCAAACCACCACCAATTGACACATTATAACCAATCAAATGATTATTTTTTTCTATGGCAATTAAACCTATATCATTAGAAAAAATATCTGTATCGTTATGAGGCGGAACGGCTATCGCAATTTTGAACTTGCGCGGGAGGTACGTTTTGCCATAAATCGGTTCTGCGTCACCTTCTATTTTTTTGCGCGAAATCAATGCATTTGCTTTGGGTTCTTTGGGTTCGCCGTCCTCATTTACGGCTTGACCGTTGAGCCAAATCTCCCAATATGATGAAGTTTTTGGAGTCAAATGTGCCGAAATAGCCTTTGCAGTTTCGTAAGTTGCGTCGTGCAAATTCGATTGATACGGATTTGGATTGCTCATCACATTGCGATTCACGTCGCCGCAACCCGCAATACTGTCCAAAAGTGCCTCATTAAAACCTTGAATAGTCGTTTTTAAATCTTTTTTATAGATGCCATGCAACTGAAATGCTTGTCGCGTGGTCAATTTTAAGGTATTATTGCCATAAATTGTTGATAATTCATCCATGCGCAACCATTGTTGCGGCGTAGCGATGCCGCCAGGCAGCCGCACACGTATCATAAAAGAATATAATGGTTCTAATTTTTGGCGTTTGCGTTCGCTGTCCAAATCACGGTCAGCTTGTTGATACGACCCATGAAATTTTATTAAATGTGTATCTTCCGAAAACAGTGCGCCCGTGATAGGATTTATCAAACTTTCTTCCAAAGTCCCGCGCAGAAATTGACTTTTATCTTTAATATGTTCGACTTCTGACAATTTATTTTTTTCCATGATTAGATGATTGAAATAAGACACAACTTGCACGAATTTTCACGAAAATAGTTATCAAAAATTCGTGAAAAATTCGTCCAATTCGGGGCAAATTATTTTATTTTAGTAAACGTCTTCCAAATAACGACGTTGTTTTTTTAAATTTTTGACATATTCTGTTGCTTTTTCTGTTGAAAAACCGCCTTCTTTGGTTGCAATTCCAATCAAAGCGCGTTCAATATCACCCGCCAAACGATTTTTATCCCCGCAAACATAAAAATGAGCCCCATTTTCCAACCAATTAAAAACTTGTTTTGATTGTTGCAACAAACGATGTTGCACATATATTTTTTCGGCTTGGTCTCTCGAAAACGCCACATCCAACCGATTCAAAATACCTTTTTTCAAATATTGTTGCCATTCCAATTGATACAAAAAATCGGTTGTAAAATTTGGATTTCCAAAAAATAACCAATTTTTACCCGTTGCGCCCGTCACTTCGCGTTCTTGCGCAAACGCTCGGAACGGCGCAATACCCGTGCCAGCACCGACCATGATAATATTTTGATTTGAATCTTTTGGCAATCTAAAATATTCATTTTCATGCACATATACATTTAATTTTTCGCCAATACCAATTCTATCCGCCAAAAAAGTAGAACAAACACCTTCTTTTTTGCGCCCAAAAGCCTGATAACGCACCGCGCTGACGGTCAAATGCGCTTCATCGGCGCAAAATAACGGACTCGAAGCCAAAGAATACGCACGCGCAGGCATTTTTTTCAAAATTTTAACAAACGTTTCTGCCGTGAAATCCGTTGGAAAATCATTTAATAAATCAACAATATCGCGCCCGTAAATGTATTGTTGTAACGCCGAATTGTCCAAAAGCAATTGACCTAATTTTTCATTTTTAGAAAAATGGTGATAATCGGTCAACCCTTTGCGCGTCAAAACAGACAATTCTGTATGATTTAATAAAATTTCACCAAGTGTAAGTTCTTGATTATCAAACTTAACGAGCGTTGAAGGTTCTAATCGAGTTGTTTTTAACACAGCTGCAACCAATCGTTCAGAATTCGATGCCAATATGGACAGCGCGTCTCCTGCCTCATATTTCAAACTTTCTGTTGCTAATTCGAGATGATACGTTTCTTTTGCAGAGCCGCGCCCATTCAATTGGATTTTCTCAATAATTTCCGCTTGAAATGGTTTTTTTGCATTATATGTAGGTGCTTTTTCAACTATTTGTTGTTTAATAAAAGTGTTAGAAGGCTGAACCGTTGCCTTAAAAGCATCTAAATTATTTATATGTTGTATAACTGAATCCATCCATTGTGCCGCATCCGCTTGAAAATCCACATCACAATCTGCCCTTTTCACCAAGCGTTTCGCGCCTAATTGTTCCAAACGGGTATCAAAATCTTCTCCTGTTTTGCAAAAATGCAAATAACTTGTATCGCCCAAAGCCAAAATTGCAAAATTTAATTCTGGCAAACGCGGCGCACGAGGGCTATGCAACCAATTGTAAAACGTTTCGGCTGCCGCAGGTGGCTCACCTTCGCCATAAGTGCTGACCACAAGTAATAAAAAACGTTCTGTTTTTAATTGCCGATTTTGATAATCAGCCATGTCAACAACATTCGTTTTCCAACCTTTTGTTTGAATTTTTTCAGCCGTTTGATTGGCTGCTTTTTTGCTATTGCCCGATTGTGAAGCGTATAAAATTGTAATTTGCGGCGTTTCAACAACGGGTTGTGGCGCAGTTATAATTGAATTTTTAGATTCATAAAGCCCGTAAAAATAACCACTTAGCCATAATAATTGGTCTTTTGGCAAATTTTTAGAAAGTTGATCTATCGCTTCTTTATCGAAAACAGCAGGTCTATGTTGAGAATGAAAAAGCATAATTGTATATTTTTTGTTGATGATTTTTTTTTGAAACGCATCAGAGATATCGGTTGAAAACACATACGGACAGCGGAAACATCTGTTTTGTAAAAGGTTACAAATCAATTCTTTATAAAATTTATATTTCCTATATTTCTATATGTTTACCAATTCACTCCAATTATGTTGTTTTTTAAACTTTTCGGCTGCAAATTGAACCACTTCTCCGATGACAATGACCGCAGGTGTACTCAAATTTGCTTCCGCCGCCGCTTCGACAATGTTTGCAAGGTCGCTCACAACGGCATTTTCATTTGGAAGCGACGCGTTTTGAATGATTGCAATCGGCGTATCTGCACTTCTATATTTTAAAAAAATATGTGTAATTGCTTGTAACTGAAACCATCCCATTAAAATAACGACTGTTGCTTGCGTTGCGGCTGCTTGTACAATTTCTGGATTCAATTGATTTAATTCATTTGTTGCCGTCATCACCCAAAAACTTTGACTCACGCCCCGATACGTAACGGGTATGCCGATGCTCGCAGGCGCAGCAATCGCACTCGAAATGCCCGCAATGTATTCAGTATCAATGTTTTCCGCTTGCGCCGCCTCCATTTCTTCGCGCCCACGACCGAAAACAAATGGATCACCGCCTTTTAATCGCACTACTTGATTGCCATTTTCGGCATATTCTATTAACATTTCTTGAATATCTGTTTGCGAATAAGCCTTACAACCTTTGCGCTTGCCAACAAAAAGTTTTAAAGCAAACGGATTTGCCCATTCTAAAATCTTCGGATTTGCCAGCGCATCATATAATATAACATCTGCGGACTCAATCACTCTTTTCGCTTTCAGCGTCATCATTTCGGGGTCTCCGATGCCCGCGCCAACAATGAATATTTTAGATTTTTTTGTCATTTGTCTATCATTTTAAAGTTAGTTAGTTGGTCAGTTGTTTCGTTAAAAAGTTGATTATCAATGTTTTAACGAAATAACCATCAAACGAACCAACTACTTAGAAATCATACCTGCGGCAACGGTTTGATTGGTCTGCTCGTCAATCAAAATGAACGCTCCTGTTTGACGATTATCTTGATAGGAATCAAAAACAAGCGGTCGCGCCGTCCGCAATTGCACCTGTACCACATCATTCAAACTCGCCGTGCGCACCTTATTTTGAACCAACGTATTCACATCTATTTGAAAATCAATGCTTTTCACAATTGCTTTAACCGTAGTTGCATTTTGTTGTAATAAAAATTTTGCATTTGTTTTCAAATCCACCGTTTCGTCGAACCAACAAATTGTTGCTTGAATATTTTGCGAAACTTCTGGTTCAATACAAGCATCATTCACCACCACAATCGAATCCCCTCGACTTACATCAATATCATCTTTCAAATGTAAAACAATGGATTGCAATGGATTCGCTTGTAAAACGTGTTTTTGATTCACTTCGATAAATGTAATTTGAGAATCAATATCACTCGGTAAAACCTTCACTTTATCGCCCACCCGATACGTCCCACTCAAAACCTGCCCCGCATAACCACGATAATCAGGATATTCCGCAGAACGCGGACGAATCACATATTGCACTTGAAAACGCGGCGTACTGCTGTGAATCGCAACTTCTAATGTTTCTAAAATTTTTAATAAACTATCGCCTGTGTACCAACGCATTACGTCAGAACGATGTACCACATTGTCGCCATTCAACGCGCTCACAGGCACAAATCGAACTTTTTTAATACCCAAACTTGTCGCTAATTGTTGATAATCAAATACAATTTTATCAAATATGTGTTTATCAAAATCAACTAAATCCATTTTGTTAATTGCCACAATTAAATGCGGAATCCCAAGCAAATGAACCAACAAACTGTGTCGAATTGTCTGTTCAATAACCCCTTTTCGCGCATCAATCAACACAATCGCGGCATCCGTATGTGACGCACCTGTGACCATATTTCGAGTATATTGAATATGTCCAGGCGTGTCCGCGATGATAAATTTGCGAACAGATGACGTAAAATATTTATATGCGACATCAATCGTAATCCCTTGTTCGCGTTCGGCGCGTAAACCGTCGGTTAGGAGCGACAAATCAATCTTGCCACCCTGTTTTTGACGTGTTTGAGCCTCAATAGCATTCAAAATGTCACTTGAAACGGCTTTTGAATCGTATAATAAGCGTCCGATTAAGGTACTTTTGCCGTCATCAACGCTCCCACAGGTGATAAATTTTAATAATTCCATCTCGTTTTTTGCCGTTTGTTTAGAAATAACCATTTCGCTTTCTGTCCTCCATGCCCGCTTCTGAAAGACGGTCATCTAAACGTGTCGCGCCGCGCTCAGACACTTTCGCATGCAAAAGTTCTTCAATAATATCCGCCACCGTTGTTGCATCACTTTCGACTGCCGCCGTGCAAGTCGCGTCGCCAATGGTGCGAAAACGCACTTTTCGATTCACAATATAATCATCCGTATCCAAACGAATATGTTCTGTAACTGCTATAAGTTGTTGATTATCAGTGAGTACGCAATTACGATTATGTGCAAAGTATAGTGAAGGCAACTCAATTTTCTCGCGTTGAATGTAATTCCAAACATCCAATTCCGTCCAATTTGAAATCGGAAATACACGCATATTTTCACCTTTATGAATTTTCCCATTGAAAATGCGCCATAATTCAGGGCGTTGTGCCTTTGGATTCCACTGTCCAAATTCATCTCTAACACTGAAAATACGTTCTTTTGCACGCGCTTTTTCTTCGTCTCTCCGTGCGCCGCCAATGCAGGCATCCAATTCTAAATCTTCAATTGTTTCTAATAAAGTATTGATTTGCAACGTATTACGACTTGGATATTTTCCTTTTGCGTCTTTCAAACGTTGTTTTTTAATGGTATCTTCCACTTTTCGGACGATGAGTTTTTCGCCATATTTTTTTGCCAAACTATCCCGAAAAGCTAAAACTTCTTCAAAATTGTGTCCCGTGTCAATGTGAATCAACGGAAAAGGCAATTTTGCAGGACGAAAAGCCTTCATCGCCAGATGAACCAACAAAATAGAATCTTTGCCGCCCGAAAACAACAATGCAGGACGTTCAAATTGTGCCGCAACTTCGCGCAATATATAAATGGCTTCCGCTTCCAAATAATCAAGATGACTCATTATCAACTTACTCATAACTGATTGATTTTTAATTTGTTAGAAAATTGTTGAATAAATTTTGTGTTAAATTGTTTTAGGTTTTAAATGAAGTCCGCATTCTTTTTTAGATTCGGCTTCCCACCACCAGCGTCCTGCCCGAAAATCTTCACCCGCCGCAATTGCCCGCGTACACGGGGCGCAACCAATAGATACAAATCCGTTATCATGTAAAGGATTGTAAGGAATTTGGCTTTTTGAGATAAATTGTTTTAAAGTATCCCAAGTCCAATTCAAAATAGGATGAAATTTAATCATTTGAAATGCCTCATCCCATTCTAATTGTGGCATATTTTGACGATTCGGCGACTGTTCTGCCCGAATCCCTGTAATCCAAATTGCTTGATTCGCAAGAGCGCGGCGCAACGGCAATACTTTCCGAACGCGGCAACATGCAGTGCGATTTTCAACCGAATGATAAAAACCATTGCTTCCCTGCTCTTGAACCAATTGTTCAACGAATTGATTATCAGGATAATACGCAATAATCGGTTGATTATATTTCTGTAAAGTCGCTTCCCAAGTATTATAAGTTTCCTGAAATTGTCTGCCCGTATCTAATGTGAAAACGCGAATTGGAATTTTATTTTCAAAAATAAGGTGCGCAATGGCTTGGTCTTCCAATCCGAAACTCGTGGAAAACGTAATTTGGTTTGGAAAAAAATAGGCTAAAAGTTGCAATTGTTCTACAACTGTTTTGCCTTCCAATTGAAGGATTAAATTATGAACATTATTTTTCATAATATATAACTCGATACTTTTGAATTGTTTACGATAATTCGTCTGTGTAAGATGCGACAAAGCGCGTCTTTTACAGGCACGAATGAATGACAGTAATTTCTACATTAAAGGAGAAAAAGAGAGATTAGCAACAGCAACAACAACAGCAATTTGCTTTTGGAGCGAAAGCAAAAGTTACAGTCACCTGACTGACGGACTTAGTAGCCGATTTTACGTCGTTGATAATGAGTTGCATCATAAAAAGAGGTTGTTTTTTTGCTTTTTAGACTAAAACTTTTCACAAAGTTAGTTTGCATTCTAACATTACGCAAATTTATTTTTATGCTAATTCAACAACGATATAAAATACTATTTTTGGTTTAATTTTAAATTATAATTTTAAAATTTAATCATAATCATTGCAAAAATTCTTAAAAAATATCTGAACAGCCATTAATGTACTATTTTGACATTAATGTATATGTACATACTTTCATATACTTATTTTTGCGAACCATCTGTATATAGGATGCAGATGTTGTGATAGTGCGATGTATATAGGCATCTATTGTATATAAAACATTGATAATCAATATTCTATGTGTTATATGTCCCTATGTGTTTGCAAATTTATACGCTTGATAAACGGCGCAATCCCAATTTAATCAATTCCTCAACGGTAGAAATCGTCGGTTTTTCCTGCAAAATAGCATTCAACGCTTTTTGAACATTGATGCGCACAAATCCAAGCGTCACTAACGCCATCAAAGCCTCTTCCCGAATCTTATTATCTTTTGCAGGCATATTTAATAAGCCCATTTTATCAATCGGATCAAATGATTCTTTTTGCATTTTGTCTTTCAAATCCAAAATAATGCGTTTTGCGGTTTTCGCGCCGATACCTTTGACTTTGGAAAAAGCAACCTCATTTTCAGACAAAATCGCAGTTCTGACTTCTTCGGGGTGCATGGAAGATAAAACAATTTGTGCCGTTGTCGCGCCGACCCCTGAAACCGAAATTAAATGTGTAAACAACGTTCGTTCTGCTTCTTCTGCAAAACCGTATAACGAATGAGCATCTTCTTTAATTTGAAAATAGGTTAAAAGTTTTCCTTTTTCCAATTTTTCGATTTTGGAATAGGTACTCAGACTCGTGTGAATGCGATACGAAATGCCACTTGCGGTTTCGATGACCGAATAAGTAGGCGTTTTGGTCGTAAAAATGCCTGTGATAGCGTCAATCATGGTGAATTCGGATTTAAATTACGCTAATTTTGCCACAAATTACACGAATTTACACGAATTTTTATCAATAATTGGTGTAAACTCGTGTAATTCGGGGTAAATAAGCTATTTTGGGTGATTTGTAAAAAATTTAGGAGCGAATGTACAACTTTTCCTAATTTACAAATACATTTATAGCAAAAATTCAAAAAATAAATAAAATGTTTGAAATTTTAATCGAAATCCTCCGATGGCTGACCGCAATCGGCATGAGTGTCGCAATATTATTTGGTTTTTTGATGGCATCCTTTGTTTTTTTTCGGAAAGTACTTGCTGCGCCGAGTTCAAACTATTTGTTTGCGGCATTACTGCTCACCCTCGCGCTGACAGGAGTGCATCATTTGTGGAATTATTGGGGCGTTTCGGGACGACATTTGCGCCTTTATTACTTGCCGATTTATTATACATTTGCTTTTGGTCCATTGCTTTTTTTCTATGTGAAAAGCCGATTATACCCACAATTTCAATTGCATCGAAATGATTTAAAACATTTTATATTGCCCATTGCACAAGCCGCTTTGTACGTTTTCTTAGAATTTGAAACAGACGCATATAAAAAAGATTTCTATTTATTCAATCCTTTATATGGAAATTTTGGCAAGTGTATTTGGTTGATAACGTTTGGATTATACTTGTATTTTGCCTATCGTTTCATCTTGTATGAACGTGGTAAAAAAGTCAATCGAAAGCAACTATTTATCACAGGTTGGCTCAAACGCATGGTGAAAATCTTTTTTATTTTGTACGCAATACATGCGTCGTTCGTGATGAGCAATATGTTTTGGTACAAAATATTTGAAATAGATTTGAATCAAAAAGCATTATTTATTTCATTGACCGAATTATCGTTTTCGGGGATGTTATATTGGTTAAGTTTGAATGCGTTTTTTGCATGGCGGCGACATTTATAAGGATGTAAAATATTTTTGAACTAAGACGATTCAAAAATGTTAAAATCTCCGTACTTTTGCAAACTATTTCAATAAAGAAACTTTCAATGAAAATTATCAATATAAAAATTAACAAATTGTTTGATTTGTTTGATTATGATATCCCATTTGAGAACAAAGAGAATTTGCTTATCATCACAGGACCTAATGGGTTTGGCAAAACGATGATATTAAATATCATTTATAATTTGTTCAGTAAACAGTTCGCCTTTTTTCAAAAATTGATTTTTGAAAATATTATTCTTAGTTTGGATAATCATATTCGTATTGAAATTTCTAAAAACGAAAAACAAAAAATTGATTTTCGTTTTTTTGAATTAGATAAAAAAATTGACTCTTTTTCATACACTAAAGCGGATGATATTTTCAAACAAATTGAAAAGCGAATACCACATTTGAGGCGAATAGATACCGAACAGTGGATTGATAGACGCAATGACGTGGTTCTAACGATGGATGAGGTCGAAGAATATGTTAAATCTGTTTATCCTGAATCAGAAATAGAATATTCAGAAATAAATAGAGTTTTTAAAAATTCAAAAAAGTTACAGTTTTTAAATAATTTGAATATACATCTTATCAAAGAGCAAAGATTATTTAAAAAAGTAAAAATGCAACGGGGGCTATCAAGCTATCTTGAAGCGAATAGTAATTATATGACAGATACGATTCGAGAATATGCGAAAGAGCTGAAAATTATGATTAGCAGCACGTCGCAACATTCCTTGCGTGTCTCGCAGGATTTAGATAGCAGTTTTCCAAAACGTTTGTTAAACGAATCTGAAAAACTTAATGAAAAAGAGTTTAATCGACGGTTTGAAATTTTAAAAACGAAACAAAAAAAATTAAGAGAATATGGGCTTTACGAAAGCGAACAAGAAGTACCTACGTTCGATGAAGCGAATGCAAAAGTTTTATTTGTATATTTGAATGATATAGAAAAAAAATTGGGTGTGTTTAATTCGCTATTGGAACGCCTAGAATTGTTTACTCATATTTTAAATGAACGGCGATTTACCTATAAGTCTGTTAAAATTGACAAGGATAAGGGTTTTACGCTTTGGACGCATCAAAATAAAATATTAAATCTAACAGATTTATCCTCAGGTGAACAGCATGAAGTTATTTTACTTTACGAATTAATATTTAAAGCTGAAAAAAATACCTTAGTATTAATTGATGAACCCGAAATTTCACTCCATATTACTTGGCAAAAGGAATTTTTGAATGATTTGTTGCGTATTATTGAGTTGCAACAAATACAGGTGATCATGGCAACGCATTCGCCGCAAATCATACATAATAGATGGGATTTAGCGTATAACCTTGAAACTCATATAGATTAAATGAAACAAAACGATTTAACATTTGAGGGCAAGATGACTGAATTAAGAATGGAAATCCCTCATCCCAATAACAGAAACAAAGTATTTCTATTGTTAGAAGGCGATAGCGATGTGCGTTTGTACCGAAAACTGTGCAATAATGATACTGCAAAAGTGGAAATGATTCCTGGTGGCAAGTTTAAATTAGAAGAGTGTTTAATAGAATTGTGTAAGCAATGCCCTCGTATTATCGGTATTCGAGATGCAGATTTTTTACATTTGGAAGGTAAAAGTAGCCCTTTCAATAAGTTATTCTTGACAGATTTTCATGATATGGAAATTATGATAGCTGCTTGTGATGATGTGTTTAGTGCTATCTTGTGTGAATTTTCCGATAAACAGAAAGAAACACATGCTCCTTTGAAAGTTCAATTGTTGGAATCCTTGCGTTTCATGAGTTGCTTTCGATGGCATAATGACACAAATCGTATTGGATTGGCTTTTGAACATGTTGGGTTTAATGATTTGTTTGATATAAAAAATTTTAATTTTAATAAACAACAATATGTTCAAAAAGTAGTATTAAAATCGCCAAATGCGAAAATCAAAGACCCGATACTTTTATTGTTGGTAGTAGAACAGTTATCAGAGGGCAGCCACGAGTTATTGCAATTATGCAATGGGCATGATTTTATGAAAATCACGGCTCTGTATTTATCGAAATTTTTGAAAAAAGGTATTGGCGAGGACACTATTGCCGCTATTTTTAGGATAGCGTACAGCATCAATCATTTTAAAACAACGCAACTTTATAAAAATATCAATGCTTGGGCAGCAAATCGTTGGCAGATTTTCGAATCTTAAAACGAGCTAAACAATTGATTTTAAAATAGTTATATCAATCAAAAGAAATCATATATCATGGCACAACTCATCAGAATGCCCCGTCTGAGCGATTCGATGGAAGAAGGCGAACTTATCGCTTGGCATAAAAAAGTAGGCGATACGGTTGCGGTAGGCGACTTGTTGGCGGAAATTCAAACCGATAAAGCGGCAATGGATTTTGAAAGTCCCGAAAAAGGGATTTTATTATATGTTGGCATTCCCGAAGGTGGGAAATTGGTGGTCGGCGCACCGTTAGCCGTTATCGGCAAGGCGGGTGAAGCGTTTGAAAGTTTGCTTGGCGGCGGCACGGCGGCGGCGAAACCGACTCCTGCTTCCGAACCCGCACCTGCGGCAGTGGCAACGGTGGTGGTTGAAACGGTCGAAACGCATGCAACGGCACGGATTTTCTCTTCACCGCTTGCCCGCGAAATCGCTAAACAACAAAATGTTTCATTGAGTGCGGTCAAAGGTTCGGGTGATAATGGTCGAATTGTGCGCCGCGATGTGGAAGAAGCGATTCAAAAAGGGGCGCAAACGCCTGCTCCTGTGGTCGAAACGGCGCAACCTGTGGTTACAAAACCCGTTGCAGAAGGTCGTTTTACGGACAAACCATTGTCAAATATGCGCAAAATCATTGCGCAACGATTGACAGATAGCAAACAATCGGCTCCACATTTCTACTTGACGGCAGAAATTGACATGGAGAAAGCAATGGCAACTCGTACACAAATCAATGATTTAGCGGCTCCTACAAAGATTTCTTTTAATGATATGATTGTAAAAGCAGTTGCGGCGGCTTTGAAAAAACATCCTGTTATTAATTCGGGTTGGATGGGCGACAAAATCCGCGAACATCATGATATACATATAGGTGTCGCGGTGGCGATTGCGGACGGGTTGATTGTGCCTGTGGTGCGCGACGCAGATAAAAAATCGTTATCTCAAATCAATAGCGAAGTGCGCGAATTGGCAGGTCGGGCGAAGGAAATGCGTTTGAAAGCGGATGAAATTTCAGGTAGTACGTTTACGATTTCCAATTTGGGGATGTTTGAAATGGAGGAGTTTACCGCGATTATCAACCCGCCGAATGCTTGTATTTTGGCAGTTGGGGCGATTTTGCAGAAGCCGATTGTTAAAAATGGAGCGTTGGCGGTTGGAAATGTGATGCGCGTGACGCTTTCGTGTGACCACCGAGTGGTGGATGGCGCGACGGGTGCACAATTTTTGCAAACGTTGAAAAGCATTTTGCAAGAACCGATTCGATTAATTATTTAAAATCACGTTAGCACTCGGGATATAAATAATTGATAATCAACAAATTAGCGTCGTCGAGGTTACAACCTCGACGACGCTATCAACGAATTAGCGTCGTCGAGGTTACAACCTCGACGACGCTATCATTAAAAATAGAGCGTTATGAATAAATTATTACTTGGTGACAATCTTGAAATTTTACGACAAATTGAAAGTGAATCGGTTGATTTGGTTTATCTCGACCCACCCTTTTTTAGTAATCGGAATTATGAAGTGATTTGGGGCGATTCGGGCGAAATTCGGAGTTTCCAAGACCGATGGAGTGGTGGCATTGACCATTATATTGCTTGGTTGAAAGAACGAGTCATCGAAATGCACCGTATTTTGAAACCGACGGGTTGCAAGGCTTAAAAATACGGAAAATGTGATTATAAAATTGATGTGCGTAGATGAAATTGTGCCGATTGCGAAAAAGCCGAGTTTAAAAGTCGAAGCAAAAGACTGTGGTTTGGAAGGTACTGGAAATCGGGCTATTCAGTTAATTGCTGAAGGAAAATCAAGCGCAGGTATTGAATTTTATGCTTGGGATTTTGATTACGAAGCCGAAAAAGGATTCAGACCAGAAATTATGATTGATAAAGATGGCGTACAAACTCGGAAATTTAAGTCTGGAACCCATTTGATAGCTGTAAAAGTGGTGGATTCGATTGGGCTTGATAACCTTGAAACCATTAAAATCAAAATCAATGGTGAATTAACGATACATTAAATATACAATTCATAGTAGAGATAAGGCATTGCCTTATCTCTACAAAATATTTATTATCAATGTTTTATGAATAATTATTTATCCTATTTTTAATCAAAACTATTCAAAATAAATAATTTATCCATCGTTATAATATGGTCGGTTTGTCCTCGACTGCTTTTATTATGTTTCACGCCATAAGTCGTAATGAGCGTGTTAAAAAGAATTTTTTTCGTTTTTGTAACCGTTCTAAAAAGTTCTCTGCGTTGCCGCAAGTGCTGCACATATTCATCCGTCATTGGAAAATTATCGTTATAAAATTTTATTTCGCATAAATTAATGGCTCTATCTGCCCTATCAATCAACATATCTATTTGAAAACCGTCGGACGTATCATTCTTTTTATGCAAATAAGCGGATGTTTCGGTATAAATCCCCGATATACCTAATGCTATTTTGATAGCTTCGGCGTGTTTTAAACAAATATTTTCAAAAGCATAACCTGCCCAAATTTTATATTTTTCTTCGGAAGATTGCTGTAACCATGAATTTTTGCCTAAAATGGGTTTGCTTTCAATAAACTTCAAGTAAAATAACGAATATTCATCGGTCAACCGATATACAAAATCCTTGTTTTTTTTCTGAAATGAAGGAATTGGTGTAATGAAAGAAGAGGCTTCCAATTCGTCTAAAATTTTACTCAACCCACCCCCGTCTTTAAATTTTGATTGAATCATAATTTCTTGGCGCGTCATACCACTCCATTTTTCGGCAAGAATTTTGATTATCGCAAAAAAAAATGTTTTATTTTATCTGTAAACTTAAAAAGTTGATTTTTAAGTGTTGCATTTTGAGTGCCTGTGAACTCAAAACTCAAATTCGGTTGATAAACATTTTTAATAAGATACGTTTTACCAACGCGCCTACGCCCGTACACAGCTAACATTTCAGCTTTGGAACTCTGAAGCAATTGCTGCATGATTTTAATTTCTTCGATTCTTCCAATCATTTGTTTAATAGATTTGTTTTAAACAGATTACTGAAAATTTTTAAACCATTGATTTTCAATGAATTATTACTATAACTCGCTGAATCGTGCAAAAATAATAAGATTCAGCGAGTTATAGTATTATAACTCGCTGAATCATGCAAAAATAATAAGATTCAGCGAGTTATAATACTATAAATTGCTGAATCATACAAAAATAATAGTTCCTGGTTCCTGTAAAATTTTAAGTGACGAAATGAAGTATCCCATTTGAAACCCCGAAAAGAGGGAAAAAGAAATTTTTTTGCAAAAAAAATTTCTTTTTCCCTCTGAAAAGACCTGCGGCGGGGGCTTCTCAGAGCGAAAACAAAAATTTTTTTGCAAAAAATTTTTGTTTTCGCTCTTTTCGGGTTTCAAAATTAGGATACTTTATTCTGTCACTTAAAATTTTACAGGAACGAATTTATTAGGATTTTGTTTGGTATATGTGGGCAATGAGTGTAAGCAAATTTTGCCATACATTTCCTAACTGCGCCACTTTATAACTTGACTCTGTTAAGTTCGAAATAGTTTTAATCTAAAAACACCTCTATCGCCGCCTCTCCCTTTTCGTATGATTTTTAGTTCGAACTTAACAAAGTCAAGATAAAGGTTCTTTTTAAAAATTTTATATTGAATAAATGAATCATTTCAATATATTAATTTCAAAATTGAACTATTTTTTGAAGGATTGAATAAAACACCTTACCTTTGTCATGGAATTTCGGACTGTTTTGATACGTATTGCCACAATCCACAATCCAAAACCCAAAATTAAAATGTTATGCT
>JBEEMZ010000046.1:0-24203 GCA_041192405.1 Bacteroidota bacterium | reverse complement strand
GCATAGGTAGATAGGGAACATAGATTTTATAAAATCTATGTTCCCTATCTACCTATGCGTTTGCAATTTTGATGACAGGATTGGCGTACATGCCCAAAAACTGTTCTCGAGCCAATGAATGGTTCATATCAATGCGTTTTTGCATGCGTTCTACAAAAAAAGCTTTTTCATCCGCCGAATAATGATCCGAATAGGTATCTGATTGCGCCAACAAATCTGCCGCAATGTAATTGGATGCCCACAATTTATAATTTTTAATCACATGATTATCAATAAGTTGTGTAATTGCCTTAATTTGCTGATTGGCATTTGTAATACTTTCAAGTTGATGCAATGAATCATTGAAATCCGTACTTACGCTAATATGAATCCCTTTTTTTTCACCAAGAACGCCCACCGAAATAGAATTAAAATCTTCATTTTCAGCTTTGACATACTTTTCATTGTGCGCTTTTGCCAATAATTCAGGCATTTTCAGTACATCAGTCGGGTCGTATTCATACGAAACCGCAATTGGCGCAATATTCAATTTTTTAAAATACGAAACCAAATCTTCTTTTTCGGCGGCAATCGCCAACATTTTCAATACGCCAGGATGTGTCGCATCATTACCATCTTTTGCCCTGCCTTCGCGTTGCGCGAGCCAGACAGAACGATGCTCTTTTGTCAACAACATATAAATATATTCCGACATTAATCGAGAACTTTGCAACAATTCACGTGGAGATAACCCCCTCAAAACCAAGAAGTTACGATTAATTTTAGCCAATGTATTCAAAAAAGGTTGGCGTACCAAATTATCTCCGATAGCAGATGCCGTCAGTTGAATATTGTGTTCATTAAGCGTCAGATTAATTAAAGACGCATCTAAAACAATATCTCTATGATTGGAAATGAACAAATAAGCCTTTTTTTTATCTAACTGTTCAAAACCAGTTGAAGTCAACCCAGTTGAGGTGGTTTCCAAGACCCGATACAAGACTTTTGAAACAAAAAGTTTTTTAAAATCTTCTATGAGGTGAATACTTTTAAGCCTTGCTTTCCATTCCGCATCCGTCTCGTTCGGGAACGTGAACCGCATTATTTTTTGTAACATCGGATCCTCCAAAATAGACAAAAGCCCAGCATGTACTTCATGGTCGTAAAATGGGCGTATTTTATCAAATTTGTTTTGTAATGGCATGTTGTTTTTTATAAATTTTAATAGATTTTGGGTTGCGAGTTTTATAAATAATTGATAATCAATAAGTTTTGTAATCTGAAAACCACAATCCGCAATTTGATGGGCAAAGATATTTAATTCTTTGATTATTGGGCGCATCTTGAAAGGCTATGTGCATAGATTTTTAATTCTGCTCCATTATTTGATTTTGCTGAATAACCAAGTGCCATTCCATGCTTTTGTAACGATTTTGACCATATAAATGCCTCTCGCAAAAGTTTCTATATCTACCTTTTCATTGATTGTATTCAATTGATTATCAATGTTTTTTGAAAAAAAAATAGCACCATTCATATCCATTACAGCGATTTGAATCAAACCTGTGGGCGCGTCGTCTAAGCGAATATGCACTTTATCCAACGTCGGATTTGGAAACAACAAAACCGCATTTTTAGGCAATTCCATAACATTCGAAACAGGATTGCTACAAAACACATTGCGAAGCGCATTCACCAATGGCGTACTCGCAACCACACCTGAGCCAACCACCGTTTCAATATAATCGCCCGTAATTTCCCAAATAATGCAACCTTGAAGATTTTTATTTTTAATATAATTCGCTTTTGTGGTAATAGATAAACTATCATCATACGAAACAAACGTATTTAAACCATTTTTGCCCAATAAATAAGGAGCACTTGCCGTACTATCCAAATATTTGTTAAATAAATTTTGTTTTAACAAAATATTGTAATAAGAAGATGTTCCTTAAATTGATGCAATCCAAAATTGGGACGATGTTTGCCCATTCAATATTTGCCATTGGTGCGGGCGCGGCACTAAAACAGGCTGTTAAAGTGTATGTTTTGCCCGTTTGAACGCCTAAATTCGTCAAAGCGGTGCGAATTGCTTGCAAAAATAAGGTAAAATTGCGTTTATCGGCAGCCGTTCCCGAATTCGGCGCGTACCCAGAATATTCCCAATCAATGTCAATGCCGTCAAATTTATATTGTTGAATGAGTTGCACACAAGCATTTGCAAACGCCGTTCGAGTAGTCGCGCTTGCCGCAATGGTCGGAAAATGGTCGGAAAATGGTCGGATAACGTCCACCCACCAATCGAAGGAAGCACTTTCACGCCCGCATTATGCGCCAGCGCGACGATAGAAGTGTTCGCAATATAGCCACCTTGTGCGCCCAATTCGGTTGTCCATTGAGTAAATTGTCATCTGCCCAAGCGTCGGTTGCAGAAATGCTACCATTTAATTCGGGTTTGAAAAACGCATAATTAATCATCGTATATTTGCTGTAATCAATTGTGGTCGGTTTGACCAACTTATTACGGTCGTACCACTGCCAATTTGGGTAGTAACCAATGATTTCTCTGCAATTGTGCGTTTGGGCAACACATAATTGTGTGCATAGAGTGAGCCCTAAAATCAGTTTTTTTAACATTTGCAACCTATTTTTATTATTTTTAAAACATGTTTTATTGAAATGCAAAAATACATATATTAAATAACCTTACTCGTAATCTTAAATAAAATATCTTAGTTTTTTAATTAAACGAAGTAAACTTTTTACACGCCTTTGGCGTTAATGAAGTCGAGAAAGTGATATATAGAATTCATATTAAAAATAGTTTAAACATCATGCAAACAACTTTAGCTACCGCTAAATCGAAAATCAAGCAAAAAGGATACTTGGATCTGTCCATTGACCCTTCTTTGGACTTGATAGAAGCCATTCAAGCCCTCAAAAAAGAGAAAAATGCCGTCCTTTTGGCGCATTATTACCAAGATTCGGAGATTCAAGATGTCGCAGATTACATCGGCGATAGTTTGCAACTCTCTCAACAGGCTGCCAAAACCAAAGCAGATATGATTGTTTTTGCGGGTGTTCACTTCATGGCGGAGACTGCAAAGATGCTTTCGCCCAATAAAAAAGTGTTATTACCCGATTTGAAAGCAGGATGTTCGTTAGCGGATTCCGCGCCCGCGCCGCTTTTCCGCAAATTCAAAGAAAAATATCCAAATCATGTCGTGGTGAGTTACGTGAATTGCACGGCGGAATTGAAAACGTTGACGGATATTTGTTGCACATCGAGCAATGCAGAAGCGATTATTCGCAGTATTCCCGCAGAAAAAGAGATTATTTTCGCACCTGATAAAAATCTCGGTGCCTATTTGATTAAAAAAACGGGGCGCAATATGGTTTTATGGAATGGCGCGTGCATGGTGCATGAGATTTTTTCAAATGAGAAAATTACGAAATTGATGGTGCGTCATCCAGAGGCGAAACTGATTGCACATCCAGAATGCGAAGCACATTTATTAGAAAAGGCACATTATATTGGTTCGACTTCTGGATTATTGAAATTTACTCAAAATGATGCTGCACAAGCGTTTATTGTCGCTACGGAACCAGGAATTTTGCACCAAATGCAAAAACTATCACCAAATAAAATTTTTATTCCCGCGCCTCCGACCAATAATTGTGCTTGTAATGAGTGCCCACACATGCGTTTAAATACGATGGAAAAATTATATTTGTGCCTGAAATATGAATTGCCTGAAATCACCTTGTCTGAACGAGTGATTCGAGAAGGGCGCGTTTGCATTGATAGAATGTTGGATATTTCGGCAAAAGTCGGATTGGGATAAGAGCCAAAGTCGTCGAGGTTTCAACCTCGACGATTTTTAACTAATTTAGTAAGCTCTCACATTTTTATTTTCCATATAATTCATAAACGCTTTATTCACGACGGCATTTCCGCCAGGCGTTGGATAATTCCCCGAAAAATACCAATCGCCCGTATGATTCGGACATGCAATATGCAATGCTTCAATGGTTTGGTAAATTAATTCAATCGTAGGTGCAATGTCTGGCGGC
Source organism: Bacteroidota bacterium (assembly GCA_041192405.1). GTDB lineage: Bacteria > Bacteroidota > Bacteroidia > Chitinophagales > Saprospiraceae > JAAFJT01. The sequence continues at coordinate 20,150 of JBEEMZ010000046.1, read as the reverse complement.
GTAACAATTTGAGTAATTTTTCTACTCACTTCCTCATATTTGAACATATTGTAAAGTCTAACTAATTCATTCTTAATACTTTCTTTTGGCAACGATTCTTGTGCTTTACATTGTTCATACGTCACCCAAAGTTCATGTTCCATATTATTTTCCTTCAACAATTCAACTAATGCATTGAATGCAACGAAATCGCCCAATTTCGACATGTCAATTCCATAACAATCAGGATAGCGAATTTGTGGTGCAGACGAGATAATAATAATCTTTTTCGGGCGCAATCTTGACACAATTTTGATGATACTATTGCGCAAAGTCGTCCCGCGCACAATTGAATCGTCCAATAAAACGAGTGTATCCACTTCATTTTGCACAATGCCATAAGTGACATCATACACGTAGGAAACCATTTCGCCCCGCGCTGCGTCGCTCGTAATGAAAGTGCGCAATTTTTCATCTTTAACCGCGATTTTTTCAATACGCGGCATCACTTTAAGGATTTCCTCTAATTTTTCAGCCGTTATATGGTTGCCCAAAGCCAAGATTTTTTCTTTTTGAGATTGTGCAATTGCCTTTTGCAAACCCTCAGAGAAACCGAAAAAAGCAGTTTCAGCCGTATTCGGAATGAAGCTAAAAACAGTGTTTTCAAAATCGTAATCAATTGATTTTAAAACAGTTGGCACTAATAATTCACCTAATTTTTTGCGTTCATTATAAATATCTCTATCGGTTCCCCGCGAAAAATAAATGCGTTCAAACGAACACGCAATACGTGGTGTTTGAATCGGCTGCATATCTTGGTCAAATCGAAACGGTACTTCTGAAATGCGCCCATCCTTTTTCACAATCAACGCGTGACCAGGTGCTAATTCCTCAATTTTGGAAAAATGCACATTAAAAGCAGTCTGAATCGCAGGTCGTTCGGACGCAACAACCAAAACTTCATCGTCTATATATTTGAATGCAGGTCGAATCCCATTCGGGTCGCGCATCACAAACGCGTCGCCATGCCCAATCAATCCCGCCAAGACATAACCACCATCAAATTTTCGAGCTGCCCGACGCAAAATGCGTTGCACATCTAAATCATGTGTAATTAAATCCGTCAATTTTTGGTGCGGATAGCGTTCAGGCTTGTAATAATTGAACAATCGTTGCACTTCGTCATCCAAAAAATGCCCAATTTTTTCCATTAAAGTCACGGTATCAGACTTTTCTTTGGGATGTTGCCCCAACTCGACGACCAAATGACGAAATAATTCATCTGTATTTGTCATATTAAAATTGCCCGCCAAAACCAAATTTCGACTAATCCAATTGTTCTGACGTAAGAACGGATGCACCTGTTCAATCGTATTTCCGCCATGCGTACCGTATCGCAAATGTCCCATCATCAGTTCCCCCATGTACGGATAATGTTCTTTAAGATACTGAGTATCAGCGAGTTGTGCTTTAGACAAATCTTTAAAATTGCTGAAAACTTGCTCGAAAACGTCTTTGATAGATTGCACAGCATTGCTTCGTTTGCGGCTGATGTAGCGCGAACCAGGTAGCGGGTCGAGTTTAATCGTAACGATGCCTGCGCCATCTTGACCGCGATTGCGCTGTTTTTGCATCAAAAGATTCAGTTTATTCAGACCATAGAAAGACGAGCCGTATTTTTCCTGATAATACTCCAACGGCTTCAGTAGGCGAATGAGCGCGATGCCGCACTCGTGTTTGATAGAGTCACTCATGACAGTCGGGTTGAATTGCGTAGTTAAGGCACAAAGGTAGTCGTTTTTTTGAAACTGTCAAAAAAAAACGCATTATCGTTCTAAAATCAACGCTTTCAACTGTTTCAATATAAAAACAATTTGTAATAAATCTTGGCGATTGTCCATCTTGAAGTCGCGGCTACTACAATAACCTTCGCCAATCAAGGTCGTAAACCACCAATTTGAACCAATCACGTAACTCCCATAAAGTGGTTTCCCATCCTTATTAGGGTGCTGCGCTATCAACATCGCCGCCAAAGTTTGTGCTTCGGGGGCTTTATCATCGCCACGACCGCGTTTATACGCTTGCAAAAAGAAATACGGCTTTTTCGGTTTATTAAATTTCATCGGTGTTGCAACCAAACAATCACAAATCACTGATAATGAATAGTTTAGAATTGTCGCATGTAACGGGCGTTCATAAAAAACTTCAATTTTATGCCGTTTATCAATCCGCGCCAACAACATTAGCGGTCCGACAAGGTGCATTTTCAACTCATCTTCATTCCAATATTGTGCTTTTTGACGCGCTTTTTCATAAATCTCGTCAAATAAATGTTGTTCAAAATCACTCAATGACACTGTAAACGACAACCAAGCATCAAGCTATGTGCAACTTGGTTGATTATTAATATTATACGTTTCCGCTAATAAATTTAATTCTACTGGATGTTTTGCCGCCATTTTAGTTTGATTTTCAAGTTTTTAAAAATGATTAAAATTTATATTTTAAAAACTTAATTCTTGATTCGCCGCTTTATGATCCACTTTCCTCAATCCTAACAATTCTTTTGCATTCTGAATTGCCGCTTGTGTAGGCGGATTTTGACTCAACATCGTCGCAATACTCCGAATTTTCTCCTCTTTTGTGAGCAAACGCACATGCGTAACCGTTCGTTCGGGCAAATGTTTTTTGTAAACAAAATAATGAGCATGTGCTTTAGCAGCCACTTGTGGTGAGTGTGTTATCGCAACTACTTGATGTTCAGCCGATAACGCTTGCAAAATATTACCCATTTTTAAGGCAACATCGCCAGAAACACCCGAATCAATTTCATCAAAAATCAAAGTCGGCAAAGGAATCGCCGCCGCGACCAATGATTTTGTACACAATGTCAAACGGCTTAACTCGCCCCCAGATGCCACTTCTCGAATCGGCTGAAAACGGGAACCTTTATTCGCCGCAAATACAAATTCAATATGGTCTGTACCTGTCGTTGTAAAATCTTGATTTTCAATAAGTTGTATTTTTAAGCGTGCGTGTTCCATGCTCAATTGATGCAACATCTCATGTATTTTTTGTTCAAAAATGGGGATTGTGGCCTGGCGACGCTGCGATAATTCAGTCGCTTTTAAGCGCAAATCGTTGGATTGCTCCACCAAAATGCTTTCTAACAAAACAATTTCATCTTTCAAATCACTAAAAGAGGTCAATTGTTGTCTCAACGCCGCTTCAATTTCTAACAATGCTTCGACCGAATGCACATGATGTTTTTTCTGCAAACGGTAAATCACATCCAAACGCACCTGCATTTCCGCGATACGTTCGCCATCATATTCAGTAGATTCTGCAATTGTATCACATTCATCTCCAACATCTTGTAACTCATACGTCAAACCTTCCAATCGCTGATGTAATTCTGCAATCGCATTTCCATATTTTTTGACACTCGCCAAACCGTGAACAACCGTTTGTAATTGCCCAACAATACTATTTTCAATTTCGTTCAAAGCCTGAAACGCCGCGCCCAAAGTTCGTTTAATGGTTTCGGAATGATTCAATTGTGTCATTTCGGTTTCCAAACGTTCTTGTTCCCCTTCAAGTAATTCGGCTTTGTCAAATTCTATCAATTGAAAATGAATAAAATCCATTTCTCGCGCCGAATTTTCATTGCGTTTGATGAGTTGCGCTAATTGTCGCTTATTTTCTTGAAACTTTTTGTATAAAAATTGATATTCAGCAAGCACTTTTTTATTGTCTGCCAACGCGTCCACCATCCGAATTTGAAACGAAACTTCGTGCATATCAAGCGTATCAAACTGTTGATGCAAATCCACTAATGCGCCCGTAAATTTGCGTAAAGTATTGAGATTCACAGGCGTATCATTGATAAAAGTTCGTGATTTGCCTGCGGGCGTGAGTTCCCGACGCACGACGGATTCCGTTTCGTAATCAATCTCATGCGCGTCAAAAAACGGTTTTAAATCGTATTTTGCAATGTTGAAATAGCCTTCGATGACGCATTTTTCATTTTGTTTGTACAAGACTTTGGCATCCGCGCGATTGCCCAAAATCATGCCCAATGCACCCAACAAAATGGACTTACCTGCGCCCGTTTCGCCCGTAATGATGGTCAATTTATTGGAAAAATCCATTTCCAATTGTTCGATAATAGCGTAGTTTCTAATGGAAAGCCTTTGAATCATTGCTGATTACGATTTAAATTATTTTAAAATAAAAAATAAAAATGCTGCTTTTAAGTAGCAAATTTACGAATAATTTAGAATTAGAAACTTATTGTAAAACATTTTTTTTATAAATATTTGTGTTTGAAACACCTTTAACGAATGATGAATTTTGTTCTGCATTGGAATTTATTTTTTAAAATAAAATTTGCCCAATAAAATTCTGCTACTAATCCATTTTATAAATTGATTTTTGATTATTTATTAAAATTAAATTTTGTTTTATTTCACAATTTGAAAAGTCCGTTCCCCGAACGCCTTTTTTACTTCTTTTTGCAAAATAAAATTTTGAGAAAATGTTGAAAAGTCCGTTCCCCGAACGCCTTTTTTAAGGTTTTTTCAAAATAAAATACTTTTTTAAATACATTTTCCAATAATTATTTTGTTGTATTTTGTATTGTAAAAAAATTGTGATATATTCAATACTAACGACCCATAAATTTTCATGATAAGCCGTATAGCTATAATTGATATACGTTCCAAAAATCAAAAAACTCCATAAAATGGGAAATCGCTCGTTTGTAAATACTGAAATCGCAATTGGCAACGTCAAATACCAAGGATGTACAATCGTTGCGCAAAGCAAATATAGCGTAATTGACCAAAGAAGATTTTGATAAATATTGCTTTTGCTCCAAAATGCCCAATAAAATAGGGTTAAAAATGCAATTACGCCCAATGTGGGACCAAATATTGCAATTTGATTATATCCGAATAGTTGAAATCCTATCCAGCGCAATAGGTAATAAATACTTGCATTAAATTCAAATTTTTGGAAATAAAGGTTCAAACTCGTACTCATATTTTCAACTAATTGTGTGTTATACAAAGGCAAAAATAATAAAATGGTTGAAATAATTAATACTCCAACAAATTTTGTTTGAAAATGGAATGTTGAATCATTGGATTTTGGTTTCCAAAAAACAAAAAAAGGCAAAAATAAAAGGGGCACTAATTTAGAGGCAATCGAAAATGCAATTGCAATTGCTGCAAGTTTAACTTTTTGTTGATTCCAAAAATAAATCCCTAATAAAATAAAGAAAATCATTGCAGCTTCAAAATGCGCATTGCCACATAATTCAATGATAATCAATGGATTCAGTGCGTATAACAATATCTTTTTTGCAGGTAAATCATTATTTTTTAAAATTTTTTGTATCAAAAGAAGGCTTCCCACATCGAATAAACCTAATATCAGTTTCATCGAAACCGCGCTCCAATAAATGCTATTTGGAAACAATTTCGTTGAAATGGCAAATATTGTTTGGCAAACTGGCGGGTAAACGGTAAAATAGTGTGGCGAATTTAGTAATGGATAAAGCGTTCTATACATGGGATTTGTAACCAAATGATTTTGAATCACTTCATCGGGCGTATGTAAAAATGGGTGAATACCGTCCCAAATTAGTTTTCCATCCCAAATAAACCGATAAATGTCATCTGATAAATTGGGAAATGAGAAAATTATCACGCCGCGCACGAGGACTGCTATCCAAATATAGTTTAAAATATTGTTATCTTCAATTTGTTGATATAGAAGCCAATAGCTGAAAAATGCAATGCCATACGCAATGAAAATGAATTGAAATTCAGCGCGTTCAAAACCAAAGCTGATGAGTAAAATACTGAGTGACCAAAGAATTGTTAAAATTGGTTTCATACAGAATTGGTTGCTGATAAAAGAATTTGGAAAATGCTTTTAAAAGCATATCTTTGTATAAAAATAAGGTTGAAATGAGTTCCCTTTTTGACTTCTGAATTTTGCAAACACATAGGTTCATAGGAGACATAGCGCATTGTAAGTTGCGAACACATCTGTACAGGAAATATAGGTCATCCTCTGTTCTCCATGTACAGATGTGTTCGCAAGTATCAAAATTGTTTCACAGCATGACTGACCGCCCGTGCCGTCAACGCCATATAAGTCAATGATGGATTCTGAGTTGATGTGGAAGTCATGCAAGCACCGTCTGTTACATATATGTTTTTACACGCATGTAATTGATTCCACTCATTGAGCAACGACGTTTTCGGGTCTTTGCCCATGCGCACACCACCCATTTCGTGAATATCCAAACCAGGAGCCTGATGCGAATCCGACGTTTTAATGTTTTTAAAACCTGCAACCCTAAACATTTCTGGTATTTGTTCCAAATAATCTTTCACCATTTTCTCATCATTCTCATCGTAATCCATTGAAATGCGCAGTTGTGGCATGCCGAATGGATCCAATTTGGTCTTGTCGAGCGCAATAAAATTGCTTTCTTTTGGAATCGTCTCGCCCATGATATGCGACCCGACACTCCAATTGCCCCATTTATTGGCGTTCAAACTATTTTTCAAATCCAAACCAATCGCATCATAATCGTGAATTTTATTTCGACTTGTGTATAAACCTGCCGCATAACCGCGTAAAAAATCCGTTTCTTGCTTGAAAACATTCCGAAAACGGGGCATATAACTACTATTCGGTCGCCGACCTTCGGTTGTCGTATCTAAAAAACCGTCATATTCCGCACTCACTCGCGCCCGATAATTGTGAAATGCTACATATTTGCCCATTAAACCATTGTCATTGCCTAAACCATTCGGAAAACGATTGGATGTCGAATTCAATAAAATCATATTTGTATTAAACGCAGCCGCGTTCACAAAAATGATTTTTGCATAAAATTCAATCATTTGTTTGGTTTCCGAATCCAAAACGCGAACACCTGTTGCCCGTTTTTTTTGTTCATCATATATAATGGAGTGCACCACCGAATTTGGACGCAAAGTCATCTTACCCGTTTTCGCCGCCCAAGGCAACGTGGAAGCATTGCTGCTGAAATAACCGCCCAAAGGACACCCGCGTTGACACAAATCCCGATTGGCACATTGCGACCTACCTTGTTGATAATGAATGGGTTGTGCTTTCGTGATGTGCGCACATCGCGCTATAATTACAGGTCGGTCTTTATATGCCTTCGCCATTTGCTCCTTGAAATATTTTTCAACACAAGTCATTTCATGCGGCGGCAAAAAATCGCCATCAGGCAATTGCGGCAAGCCATCTTTATTGCCCGAAATGCCCGCAAATCGCTCCACATGACTGTACCAAGGCGCAAGGTCATCGTAATTGATAGGCCATTCGACTGCAAAACCGTCTCTTTTCGGTCCGTCAAAGTCCAATTGACTCCATCTTTGGGTTTGCCGCGCCCATAACAATGATTTTCCGCCTACTTGATATCCCCGAATCCAATCAAATGGCTTTTCTTGAATATATGGGTGTTCCGCATCTTTCACGACAAAATGCGCGGCATCTTCTTTGAAAATATAACATTTACTTGCAATGGGATTGGCTTTTTGAACCTCCAAAGGCATTTGACCGCGATGTTCAAATTCCCAAGGTTCTTTTGTGGCAGTAGGGTAGTCGCGCAAATGTTTGACATCGCGCCCGCGTTCTAAAACCAACGTATTTAATTTTTTTTCAGTCAATTCTTTCGCCGCCCAGCCGCCGCTAATCCCAGAACCGATGACAATCGCATCATAAGTTCGTTTTTTTATGCTATCCATTTTTTGATTTCGACTTATTTTTTGATGGGAACACAGCCATGAAATCGCGCAGGAGCCATTTCGTAATCCGTAAAGCGCGTCATGTAATATTCCGATTGCGTATAACCTTGAATGGTCAAGTTTCTAAGTGTATAATAAAATTTTTGAATATTTTTTTCCTTAGATTGAGCCAATGATTGTAAAAATTCAATGCGTTGTTTGGCATCTCCTTCGGCAAAATGTTTTCCGAAAGTATTGATACTCAATGGATTAATACTTGATAAAATTTGTTCAAAATCGGTTTGCGCTTGTTTATCGTAACAATCGGTCATCATTTTTTGAATAAATTGGTGCACACCCAAACCTTTTGCGCCGAGCGTATCGGTCGTTGGAATCAAGGTTTCAACCAATTCCGCTAACAATTTTTCATGGTTAAATGATGTGGTTTTGTCAAATAAGTCGTGATTCCACTGCGCTGCCCAAGTTGGCAAATGGACCAAACTGCCCAAGCCAAGACTTATATTTTTTATAACGGTGCGTCTTTCCATATTTTAATTTTTGATTGAACATATAGGAACAGTATGACACATAGATTTTTTTAAAACACATAGGTTATAGGACACATAGTCTATTGTGAATCAATGTGTTATGTGTTTTAAAAGTTAAAAAGTGTGCCGTCACTGCTGACGGACACACTCCGAGTTTTCCACCAGGTTTCTTTATTTCATCCACACTTCTACGCGGCGATTTTTATCTTTGCCCGTAGGGAGTGCATTATCTGCGATTGGCAACGCAGGTCCGAAACCAGTTGAAATAGCTGTAATACCCGCTTTCGCCAATTCCGATTGAATGCTTTGAGCGCGTTGCACCGAAAGCGCGAGATTTGCTTTTGGATCGCCTTGATTATCCGTGAAACCAATGAGTGTCAATCGTTTAGAACGATTTTGCGGTTCAGCCGCCAATTTTTTCAACCGTTCCAAATCCGCCATAGCGCGCTCGTCAGGCGTTGAACTGGCTGTTTTAAAATGCAACGTGGTTGGAAGACGGCTCGCTCCATTCGTTGCTGCAACATATTGAGGCGGTGTGTTAGTCGTTTTTACAACCGTTTGTTGTGTGGTATTCGTATTATGCAAATCCATGTTAACAAAACCGCTTTCAGCCACCACTTTTTGACCTTTTGTATCTGCTTGTGCATACGAAACAAATTGTTGAGCAACTGCATTTGCGCCCGTTTTCGGAGTCAACAAATACAAACGGCGACTCAAACAATAATCTTCGGTTTCAACCGTAAAAACAGAAGGATATTTTACAGAAGCCCCATTTTCGGCAATGCCTAAAGCTCGCGTACCGCCTAATTCACTGAATGAAGTAAATCCAATCGCCGTCGGATCACTCGCAACCACTTTCACGAGCGCACCCGCACTATCATGTGTGCGCACCCCTGCGATCATTGCGGTTTTATCCAAAACCATCGTATTGAAAGCATCGAAAGTACCCGATTTGTTATCACGCGCTTGACATTTAATCGCGCCTTTTGTGCCGCCCACTTGCGACCAATCTGTGATTTTGCCCGTAAAAATATCTCGAAGCTGTTGTTTTTTCAATTCTTTAACAGGATTTGCACTATTGACGACCACTGCGATACCATCTAAAGCGACCACTGTGGCATTCATATCTGTCGAACCGCCATCCAAAGTACTCGAAAGCATTGCAATATCCGCTTTTTTGCCCAAAACGTCACTCATGCCTTGCGCCGAACCTGTCGCATTGACTACGATTTTTTGAGCATTTCCACCAATTGTTCCAGTTATTTCTGTAATATTTTCACTTATTTTTTGAATTTGAACATTTTGACCACTTAACTCGGTGGTCATAAATTGTTGTGCCATTTTAGGAATCAAATTCGCGCCCAATGTGCCCGACCCTGAAAGGGTTAAAATAGCTGTTGCTTTATTCGCTTTTCCAGTTTTCGGCGTTTCTGGAACGGCGGTTACAGCAGCTGTCGAACCATTTGATTTGGATTGCGGTAAAATTTTTTTCACGGCATAAAAAACGCCGCCCGCAATGCCTAATGCAATTAACAGCCGAGAAAAAGGTGTCAAACGAGATGGACCCGCCATACGATTATCATTTTTAAGTTAGTAATGATTGTGGAGTCGGATTTGATTTTCAGACCAAACCTTTACAAAAGTACACTTTTATTTGAGAATAAAAAAATTTTTTTTTTTTAACAATAACAGCTAAGTAGCTGGGTAAAAATAAACCCTGTTAAAAAGGAGGGTTCAAAAAGACTCATCTCGCTCCACCTCTCCCGCTTGTGGCGAGGAAATCCTCTGATTTTTTGACAAGGTTTATTTAGGTTCAAGTACTTATTGTCATAAAAAAATGACAATCAAGCAACTGTTTTGCCTAAATCACCGTCTAAAACAAAATAATGTTTATTTTGCAATTAAAAAATATTTTGTTTGTAATATTACGAACCATTTTCTTTTAAAAAGTCTATTTAATGAAACGTTCCTTATTTTTTATGGGTAGTATGCTACTCGTCTTTTGGCTCAGTAACGAAGCCTGTAAACATCTGCCGCCCGATTCTGGTGGCAGTGTTGTCCCACAAGATACTATAAAACCACCTCCTCCACCTGTGGATAGATTTGATTCGACGGGTTGGCGTTGCAGTCCTGATACAGCGTATTACGCTGATATTCAAGCGATTCTGGTGGCAAATTGTGCGATGAGTGGTTGCCATGACGCAATTTCGCAAGCAAAAGGCATAATTTACGGTGATTTTGCAACAACAAAATCGAAAGGTGCGCTTACTAAAATTATGCGCGAAATTTCGGGTGCGAATGCTGCAATGCCGCCGCCACCGCGTCCTATATTGGCGGCGAGTCAAGTTACATTGATTCAAAAATGGATTAATCAAGGTGCTTTGAATAAGACTTGTAATGCCAGTTATGGCAGTTGTGATACCACACTTGTTAAATTTTCTGATTATGTAAGTCCTTTGATTTTAAATAGTTGTAAAGGTTGCCATAACCCAAATGGTTCAAATGGTGGTATCAATTTGACCACTTATGCAGAAATCAAAGCGGCTGCACTATTGCCGAAATTTATGGGTAGCATCAAACATACAAGCGGTTTTAGCGCGATGCCGAAAGGTGGAACGAAATTAACCGATTGTCAGATTAAGAAAATTCAACGATGGATTGATTTGGGTGCGTTAAACAATTAATTCAAGTTTGCGAACAGATATGTACATTGTGAAGCTATGCGTGTTGATTAAATCAATGCGCATAGCTTCACAATGTACATATCTGTTCGCAAAAATACAAAAAAATTTTCTTTTTTCAGAACTTTATTTACTTTGCAGCGTCTTAAATCAATACTATTTTTTCACCCAAATTTTTTATTTAAATTAAAAGCAATCACAATGCGAATCTTGTTGCAAATCATTTTGTTAAGCTGTTTTACAGCGATTTCATGCACGGCTCAAAAATTAGCTATCACAGTATCGGATAAAGGCAATACAGGGCAGCGCGGTCGCCCCATGCCAGGCACCGAAGATGTGACACCAACAGGTTATGATTATTACAACTTGCAAATCAATTCAAATGCGGATTGTACATTGGAAATCAAATCTTTATGGGTTAAAGATAAATATATTTTGACTCCAAATTTCGAGAACGGGCAGGCTAAAACAAAGTTAAAAAAGGGCAAAGCAATTGGCATGTTTGCGAAAGCAAACAGCACACAACCTTACACAAAGGCTCCAAAAGAATTTAAAGGAGAGGCTTTATTACATTGTCTCGTCAATGGGAAACCTCAATATATTGAAATTAAAGCATTCAGAGAAATTTTACCCAATTAAACGATTTCGGAAGGTGGATTTCATGTTTCGGAATTTCTGATAACCAATTGATTATCAAGACATTCCGAAATCCGAAATCCACATTCCCAAATCGTTTTATTTGCCGCCAAGCAATTCTTTCTGCCAAACTTCCAACGCTTCCCATTGACCTTTTGCAGCCATGTCCGCTTGTTTTGGCCAAGTGCCTGGATTACTCATATTATATTGACTACCTGCTTTTGTCAAAATTGCTTTAATTTCCGCAGGAGTCGCGTGAGCCAAATCAGCCCAAGTACGAATACCTGCTGCTTTCAACAATTGTTCAATTTTCGGACCGATACCTTCGACAATTTTCAAATTATCGCCCGCAATTGGCACTGCCGCAGGTGTTTCCGCCTCTACAATCGGAGCAGCAACCGCAACCAATGGCAACATATCTGCCGCCGACACCACTGGAACTTCTTCCGTCATGTTGCGTGAAATCAATTTAACAGGCGCATTTGCACCCGCTTTGACAAACGAATTCACCGCTTTTGCTTTAATCACCCGTTCTGCTGGCGTGATACTCACAAAAGTACGGTCATTTTTCGTTTTTTTGAAGGTCACAAGCCCCGCAACGCCTGCATGAAGCGTGTGATCTTTGCCCATATAAACGTTGTCGCCCGCATGAAAACGTTGACCGCGTTGACGAATAATGATATTTCCCGGAATTGCATATTGACCGCCGTACAATTTCACGCCTAACCGTTTACTTAAACTGTCGCGTCCGTTGTCGGATGAACCGGCCCCTTTCTTATGTGCCATGACGTTTTTTTAAATGAGATTGAAAAAATAATGTTTGCGGCGATGAAGCCGCTTTGCAATGAAAAACATCTAAATAAATCATTCATCATTCATAAAATATTTATAATCAACATTTTATAAATGCATCATTCATCATTTATCATTCATCATTACCTTACGCTGTGATGCCCTCAATGCTAATGCGCGTAAATTGTTGGCGATGCCCGTTCTTTTTGCGGTAGCCTTTGCGTCTTTTCTTTTTGAACACAATGACTTTATCGCCTTGTTCGTGCGCAAGCACAGTAGCGCGAACGCTCGCGTGAGGAATAGTTGGCGCGCCGACAGTTACAACTCCGTCCCGATCAATCATTTGAACGTGGTCGAAAGTAACGCTGCCGCCAATAGATGCTTCCAGCCGGTGGACGAAAAGGTTTTGCCCTTCTGCCACTTTGAATTGTTGACCGGCTATGGTAACGATTGCGTACATGATGATTTTCAATTATATTTTAATAAAAAAATGGATTGCGTCGAAACGCGGTGCGAAATTACGATTTTTTTTTAAAGTTGCCGCGAATTGCACGAATTTTCACAAAATTTAAACAATAATTCGTGCAAATTCGTGTAATTCAGGGCGAACTATAACAAAAACGCCCTCGCAGAATGCGAAGGCGTTTACATTTTAGTCAAAAAGTTATCAAATCAATATCTTAGAATATTCTATTTTTTAATGTCCACTTAAAAAACTTGGACTCGTTTGAGGCACTCCTTCTTCTTGTTTTTTCTCGTTAACCGTGCCTTTAATCATCAAAACGCGTGTTGGAGTCGCTTCATTCGTCGTAATCGTCACCGATTTTGTGAAACCGCCGATGCGATTTGTGTCATAACGCACTTCGATTTCGCCCGTTTCGCCTGGTTGAATATCATCATCTTTGAATTTCGGCACCGTGCAACCGCAACTACCTTGCGCCGATTTGATTCTCAACGGTTGTGTACCCGTATTTTTGAATTTGAATTTACGCAACGGGTCGCTTCCTTGTGCAATCGTGCCGTAATCAATTTCTGTTTTATCAAAAGTCATTGCGGGCCCGTTAACAGGCGCAACTTGTTGCACCACAGGGATTTCCTGAACTTGTGCATTTGCTGCATTGAACGCAAAACAAAAAATTGCTGCGGCGAATACAAATCTTTTCATTGAAGTCAGTTTTAATATTTGCAAATGTTAAAAAAAAGCATTAACACGTTGATTGTCATAATTGTGATACTCAACAACTGAAAGGACAAATATAATCTGTTTTAGCTGCTTTTGTGTTAAAATTTTGTCAAAAACGCGTTATTTTTTTCTTAAAGTTTTTAAAAATTTAGATAAAAGAACGTTTTTATAGGCAAATTATTTTCAAAATGCTCAAAATTACTTTTCGACTGCCTCTTGTATGCCAAAATATGCGCCAAATGTTGGGTCTTTTTTTTACGAAAGTATGTTTTCGTGACTCACTATGATTCATCATCAATCCTTTTATCTTCGCTACGAATTAAACGAATTTTAACGAATTTAAATGAAAAATTCGTTAAAGTCGTGGCACAATCTTCAAAAAACCTTACTTTCGCACTCAATTCGCAGAAAAAAAGCAATTTATTATGAGTATCAGAGTCCGATTTGCGCCCAGTCCAACAGGCGCGTTGCATATTGGCGGTATTAGAACCGCTTTATTCAACTATTTGTTAGCCAAAAAACATGGCGGAACCTTCATTCTTCGCATCGAAGACACCGACCAAGGGCGTTATGTCGAAGGCGCGGAAAATTATATTGTGGAGGCGTTGAAATGGTGTGGCATTGCGCCGACGGAAGGCATTGGTTTCGGCAACGGCGCGTATGGCCCGTATCGGCAATCGGAACGCAAGGCGATTTATCAACAATATGCGTTAGAATTGGTCGAAAAAGGCAAAGCGTATTTTGCATTCGACACGCCCGAACAACTTGAAATCATGCGTCAAACCGACCCGCAAAATCATGTTGCGTATGGCATGCACACGCGTATGAATATGATTAATAGTTTGACCCTTTCCAGAAAGGAAGTAGCAGAACGACTCGCCGCAGGTGAGGCGCATGTTATTCGATTGAAAATCAAGGAGAATCAAAATGTAAAAATAAATGATTTGATTCGGGGTGAAGTCATAGTTTCGACAAATGAATTAGACGATAAAGTTTTAATGAAGGCGGACGGCATGCCGACGTATCATTTAGCGAATATTGTGGATGATTATTTGATGAAAATTACGCATGTGATTCGCGGAGAGGAGTGGTTGCCAAGTGCGCCACACCACATTTTGTTGTATAAAGCGTTTGGTTGGGAAAAAGAAATGCCGAAATTTGCACATTTGCCCTTAATTTTGAAGCCTGACGGCAAAGGTAAATTGAGTAAACGTGATGGTTTGAAATTTGGATTTCCTGTATTTCCATTGGCTTGGGAATCGGTGGATGGATTCCGAGAAGTCGGTTTTGACCCAAAAGCATTGTTGAATTTTTTGGCATTAGTGGGTTGGAATGATGGAACAGATAAAGAAATTTTTACAATGGATGAATTGGTAGATTCGTTTAGTTTAGAAAAGGTGAATAAATCGGGTGCGCGGTTTATGTACGATAAAGCAAAGTGGTTCAATCAACAATATATTTTGAAAAATTCTAATGATATTTTGGCGCAACAATTAAAACCATTCGTTGATGCGAAAGGCTATGATGTTTCGATGGAATATTTGACACAAGTTGTTGGTTTGATGAAGGAACGTGTGGTGTTTTTGAACGATTTTTTGAAAACAGGTTATTACTGTTTTGAACCTGTTAAAACGTATGATGCGGCAAATGTTTTGAAAAAATGGAAGCGGGAACGCCGCCCGTTATATGACTATTTAAATCAATTGGTTGAAACATTGAATTTGAATGAGCCTGCTGCTGCGGAACATCAAGTTAAAGAATGGATTCAACAAAATGGTTTAAAAGTGGGCGAAGTATTGCCTGTATTACGGATTGCGTTGGCGGGAACAATGCAGGGACCTGCGGTGTTTGATATGATGTCCGTTTTGGGTAAGACGGAAGTTCAGAAGCGTTTGACGGCTGCTTTTGATTATTTGGATGCTCATTAGCAAACACATAGTGCATGAAGCACTAAACAATTAGGAAAAAAAAGACCTTTCATAGAGAGAAAAATCAAATTTTTCTCTCTATGAAAGGTCTTTTTGGGGCGAAATATTTCCCTAATTGTTTAGGACTTAATGCAATAAGTACATAGAATAAGGCATTCTTATTCTATGTACCTATGAATTCGCAAAAACAATTAATAATCAAAATATTACACAGTATGAAAAAAAATATTATTTTACTAATTTGTTTATTATTGCTTGGCGGCAGCACGTATTGGTATTGGAAATATGTTAAATCTGCCACCAGTTTAGCGGGCGGCGATTGGGCATTCGCGGTTGCAGATACTGCGGCTGTTTATAAAATTTTCTTGGCAGAACGCAAAACGGGGCAAACCATTACGTTAGAACGCAATGGAACGGATTGGGTTCTAAGTGGTCAAAATCTTAAACAGCAAAATAAAAAATCTTTTCCAAGACCAGATGCCGTCAAAAATTTGTTAAAAGTAGTTCATAATGTACAATTGCAATATCGGCTTCCGCGTGCATCGGTGCGCACCGTCGTGGAAGACCTTGCAACGAATAGTGTTAAAGTGGAATTGTATAACAAATTAGGAAAAAAAATAAAGTGTTATTACGTTGGCGGTGGTGACCAAGATGGCACTGCAACATATATGATTATGGAAGATTCCAACGAACCGTATGCGATGGGAATGAGTTCGTTTGTTGGCTCATTGCGTCCGTACTATTTTACGAATGAACTGGATTGGCGTGACCGAACTGTTTTTGCCGAAAAATTAGAAAATATTAAAACAGTTAGTATTGAATACCCATTGCAACAAAACAAATCCTTTAAAATGGTTGTCAATGACGGCAAAAATGCAACAATTGAACCGTTTTATTCGATGACTTCAAAAATTCCAAAACCTATTACGAAAGGTTTGCCCGAATTGTTCTTGAAAGGTTTTCAGAGTCAAATTGCAGAAGGTTTTGAAAATAATTATGTGTATAAAGATTCCATTTTGGCAAGTAAACCATTCGCAATCATCACTTTACAAAAAACAAATGGTTCTAATAAAATGGTTCGTTTGTTTTCGACGTATTCGCGGGATAGAGATGGCGAAGTGATTGCAGATCCTGTGCGGGGCGTTCAAGTGGAGCGTTATTTTGCGGATATTAATAATGGTGAAGATTTGATGACTGTGCAACATATCAATTTTCAAGAAATTTTATGGGCTTACGAATCCTTCTTTTTTCAAAAAATATAAATTATGTACATTCCAAAATTATTTGAAAATAAGGATACTGAATCTATCCTTGAATTTATTCAAAAACATCCTTTTGGTATTTTAGTTACGCAAGGTATTGAAAATATTGTTGCTACACATATTCCATTATTGTTATATAAATTGGAAAATGGAAATTATGTACTACGCGGACACATTGCGCGAGCCAATAATCAGCATACAAATTGGCAAAAATCGAGTGAAACAGATGTTTTAACCATTTTCACGGGGGCGCATGCGTACATCTCATCAAGTTGGTACGAGAAACCAAATGTTTCAACTTGGAATTATATCGCGGTACACGCATACGGAAAATTGAAAATATTAGAAGGTGAAGCGTTACATGCGGCGATGTCAGATTTGACGCGTCATTTCGAGGCGGGACAGGCAAAACCAATGTTGGTAGAAAATATGCCGACCGATATGGTGCGCCGAGAATTGCGCGGTATTGTTGGTTTTGAGATTGCGATTGAAAAATTACAAGGCAAAGAAAAATTAAGTCAAAATCGTAATCCTGCTGATTATCAGAATATTATACATGAGTTGGATAAATCAAGTTATCTCGAAGCAAAAGGCATTGCGGATGCAATGCGCAAAAAAATTTAATCAAAAGTATCGTAACCGAATGGAGGGTTTCAAACCCTCCATTCGGTGTTACACTTTAAAACATTGATAATCAAGCTGATAGATATGAAGAAAGAAAATAATTTGTTCGGTATTTGCAAAAAGAATATCAATTGGATTGAAATGGTGACGCAATATGGGCATTATGTTTCTGAAAATGGTTTTCTTTCCTGTAAAGGCGAGCAAATTAATATGAAAGATTAAGGAGTTGAAGTGTTATTTTCCGTGAATTCGGATGTGTATATATAGGTGTGTAGCTGTGCGTTTGAGAATTGGGATTCAACTAAAATGGCTTCCAAATGGCTTTGTAATCGCATTTTTCCATTTAAAAATTGGAAAAATGCAATTATAAAGCCATTTTATTTTGAAAAAAACGGGCAAAGTGCGATCGGGGAGCGGGTTTTGAACGCTTTTGGCAAATTTTTATTGGGATAAATTGCTTAAAACAGAACGAAACTAAAAATAAAGCGATTTAACCTTTTATTTTCAATTTTTTATTTTCAAAATAAATTTAAATTCAAAATAAAAGATGGTTTGTTAAGCAAATTTTATTTTGAATTTAAATTTAATAAAACAAACATTAAAAAACAAATAGGTTACAGAAACTGCCTAAGTTTCTGTAACCTATTTTCCTTAATTCCTAATATAGAAAAATCTATTACGCTTGTTTCAATAAATTCATCAAATCATCCGCCGACAAACGCGCACTCATATTAGAACCTTCCAATAAAGAATCCGCTAAATCGCGCTTCTGCTCATGCAATTTCAGAATTTTCTCCTCTATGGTGTTCTCTGTAACCAAACGATACACGGTAACAGGCTTCTCTTGCCCAATTCTATGTGCCCTGTCGGTTGCTTGGTCTTCCACCGCAGGATTCCACCACGGATCCATGTGAATGACGTAATCCGCATTGGTCAAGTTCAAACCCGTGCCACCCGCTTTCAAACTGATTAAAAATAAATCACCTTCGCCGCTTTGAAACGCTTCAATCCGTTTTTGACGCAATTTCATAGGCGTTTGCCCGTCCAAATATTGATATTTGATGCCACGTTCTTCTAAATAATTTTTCAATATACTTAAATGTCCCACAAACTGACTGAATACCAATGCTTTATGACCATTTTCTAACAATTCTTCTACCACTTCTCCAAACAATTTCAATTTAGCACTCTCAATCCCTTCAAACGTTTCGTCCACTAATTGCGGATGACACGCCGCCCGTCGCAAGCGCATGATTTGAGCTAAAATTTTAAGATGTTTCGGTTCGTCGCTTGTATCCGATTCCAAATCTGCAACCGCTTTGCGCCGCAACGCCTCATAAAACGCTCTTTCTTGCTTGCTCAACTCGACGGTCAATGTAATTTCGGTTTTTGCAGGCAATTCTTTCAACACTTCATCCTTTTTGCGACGCAACATAAACGGTTGCAACAACTTACGTAATTGATCACGCGCTGCTTCATCTCCATTTTTTTCAATCGGCAAGGCAAATTTTTCTTGAAATTTCTCAGGACTGCCCAATAATCCAGGATTTATGAATTGAAACAAATTCCATAATTCGCCCAAGTGATTTTCCATCGGCGTACCCGTCATAATGATTTTGAAATCGCCTTGCAATTG
This sequence comes from Bacteroidota bacterium, assembly GCA_041192405.1. GTDB lineage: Bacteria > Bacteroidota > Bacteroidia > Chitinophagales > Saprospiraceae > JAAFJT01. The sequence continues at coordinate 1,106 of JBEEMZ010000046.1, read as the reverse complement.
CATCGCGGCTTCAGAGCGTTTCGTACTTTTATTTTTAATTGCCTGCGCTTCGTCCAAAATAATCGTTGCAAATTCCTTTTTTGCGAACATTTCAGTCGAACGCGCCATTAAATCATAAGTCGTTATCAACAAATCGTTTACACCCGCGCCTTCCAAAGTCGTTTCTCTATCGCTGTCGCTAAATAAAATTGGATTCAAAGTCGGTGTAAATTTGCGGCATTCTGCTTCCCAGTTGCGGCAAACGGAGGCGGGCGCAAGCACCAAAGTCGCCCCTTGCGACGCACGACTCAATATCAAAGCCAATCCTTGAACCGTTTTGCCCAAACCCATGTCATCTGCGAGGCACGCGCCTACGCCCCATGCGGACAATCGAGATAACCATTCAAAACCTTCTGTTTGATAAGTTCGTAAGGTTGCATTGAAATTTTTGGGCAATTCAAACTTTTTCTTGAATGATTTTTGCAATTTTGCCAAACTTTCTTTGTATTTTTTATCTAAATCAGGATTTTGTACTAAATCTGTGAACGATTGCAACGCAGGAGCCGCCAAAGGGTGCATTTGTAACGCGCCACCTTTCGTCGGATTCAACAAACTGTTTATTTCGCGTAAACGACGGCGGAATTCATTCGTCAACGCGACAAATTTACCAGGAGTCAACTCAATAAATTGACTTTTTTCCTTTTCTACCAAATTTAATACTTCTTGCATCGTCAAAACCAATGTATCATCCACTTTCAAACTGCCCGAAACTTCAAACCAATCATTCGACTTTTTCACCTGCATAGACAAGGATTCAAATCCAACGACTCTTGATAATTTAAACTTCTCACCTTTTGGCCACTCCACACTAATTTCCTTTTTGTCCAATAAAGGATTGAGTTGCATCAATAATTCCAAATCTTATATTTTTGTCAGCGAGTGAAGAAGATTGTTGCAGGACAAGCATTGTTCATTGTAAATGACCGGATTGATTTAGCGTTACTGGCCAAGACGGATGGTGTGCATCTGGGGCAGGACGATCTGCTTTCTTTTCCCTCCCCAGTAGGGGGAGGGTCAGGGAGAGGGCATGATGTTCCTCAGGCCGGTGACGAACACGCGCAGCTTCA
>JBEEMZ010000045.1:0-24372 GCA_041192405.1 Bacteroidota bacterium | reverse complement strand
GCGTCTAAATTTAGACGCGAGATTCCTTTATAATTGAAAATCAATTTTTTACGTATTCAATTTTTAATGATTTCTTGCATCCTGTCCCCAAGCCAATTTCGCTCGAATGGTTTTTAAAAATGTATCTCCGCCAAGTTGCACGAGTTTTATTTTGAAATTGGCACTTGTCACCGCCAATTGTATCTCCGAAGTCACTGTTTCAAAACGGGAATCCAACGTGCATAAAAAATTGTCCGCCCGTCCTTCCACTTCAAAACTGACGACCGATGTATCCGAAACAATCACAGAACGAATGTTCAAATTGTGCGGCGCGACGGCGGTGATGACAAAATTATTGGATTCTGGAAAGATGATGGGTCCGCCGCAACTTAACGAATAACCTGTGGAGCCTGTCGGCGTTGCGACGATTAAACCGTCTGCCCAATACGAATTTAAATACGCGCCATTCACAAACGCGTTTATCGTAATCATGGAAGATGTATCGCGTTTCAAGAGTGTGAAATCGTTTAATGCAAACGGCGTTTCACCGAAAAGTGGGTGATTTGATTCTAATTGTAATAATTTGCGTTGTTCAAGTATATAATTTCCAACAAGTAACGCATCAATCGCTTCATTAATACGTTTTTTGCCGACCGATGCCAAAAAACCTAATCTGCCTAAATTGATGCCTAATATCGGCACTTGCGCATCTCGAACTTCCGTTACCGCGCTCAAAACGGTGCCATCACCGCCCAAACTGAGTACAAAATCAATCGGGTGGATTTTAAAATCGGCATAGCCATCGAAAATACCAATATTCTTTTTGAAGTGAATTTTTGACTCAATTTGTTTTAAATAGGGCGCGTAAACGTACAAATTGATACCTTCGGAATGCAGTCGGTCGAATAACGCTTGTACGTATGGAATATCTGCATCATGTAAAACTTTGCTGAAAATAACGATTTGCATAAGGTTGAATTAAATTTTTAAACACATAGGTACGTAAGACACATAGACTTTTTTTAAAACAGATAGGGACATAGGATACATAGATAGTTGAAAATCAAGACACTATGTGTCCTATATTTCCATATATTTAAAAAACTTATGTGTTTTACGCCCCTATGTGTTTAAAAAAATCTTAATTCAATGCGATTTTTAACACATCAATCATTTTATCTACATAATGAAAATTCATGCCTTTCAAATACGCCGCCGTGATTTCAGCAATATCTTTCTGATTCTCCCGACACAATATAATATCGGTGCAACCTGCGCGTTTCGCCGCCAATACTTTTTCCTTAATCCCGCCGACAGGCAACACTTTTCCACGCAAGGTAATTTCGCCCGTCATCGCCAAATGCGGTTTCACAGGCTGTTTCTTAAACGCCGAAACCAATGCCGTCAACATCGTAATCCCCGCAGAAGGGCCATCTTTCGGAATCGCACCTTCGGGAACATGAATATGTATATCTTTGGTTTCCAATAAGTTATCATCAACACCCAAGTCAGCAGCGTGTGATTTAATGAAACTCAATGCTGTTGTTGCAGATTCCTTCATCACAGAACCAAGATTCCCCGTCAACGTCAAAGCACCTTTGCCCTTCGACAAACTCGTTTCAATAAACAAAATATCACCCCCAACTTGCGTCCATGCCAACCCAATCGCTACGCCCGCAATCCCATCATTTTCATAATTTTCTTTGGAAAAACGCACCGCACCCAAAATTTCCTTTAAGTCCGATTTGCAAACACTTGGTTTATATTTTTCTTCAAACGCCACTTTTTTTGCCACGTAACGCATCACGCCCGCAATGCGCCTATCCAACGAACGCACTCCTGCCTCCCGTGTATAATCTTGAATGATTTGCGCAAGCACTTCATCGGGCAAGTTGACATCTTTTTCTTCCAAACCATGTTCAATTCTGCGCTCTGGAACCAAATGTTGTTTGGCAATTTCAATTTTTTCTTCCACAGAATAACCCGCCAAACGAATAATCTCCATTCTATCCATCAATGCAGGTTGAATCGTTTCTAACGAATTCGCTGTCGCAATGAACAAAACTTTGGATAAATCATATTCTGTTTCCAAATAATTGTCATAAAAAGTACTATTTTGTTCAGGGTCAAGCACTTCGAGCAATGCCGAAGACGGGTCGCCGCGAAAACTGGTGCCGACTTTATCAATCTCGTCCAAAATAAAAACAGGATTTGACGAACCCACTTTGCGCATAGATTGCACAATCCGACCTGGCATCGCACCAATATACGTCTTGCGATGACCGCGAATTTCAGACTCATCATGCAGACCGCCTAATGACATCCGAATAAATTTCCGATGTAACGCATTCGCAACCGATTTGCCCAAAGATGTTTTGCCAACCCCTGGCGGGCCCACCAATAATAAAATCGGTGCTTTCATATCGCCTTTGAGTTTCAACACCGCCAAATGTTCCAAAATCCTTGATTTGACATCTTCCAAACCAAAATGATCTTGGTCAAGAATTTGTTGAACCTTTTTCAAATCAAAATTGTCTTCTGTGACCTCATTCCAAGGCAAATCCAATAATGTTTCCAAATAATTCAACATAATGGAATATTCTGCTGCTTGCGAAGGCATCCGCCGCACTTTAGTCAACTCTTTTTGAAACTGTTTGGCAACCGTTTCAGACCATTTTTTTTGTTTTCCGCGTTCTGCAAGCGCGTTTAATTCCTGTTCTTGCGAATTGCCACCAAGTTCTTCTTGAATGGTTTTCAATTGTTGATTGAGCAAATAATCACGTTGCTGTTTATCCACTTCGCCGCGCACTTTTTGTTCAATCTCGCCGCGCAATTCCAAATGTTGCATTTCCGAATCCAAATGTTGCAAAACAACCGTTGCTTTTTCAGCTAAGTTATTGATTTCCAATATCTTCTGTTTGATAGGCGTTTTGACATTCATATTGGACGTGATGAAATTCAATAGAAAAACATCATTGTGAATATTGCGCAACATCACATTTGCTTCGTTCGGAATATGTGGCGTAAGTTCGACAACGCGTTGCGCCTTATCGCGGACACTCGCTGTTAAAGCATTGAAATTCAATTCATTATCAGATTCACGGCGTTCATATTCAATGGTTTGAATCTCGCAAGTCATGTACGGGTCGTCGGAAATCGTTTGAATAGCGCGGAAACGCTTCCGCCCCTGTAAAACCGCCGTCGTCGAACCGTCAGGCATCTTCAACAACCGCAAAATCCGTGCAACCGTCCCAATTTCATACAAATCGGGTGCCGCAACCGAATCACTATTACTATCGCGTTGCGCCAAAACGCCAATTAATTTATGGCTATCAAAGGCTTTTTGAACAGCTCGAATGGATTTTTCGCGTCCAACTGTAATCGGAATAATGACACCTGGAAACAAAACCGTATTTTTCAGTGGCAAAATCGGCAAAATCGCGGGTGCGGTTTCCTGCCGTTTGATATCATCATTATCTTCATCCACGACCATCACAGGCATCCCCGTCACGACTTCATTCGCGTCTTCGGTAGGAGCCATGGATTGCAAAAGTTCATCAAACATATTATGACAATTTTAGATGATTTTAAAACTGCTGACAATCTGTCAGTTAACCAAGTCGAAAAAGCGTTAGAAAGCTCAATTGATGTAAGGGCAAGGATTGTACCGACCCGAAAAAAATGCCAAAATTACCGAATTTCGGATTATGGATTGCGGATTGCGGAATGTTGTGGCACATCCGCCTCCACAAAACACAACAATCCGAAATCCACAATCCGAAATCGCTTGTCACGTCTAACAAGACAATTGCTTATATAGACAAATCCGTAGAAAAACGTTCTTACAATAGATATGTGACTGTATAGCCTACAAAAAACATCAGTTGGTACAATTTAAAAAAATGAATTACAGGATGATTGTTTTTATAAATCATTGATAATCAATATTTTATAAAAACCCATTATCCTTTTCTTAGATGAAAGTGGCTGCCTCAATGCTTTTGAGGTAGCCACTTTAAGGAAGCGAAATGGAAATTATTTATTGCGCTTTCGACACATAATAACCTCGTCCCGAACCATGTGCCAAATGCGAGCGTTCCATCCGAGAAATAATGCCTTGCCGATGCGCAGGAATATTACCTTTAAGATACTGTTCTACCATCAACCCCGAAATCGGCGCAGCAAAATCATTGCCCCAACCACCATTTTCCACATATACGGCAATCGCAATTTTCGGGTCATCCTTCGGCGCGAATGCCATAAACACAGAACTATCCGCCCCATGTGGATTTTGCGAAGTCCCCGTTTTGCCGCAAATCGTGATGCCATCAAGCCGCGCATTGCTACCCGTTCCAGACTCAATCACTTGTCGCATCCCGTCAATCACCGATTCAAAATGGGGTACATCAATGCCACTGCTGCGTTTTTCGGTGTATTTTGGATTGATTTTGCGCCCATTTTTCATCTCCTTAATCAAATGCGGTGTGATAAACCAACCTCGATTCGCAATCACCGCCCCCAAATTCGCCATTTGAACCGAAGTCATCTGATTCTCGCCCTGCCCGATGCCTAAGGAAACAATTCCTGTCGAATACCAAAATTTATCTCGTTTATACACGCGGTCATAATATTTGGAGGTCGGAATATTGCCATCTTTTTCACCAGGGAAGTCAATCCCAAGCGGGCGACCCATCCCAAATTTATAAATCATCGAATTCAACGTATCCAAACCTTGCCGTGCACTGCGCATTCCATACCGATCCACCATCGAACGAAACACTAAACAAAAATAATTATTACAAGAATGCGCAATCGCATCGGACATATTGCCCGCCGCAGGATGTCCATGACATTTAATCGTCAAACTGCCGTAATGGAAACCATGCGCACAACCTGTCCCATTGCTACCACTCCAAACACCTTGCTGCATCGCAATCAGCCCCATCATCGGTTTGAAAATCGAACCAGGCGGATATTCCGCTTTGCAAGTGCGGTCAAAAAGCGGTTTCAACGAGTCGCGCATCAAGGTTTTGATCATTTCACTACGCCCTTTGTTGATAGACATGCGCTCAGGGTCATACGTCGGCGAACTCACCATCGCTAAAATCTCGCCTGTTGCAGGTTCAATAGCGACGACCGCACCAATTTTGCCCGTCATTAATCGCTCTCCCAAAGCCTGTAATTTGATGTCAATCGTGCTGACCAAATCGGTGCCAGGCGTAGAAGCCGAATCTGCCGAACCATTTTTCCACGGGCCCACCAAACGGCCTAATTTATCTTTCAAGATGTAACTATACCCTTTTTTGCCGCGCAACACGTATTCATATTGTTTTTCGAGTCCACTCGCGCCAATATAATCGCCCGATTCATACACACCCAACGAATCTGTAATTTGTTTTTCATTCACCTCGCTCAAATAACCCAACATCGTCGCCCCATTTCGTTGCGGAAACCCGCGCACATTGCGCACCACCACGAAAAAACCAGGAAATTCACTCAAACTTTCCTGAAATCGCGCATATACTTCAGGTTGAATCATGGTTTGGAATGCAAATGGCAACGATTTTGAGAATTTTTTAGTAGCCCAATTCTTACTCAAATTGGCTTTAAACGTCACCGTATCAATGCCGAGCAACCGACAAAATTTCATGGTATCCATATTTTTATCAATATGTTTATACGTCACCATGAGGTCGTAAAGCGGGTTGTTATAGACTAATAACGCCCCATTTCGGTCATAAATGACCCCGCGAGACGGATATTTCACGTCTTTTTCAATGGTAATCGCTTCCGCTTGTCGGCGATACGACGAATCCACAAGTTGTAATTGGGCGGCTCGAAACAGCATAATGAGTGCCGTCAGTGCAAAAACGCCCATAATCGTGTATTGACGATCTCTGTTAATATCCAAGTTTGCCATATTTAGAAAATCAGGTTTTTATCTATAATGTAACGGTTGAGAGCATTTGCGACGTATTCTGCCAACTTAACGGGTACGGCATTGCCAATCATTTGTTCTAAGTCCGATTTGTTTTGCCAGACCCACTTAAAATGAGACGGAAAAGTTTGAATATAGCTTCGTTCAATTGTGGTCAAAGGTCGTATTTTTTCTAATGTTTTACAAGTATCGCCTTCATGAAATTGATATGTTTTTGGAATGGGGCGATTGACTCCGCGAATCGTCGGACTCGGCTCGTGAATACTGAATACACCGCGACGTGCATAACTGCGCGGATGCCGATAATAATGTTCTGTTCCTAAACTATTACCCAAATAATCAAAAATCGAAATTGGATTTAGGGACAACTCATTCAATAAATAAGGTTTTAAAACATCGTCAACCTCATTCAGAACGCCAATTAAAAAAAAACGCTTTCGTAATTGCGGCACTTTGCACAAACTCGCATCCAGAATTTGAGAAGAAAGTCCATAGCCATGCGTTTTAAAAATCTCAATTGCTTTTGCGAGCGTTTTTGTGGTGGTGATGCGTGCCACATTTTCCATTACAAAAATTTTAGGACGTAAATGGCTCACAATTTGTGCAAAATCAATCGTTAAATCGGCTTTATCTTGTTCATTTCGCTTGCCCGCACTTGAAAAATCTTGGCAAGGCGGTCCCCCGATAATCATATCAGGTTGATAGGATTTCAAAAAAACAATATTTTGTTGATTTGACAAATCCTTTTGAAATATTGGATGATTAAAATTTTGTTTATATATTTCAATGGCAGGCAACCAGTTATCAAAAGCCGCTTTAATTTCAAAGCCCGCATTTTGGAAACCGAGTGATAATCCGCCGCCGCCTGCGAATAAATCTATAACTTTTATCATAGTTCAAAAAGATTTGGTGAATTGTAAATAATGGCATCAAACCTTCGTTCTGGACTGAGCATTAAATGACCACCACCAAGTATAATATTTTTTATATCAGATTTCGTAATTCTCGGATTCGTCAACTCGGCGCACGTCATAAATGGGTATGAAATCTTGCCGCTTACCGCGAATGCTTTATCATTTTTGGTATTAAAAGACAGTTCATCAATGACTTTTATATGATTTATTTTTTGATGTTGACTGAAATCAAAGAGCATTTTAAATAACCAAATCACCGAACGAAGTTGTCGTGTAATCTTATTTTCATTTTTCAATTCCGCTTTTGCCACATTTAGAAACAATCGTGTGAATGCAAAGTTGCTCCAAACAAAAATATCCAAACAATTATTTGCCAATTGCGGCGATTTGCCAATCGTTTTCCAAACAGGTTGAATAATCAATGGTTCTTGTTTATCAAGGTTTGCCAATAAAATCGAATCAATAACGGAAATCATTTTTGGAATCAAAGGCATTACGTGAAGACCGTCTGACCAATCTTTGATATTGTCAAAATCATTACCTATAAGTTGCTGTAAATCAATATTTTTTTGACGATATTGCATGGCAATACTTAATGCCAAATACACAATACTATCAGGGCGAATCACAATTTCAGAACCAAATTTATCCTCAGAAGCATCACAAGTCGTATGGTCTGGTAGCGCGGTTAGTTTGATTTCCAACCCGCGCAAACAAGTTTGGGTTGCAATATTTTGGATAACCAAATCAATTCGTGGAATATTCCCAATAACAAGTTGTTGATAAGGCGTGTAATCGCTTTCAAAAGCAAAAAATAAATCAGGTGTAGTTGGTTCAATTCCAAAAAGTTGTGTAACGGTTATCATTTTATGAACGACCTTCAAACTTTCATCCAAATTTAAATACACAGGATTGATGCTTTTGCTGTGCATAAAACACGCTAAAGCCGCAGGAAATGACGAATTAAATTGATTTTTACACCAAGTATCTTTATTGGTAAAATCTCTGTTAGAATTTTTTAATCCAAATAACGCGGGTTGAGTCATAATTTTATCAAAATAGGTACTAAAATTCAAACATTCGTCGCAAAGATACGAACAAAGAAAGAAAATTTGCCCACAATTTGCAACTTGCTCTAAGTTTGCCGTATCTTTGAACAGATTCAAAAAAAATAAAATCTCTATGAAAATCACCCATTTTTTGCTTTTCGCAACCCTCTTTCTAACGCAACGCCTTGTGGCTCAACAAGGTTTGAAAGGTGAATATTTTACAGGTGACGATTTGACCACCAAAATCTTCACGCGCACCGATGCCAAAATTGATTTTGATTGGGCGGCGGGCAAGCCACCTGCGGCGGGCATTTCGCCCGAACGCTATTCGATTCGCTGGACGGGCAAATTACGTGCGCCTCAAACGGGTGTTTACACTTTTTCGGCGAAAGTGGATGATGGCATTCGCGTTTGGGTGGGCGGCGTACAAGTGATTGACGCTTGGAGTTTAAATGATTCCAAAGATTTTAGTGGACAAGTTTCGATGCAGGAAGGCACGTATTATGATTTGAAGGTGGAATATTTCAATGGGCTACTCGAAGGTGAAATTCATTTATTATGGAATTTTCCGAATCAGCCGATACCCAAATGGAAGCCTTTTGGTTCAAAACCAAATCCACAAGTCATTGAAAGTCAATATTTTTACACATCTGATTTTTCCAAACCTGTTCCACCCAAGCCACCTGTTCCGCCTGCAAAATCGCCTGTAACGGTCAAGCCAAAACCTAAAAATAATCCCATCAAAACGGTGAATTTAGATACGGTGACGCGTTACGTAGCACAAAATGTTTTATTTGAAAAATCTACCAGTGTGATGTATCCTGCGTCTTTTGAAGAGTTGGATAAGTTGGCAGCGATGTTGAAAAAGTTTCCCAAAAAGGCAATTCGGGTGGAAGGGCATACCGATTATATTGGGAATGCGAACAGTAATTTCAAACTCTCCCAAGAACGTGCACAAGCGGTTGCTCAATATTTGATTGACAAAGGCATTGATAATCAACGAGTTACGTTTGTAGGTTATGGCGGGACGCGCCCTGTGAGTCAGGAAGACACGCCTGAAGGTCATGCTCGAAATCGGCGCGTTGAGTTTGCGATTTTTTGAAACACTATGGATATAGGAGACATCGTGTTTGAAACACATAGAGACATAAGGCATATAAAGCATTGATTTTCAACCTTCTATATGTCCTATGTCCCTATATGTTTCAAAATCTATGTTTCCTATATCTATATGTGTTTCAAATGAATCTCAATCACAACGCCCATCAAAGGAAAATGCGCAAAAGTGGCAATTTCAGAAACATCCCGCGTCTGTGCCAACATTTTCTGACACAAATATAAAAAACCCGTTTGTTTAATCGCTTCCGCCCGCAATTTCATCGGATTCCCAACATAATCATTGGTTTGAAAAATCGCAATCCCGCGTTCATGTTCCACGAGACAATCGATTTGCCCTTCAAACAACCGTTTTCGATGATGATACCGCACAGGATACCGCCGCTTCAACACCGATTTTTTAAACTTTTTATCAATAAAATTATAAAAATCCGTCATTTGTTTCGGCAACACATGATAATCAATCACATCATCTAACTCAAAGCGTTCCAACATATTCTTCGCAATTTGCAACCGTTGCACTTCCGAATACGCAGGATTATCCCCATGCCAAAACGCACGAGTCAACTTCGCAACCCGACTTGTTTGATCCGCATCTTTAATCAGCATTACAGGCGTATAACGCTCTGTCGCATTAAAACTAAAATTCATTTCATACGCAAAATAATCGCGTTCTGCATCAATTTTATACGCTTTTCCTGCTTTTTTACCCGCCCGTTCCTCTAAAAATCGAATCGTTTCAGGCGGTGCATCTGCGTATGTGAACAATTTTGAATGCCAAGTTTCTTCAAAATACTTGTTCAAATAACGCTTTTCCCATTCAAAAACGGTATGATTTCCCTTCTCAAAAGTCGAAGTTTCCTCATTTTGATGCCAAGCCCGATTCAACCACCTTGTAGGTGTGGGCGTTGTTGGGAAAATCAAATAATCTCGCGCCCGCGTGATGCCCACATACAACAAACGCGCTTCTTCTGCCAAAGCCGCCGCCGTCACCATCTTTTTAGCCTCACTTGCATCAATCGCGTTTTGCAATTTTGTATTTTTGCTTTGGTCGGCATAAGGATTAATCCAAAAGCGTAACCACCTGTTTCCCAATAAGTTATCTAAATCAACCGTCTCCTTTTCGGGAATAATATGTACGCCCCAAACTTCATTGCGCAAAGTATTATCCAAATCGTGCAGAATCACAACAGGAAATTCCAAGCCTTTGCTTTTATGATATGTCATCACATGCACCGCATCGGCGGATTCGCCCGCACTTTGCGCATCCTTTTCTGCCCTCGAAAGTTCATTCAACCATACCAAAAAACCGCCAAGCGACGCGGCAATATGCAATCGCGTACAATTATCTTCGTAATGTTTTGCGAAATAACGCAATTGATCCATATTTTCGATGCGTTGAAACGCGGTTCCGAAACTCGAAACGATGCGCCGCAAATCCAACTCTTCCAACATTAAGTTTAGAATCTCAACAGGCGATAATTCAGTCACCCCTTTACGTAACTCATTGATTTTCAATATCAACGGGTTCTCAATCGCCCAACGCCAATCATATTTATCGCCCAATTGTGCTAAATAATTCAAACGGTCGTCCAAAACCGCACCAATATCTTGATGGTCAGCCAATACTAAAATTTCCGCAATTGCCAATGAATCATGACGATTTAAAATAAAGCGTAAACACGCTATAACTAATTTAGCCTCAGCTGTTTGTAATAAACCATTGCGTGAAATAGATGCTTTCAAACCCGCCCGATGCAAGGCTTCTGCCATTAAATTACAAGTTTTATTGGAACGGCATAAAATCACAATATCTTTCGGCAAAATGGCGCGTGTTTTAGATTTACCTTTTGGTAAAATCAAAACATTTTGATTCAAAAACAATTGCAAAGAATCTGCAATACAATTTTCCGCCCAAGGGCTTCCAAATGCTTTTTTGCCCTCATCGGGATTGAAATGCCAATGTATCATTGCTTCCTTTTGCCCTTTTTCATCTACTCGTTTGGGATTTAATGCAATTTGTACTTTTGGTAAATCTTGAAATGTTTTACAAAACAAACTGTTTGACAAATAGACTAAATCAGGACGACTCCGCCACGAAATCGTTAAAATATCTTCGGATTTGATGCCACCCGTTTGTTCAATAATCGCTTGCATGAGTTGCGGATCCGCGCCGCGAAACCCGTAAATAGATTGTTTGGGGTCGCCAACCCAAATCGAATGCTTCGCAACCCGCGACATTTTCAAAAAAATCTCCAATTGAATCGGCGAAGTATCTTGAAATTCGTCCACCATCAACAAATCCAACTCATCCGCCAACACTTCACAAACGGCAGGATTGTCCATCAACCGATTGATATGCACTTCCATATCAATATAATCAATCAAACCCCGTTGTTTTTTATAACGGTCAAACTCTTTCAATGCATCTGCCGAAACATCAAACATTAATTCAATATAATCATGTATATCTTGTTGAAATTCAGGCAGTTGCAAATGTTTTTGTGCATAATCTTTTACTTCTTGAACATGCTCTCGACTTTTCGCACCCACTTCTGCTTTGGAAATGCGCACGATTTGATGCCAATATAAAGTTCCGCGCAAACCAATTTCACGCAAATATAATTTAAAATCATTGATGACGGCAGTTGTTACTTTGGTCGTATCTTTGCCCGATTGCAATTTTGACACCGCCATTAACAACAATTCGTTTAGTTTTTCATGGAAAACACGCGTATTCCACTGCTCCGTTTCAGGCGTAATTATATTGTTGTAATGATTTGAAACACCATTTAACAACATTTCGTTTGAAATGCGCATCATTTCTTGTCCGAAAATAGCTTCTTCATGCGTCTGCTCAACTTCTGAAAGGATGATTTTTTGAAACGTTTGAAAGGATAAATGCTTACTTTTTTGCAAGATTTCAATAGTGAAATTATTGCTCCGCGCCACATCCGTAATATTTTTAATATCTTTTCGCCAATCGTGGGTTGCTTTTTTATTCACACCCAACTTATCCGCTAAAATATTCATTCGTTCGACTCTATCGTGGGTCAAAATTTGCGAAAGCGACAAATTAAACATCATTTGTTGGTCTTCTTCGGCAATGACATCGGTTTGCGGTGACACGCCTGCTTCAAACGCAAATCGCTTTAAAAGCTTGACTCCCAATGAGTTAACTGTTCCAATGAGCGCGTTAGAAAGGTCATTCGCGGCTTGTGTCAAGCCTTCTTCCAACAATTTAGTGCGGACGCGCTCTTGTAATTCAGCCGCCGCTTTTTTAGTAAATGTGGTGGCAATGATACCACTCGCCCGCACGCCTGATTGCAAGAGCGCGAACATTTCTTGGGTTAGGCGATACGTTTTGCCACTACCCGCCCCCGCAGAGATAATTTTTAGATTCATTATATAATTGAAAAACCGTAAGCGTTCGCAAAGGTACGGAAAGATTTAGACATTTATGTGGGTATAATTCAGAAAAAAGAGCCGTATAAATAAAGGTTTATTGTCAAGTTAACGCAATAAAATACTAAAAAATGCACCTATTTTTGCAAAATAGGTGCATTTTTGAACTCATTTAGTGATAGATAGGAAACTCATTCGTGTTTAATCAACAATTGAAACCCATTGCCATGAATATTGACAATCTCAATCAAGGGGTCACCCGCCAAATATTTGCGCAATTTGGTTACAAAAACGTCCATACTCCGCGCTGTAAAGTAATCATCTTGCCCCCAAATCTTCGTCAACGCTTCCGAACGCGGCAATATATCATTCAGATGATTGCAAAACATTTTCAATAATTGCGCTTCTTTCGGCGACAATTTTGCCGAATCCGATTCGGGATGCCCTTCCAAACTCAATATCCGCAACGGATAATTGAAATGATATTTGCCAATTTTATATTCTTTAATTTCATCTTTGGCATCCGCTTTGGGCTGAGTGCGTTTTAAAACCGCTTGGATACGGAATAATAATTCTTCCGAATTAAAAGGTTTTGAAATATAATCATCCGCACCGAGTTTGAAACCATTCAAGACATCATCTTTCATGGTTTTGGCGGTTAGGAAAATGACAGGGACTTCTTTATCACGTTCTTTAATTTCTTTAGCGAGCGTAAAACCATCTTTTTTGGGCATCATTACGTCCAAAATACACAATTTAAATTGGTGATTCCCTTTTTTAAAGGCTTCCCATCCCGCTTGACCGTCGGTCGCCAAGGTCACATCATAATCATTCATCTCCAAATAGGAGCGCAGCACGTCGCCAAAATTGGGGTCATCTTCGACGAGTAAGATTTTCGTATTGTTTACAGCCATAACTTAACAAGTTTTTTTTAGTATAACGTCCAAATGTTAAAATTCGTGTGCTTGCACAATATATTTTTTTTAAGCATAAACAGAGTCATCTCTAATTTGGGATGACTCCGTGTATGCAAAATTTACGAATTTAATACTTTTTCTTTCGCTTGTCTCAATTGTTCTGGCAATTGCCCCGTCAAAATGTGCCAAAACATGATGAAATCGGATACTAAACTCATAAGCGGATATTCAAAAGTAGCAGGTTTATTTTTTTCAAAGAAGAAATGCTCTACCCATGAAAAATCATATTCTGCTAAAAAAACAAACTGTAACATATTATATCGTTCTGTGTACAAACTTGCAAACAAAATGACTAAAAATAAGCCTGTACCGACGAAATGTAACCGACGACTGATTGCGTCTTGGTGTTCGGTCAAATATTATGTGGAAAATCCAAATCCACCAAGTACAGGTAGAAGCCTTTTTATGGTTGGATTGATGCTTTTAGATTTGGTGATTGGCTTGGTTTGGCTATTTTTGAACGTATTTTCATTGATTTGGCAGCAGCTTTTTTGAAACGGTAGATTCAATTAGGATTTTTAGCGAATATTCACCAATTTTTTTTTGCGATGGCAAAGAAATTTTAAATTTTTTATACCTTTGCCTCAAAGAAATTTATGTCAATGAATTACACGCTTAAAGAAGAGGAGAAATTTAAATACATCGAAACTGGTACAAATCATCCAGAAACGTTGGTATTACTACATGGTTTAATGGGTGCGTTGAGCAATTTCACCGCCGTCATTAACCATTTTTCCAAAACACATAATGTGGTCGTGCCCATGTTGCCGATTTACGAATTGCCTATCTATAACGTTTCTATTCAAGGATTTGTGGATTATGTGGTTGATTTTGTGGAATTTAAACGTTATGATAAAATACATTTGTTAGGAAATTCGCTTGGCGGACATATTGCGTTGTTGTACACGCTCGCGTGTCCGCATCGAGTGCAATCGGTTATTTTGACAGGAAGTTCAGGCTTATTTGAGAGCGCGATGGGCAATACATTTCCGCGTCGGGGCGATTACGATTACATCGCCGCCAAAGCCCGTGAAACGTTTTATAATCCCGAAGTGGCAGATAAAGAATTGATTGATGATATTTTTTCGACGGTGAATGACCGTTCCAAAGCGATTCGGATTGTGGCAACGTCCAAATCCGCGATTCGACACAATTTGTCTGACAAATTACACCAAATTAAAGCACCAACTTTATTGATTTGGGGCAAAAATGATATTGTTACGCCGCCATTTGTGGGCGAAAAGTTTCATGAATTGATTGAAAATTCTCAATTGATGTGGGTGGACAAATGCGGGCATGCTCCGATGATGGAACATCCCATTATTTTCAATCGTCATTTAGAAGACTTTTTGAATACGAATGCGATTTTTTGAATGATCAATAATCAATGATAAATGATGAATGATGAATTTACAAATTCATCATTTTTTTAATCGTTTTTGTCGAAAAATGGGAATGATTTTTACGGAATAGTTGTTATTTTTGCATCTAAGTAATTGAGCAAAAACAAACATTGTTTATGAATTCTATATTTAATTGATAATCAATTGATTGTAAAATTCATCATTCATCATTACTTAATATCAATGAAAATCATTCATCTTTATGAAAAATAAAACGACCGCAGGTTTACTAAGCCTATTTCTTGGAGTCTTTGGGGTACAATTTTTTTACTTAGGCAATTTTGGCTTAGGCATCATGGCGATTGCATTCACCTTTTCGCACCTTGCGAAATGGTCGGTTTTGCTTGGGCTCATTCAGGGGATTATTCTTTTGACGATGGATAAAAATGAGTTTAATAAAAAGTATAATACCAAATCGTGGAAAGACGATCAAAATCGTAAAAATCAAGGTTATCCGCCTCAAAATCAACAATATCCGCCACAATTTCCACCTAAACAGCAACAATATCCGCCCCGTTACGAACCCGCACCGCCTCCTGTGGTCAATACAGGCGGTTTGACAAGTGCGCAACGGGCGCAAATTGAAGTTTTGCGGCAGGAAGGTTTGAAAAAACAGGCTGAATATGATTTCAGAGGCGCGATTGAAGCGTTTGGAAAAGCGATTGATATAGATGCAAAAGATAATTTATTACATTGGCAATTGGCGTGTTGCTATTCGGAGGAGGAAAATACAAATTTAGCCTTATATCATTTGGAAAAAGCGATTCAAAACGGTTTCAAAGATTTTGACAAAATCAAAAAAGAAGATACATTAGCTTTTTTGCGGATTCAACCAGAGTTTGAACCTTTTGTCAAAAATAGTTATAAACGCGTCGAAACCATTGAAAATCAAGGACTTTTAGATAGATTAAAACATCTTGCGTCTTTGCGTGAACGCGGCATGTTGAGCGAAAAAGATTTTGCAGAGCAGTCTAAACGGTTATTCCAATAGTGCAAACACATAGGTATATAGGGAACATAGGGGGCATTCATTTGAAAATGGATGCCCCCTATGTTCCCTATATACCTATGCGTTTGCACTATTCATTTTTTTTTGAACCGTTTTCGATTTCAAACGTTTAGCCATAGCAATCAGTTGATTCAATCCATATTATGCTCATCTAAACAACTGATTATCAATCATTTAATCATTCAAATTAAAACTATTACCAATGAAAAGAAGTGCAAATGCCAATTGGAAAGGCACAGGTAAAGAAGGCAAAGGAACCGTTTCCACTCAAAGTGGCGTTTTACACAATGCCCCAAATTCGTTTAAAGCGCGTTTCGAGGACGGCAAAGGAACGAATCCTGAAGAACTCATCGCGGCAGCACATGCAGGCTGTTTCAGCATGAAGTTAAGTTTTGTTTTGAACGAAGCGGGTTTTACAGCAGAAAATATTGATGCTAAATCCACTGTCACTTTTTTAAATGGCGCGATTCCAAATATTCACCTTTCTGTGAAGGCGACCGTTCCAAAAATCACCGCAGAACAATTCGCAAAAGCAGCCGAAGATGCGAAAGTGAATTGCCCGATTTCAAAACTATTGAAAACAGAAATCACGATGACTGCGGAGTTGGTTCCTGCATTAGTGCATTGATTTCTACGGAATGACAAGCGGAATGACAAAAGAAAAGGAATTAAGAACATCGCTCTTAATTCCTTTCTCTTTCATCAAAGGTTATAACTCAATGATTCTTAATTACTTACGTTAAATTCTACACGGCGATTTGCAGAACGACCTTCAGCGGTTTTGTTATCGGCTCTCGGTTGAGAAGAACCGTAACCTGCATGTGTCATCCGCGTACCCGTCACCCCTTTCGCCACTAAGTAGCTATGGCAAGACTTCGCACGCGCTGCCGACAAGGAACGATTCGTATTTTCATTCCCTTGACTATCCGTGTGACCGCCGATGCTCAATTTCAAACCTGGGTTTTTAATCATAATCGCTGCCACTTTGTCCAAAACAGCATTGGAACCACCTGACAATACAGAACTGCCCGTTTGGAATTGAACCAACTCCGTCGCATAAGCGATTTCTTTTTTGATTTCTTCCGTTACAGGAGCCGATGGTTTTGGTGCTTCTGGTTTTGGTGCTGCGACAGGGCAACCGCCGTTAGACGCGGGGCCTGCTGCTGTTGGACACTTATCATCTCTATCTAATACACCATCACCGTCGCTATCTTTGTTAGCTGCTGCTGCTGCCGCCGCCGCCGCTGCTCTCGCTTCTGCATCTGCTTTTGCTTTCATAGCTGCTGCTTCTGCATCTGCTTTTGCCCTTGCTGCTGCTGCTTCTGCCTCTGCTTTCGCTGCTGCTGCTTCCGATTCAGCTTTTGCTGCTGCTGCCTCCGCTTCTGCTTTCGCTTTTGCTGCTGCCGCCGCCGCTTCTGCTTTTGAATTATCTACCACTGCGATTTTTGGAGGCGCAGGTGCTTCGATTGGTTTCTCTTCCGTTGCAACACTACCACCAAAATCAAAAGTCAACCCGACACCGTGAATCCAGCTACCGCGATTATCTGTCGTAGAGGCGCGACGCAATGACTGTAAATTAAGGTTCACTCCATCACCCATTTTGAAATTTAAGCCCACTCCAAATGGAATACCCAAATCATGAGTGCTGTTCAACCATTGATTGCTCACGCCTAATACTGCGTAAGGCGACAAAAACCAGTTTTTATCCCCAAAAAATTTGAAATTCAACAACGCATCAATGCCGAATAACGATTGTGGAGACAAATAAGTACCTGCAATCGTACCTTTTGGCGTGACTGTTGCTAAACGTAATGGAACGTTTAAAGCAAAATACTGATTAAAATTGTACAATGCACCCACTTCAGCTCCCCGAGTCGTCTCGTCGAAACGGTTGAATGCGGGGAAATTGGCATCTGAAAAATAGTCATAGAAATTGTATCTATACGACAATCCCCATGGTTTGCCATCTGATTGGGCATTCATGGTGCTAAGCGATAAAGCTACCGCTAAAACACTAAGTACGGTTTGTTTCATAAAACTTTTTCTGTTGTTAAATTGAACGAAATGAAACTTTTCTGAATTTGACTATAAAAGTAGTATTAACTCTCATATTCACAAAATTTTAACAGTTATTTTGACAATTATTTTCATTTTTTTTTCAAATGAATTATTATATATTTTTCAATCATATATAAAATATTTAATTACAAATTTTTACACATTACAAAATCTTTATGTATTTCGCCTCCAAATTGGAAGTCTGCCCGCCCGATGTCTCGATATCCTTCCCGAAAATAGAAGCGGCGCGCTGCATGATTCTCGGTATATGCCAATAAGATAACGGATTTAAAAGAATGGTCTTTTGCAAATTGTTCGATCCATTGCAAGGCGTTTTTGCCCAAACCTTGACTCCAATATTTTTCCAAAAAGTAAATACGTTGCAATTCTAACATGGGTTTTGGCGCGTTGAAATCGGTGTACCTATCCCAACGCAATTTCCAATAACCTGCCAACTCGCCCGATACGCGTAAACCATAAAACACAGCTTGAGGGTGCGTGATTTCCTCGCGCATCGTCTCAGTGGCGAATGCTTTGACAATATAGTTTTGAAATGGTTCTGGATTGGTTACTTTTTGGAAACCATCTATGAACGTTTGCAGACTCAATGCAGTCAATTCAGTTAAATGGTGCTCATCAAATTGAAAAATTTCAATATTCATTTTTAATAAATAAGTTTTCTTTTTAAAATTCGCCCGCAAATTATTAAAATTCGCCTTACTTTTGGCGCGAAAAGAAAAAATAATGATGAATCATTTAATTCGCCGACTTCGCGCCACTTGGCATCCCGACATGTATCACGGTTGGGGCAAAACGCACCGTTATTTTGAAGGTTGGTACCTCAAAATCGTTGATAAAACCGAAAAATATGCGTTTGCGTTTATCCCTGGCATCTCGATGTCGCCCGATGGAACGGCACATGCGTTCATACAAGTTTTGGATGGCAAACAATGTACCGCAACCTATCATCGTTTTTTAGCAACCGATTTTGTGCCTTCTGAATATGACTTTAATTTGCAACTCGCTGATAATCAATTCTCTATGCATTCCTTGAAAGTCAATTTGCCTAATATGGTAGGACAACTGCAATTTCAAAATCCAATCCCTTGGACGAAAATGTTAGGTGCGCCAGGGATTATGGGTTGGTTTTCGTTTGTGCCGTTTATGGAATGCTATCATGGAGTCGTGAGTTTAAATCATAATATTATAGGTTCACTGGAAATCAATGGTGAAATAATTGATTTTAAGGGTGGGCGCGGTTATATTGAAAAAGATTGGGGCATTTCGTTCCCGCGTGGTTGGATTTGGCTGCAAACCAATCATTTTAATGCCAATTTGAATGAACCCATTTCACTGATTGCATCGGTTGCGCACATCCCATTTTTGGGGACGCATTTCATTGGTTACATCGTTGGCTTTTGGTTTAAAGGCAAATTACACCGTTTTGCAACCTACACAGGCGCGAAAATGAAAGCGCAACTGATTGATAATCAAGTCTTTTTAAGTTTCAAAGATAGTCAATATCAATTGGACATCGTTGCGACGAAAGCAGGAACAGGCAATTTAATTTCGCCGATTCAAGGCGAAATGACGGGAAAAATGAGTGAAAGTTTGCAAGCGATTATTCAGATTCGTTTTTGTGAACGCGGTATTTTGCAGTTTGAAGGCGATGGCAGAAATGCAGGTTTAGAAGTGGCGGGCGAAACAGCTGTTTTATGGACAGATAAATGGCGGAGATAATTGTTGATGATGCAATGCTTCATTTTTATTAAAAAGAGCAAAATAAAATTTGGGTAGCAAAACATATTTTAATTGGAATTTAAATTATGTTTTAAAATAAAATATTGAAATAATAGCGTCAAAATCCACTTGTATAATCTACATTCTATTTAAAACGATTTGATAAAATAAAATTTTGTAAAAAGCGTCAAAAAGTCGTTCCCCGAACGCCTTTTTGACGCTTTTTGCAAAATTTCAAAAAATCGTTCCCCGATCGCCTTTTTGACGCTTTTTGCAAAATAAAATAATATTCAAATTGAATTATTCCAATTTTTATATGGATCCATTTATTCAAATCTTTGAAGCAGCCATAAAATAACCTCAAAAAACAATTACTGTATGTGCAATTTGAATGGCATTTGCATCTCCCTATAAAACAATGTTTTCATTTTCAAATCCTATTCAGATGCAAAAAATATTCTATTTATTGATTTGTCTTTTCGCAGCAACTGCGCTTTTCGCTCAAACGGGAGGCATTCAAGGCAAAGTCACGGATGAAAAAGGGGATGCCCTAATTGGCGCGACCATTCAAACCATTGGTTCCATCAAACGAGGTGCAACAACCGACGTAGATGGCATGTATCGCTTGACATTGCCTACGGGTACACATGATATTGAAGTGTCATTCGTTGGGTTCGTTACTAAAAAAATAACAAATATTAAATCAGAAAATGGCAAATTTACAAAACAAGATTTTTTTTTAGAAGAAGCCAGCAAAATATTAGAATCAGTTGTCGTGACAGGTGAATATACCGTAAAACGTAAAGCAACGGCTGTATATTCTGAAACGAAAGAATTGCACGGGGCACCTGCGGGAAAAGGTGCTAAAAAAGCAGCTCCAAGAGGCTCAACTATTACAAGATCCAGTGAGCCAAGTCGCTCTGCCACGCCGATGCCTGCACCACCGCCCCCCCCCTGCGGAACCCAGTTTTAGGCGGGAAGTTGAAGTAGCAAAAACGGCAAAAGCAGAAGCAGCTCGGGCGATATATGACAAAAGAGCAGCTATTGAAAAGCGTACTAAAAGCGCAAGTGCCCCCAAAGTGGCTTCCCCTGCAATAGAAAGCGAAGTAGCCGATGATTCTTTTTCTGATTATAGTCGTGCGCCTGCAACACCGCTCGCCACAAAACTGACAGAGGCTGCTAAAATCGCAAAAGAAAAAGTTGAAATTGCTGAAGAATATAAAACAATTACAACCACAAGCACCACACTCGATGGTGAATCTAAGAAAATAACCAAAGCAGATGCAGCAATGGAGGATTCGCGCAAAGCAAAACCAACTTTTTTAGAAACCGCTTCGGCTACCGAAAAAGCGAAAATGGATGCCGAAACCGCCGATGAATCCCTCCCAGATGAACCTGAACAAAAAGCAGGGCAACTCACCGCAGGGGAATGGTCTGACCTTAAAAATTGGAATTTTTGGTTGCGTTCCATTGATACGGCATTTAGTACGTATCATAAAAATTGGAAATATAATTTTGATGACCGCTATGCTGTCAATGTCGTTGGTGCTGAAAATCAACCAATTGCGGATGCACAAGTACGCTTATTGGCAACCGATGGCGCTCTTGTTTGGGAATCAAGGACGGATAATCATGGGAATGCTGAATTATGGTCAGGTTTGTTCGGTGGAAAATATACAAATTTGGTTTTCAAGGTTTTACATAATGGAAAAACATTTGATTTCAAAAATGCAAAAACCTTTAAAACCAGTCTTAATACGTTGAAAATCAATGCTTCATGCAGTGCGTTGACGGGTTTGGATATTGCCTTTGTGGTGGACGCGACAGGTTCGATGGGTGATGAAATTGCGTATTTGAAATCGGAAGTGGTGGATGTGATTCGGCGCGTCAAAATGAATAATCAATCGTTGGATATTCGGACGGCAAGCGTATTTTATAGGGATTTCACCGACGAATATGTAACAAGAATTTTTCCATTTGGCAAAAGTTTGAAACAAAATTTGGCATTCATTCGCAATCAATTCGCAGGTGGCGGCGGCGATTTTGAAGAAGCCGTGCCAGAAGGTTTGGAAGCGGGCATTGATTCTTTGAAATGGTCTGAAAATGCACTCGCACGCATTATGTTCTTGATTTTGGACGCACCGCCCCATTTGACACCCGAAAATATTGAAAAATTACACCGTTTGACTCAAAAAGCGGCTCAAAAAGGCATTCGCATCATCCCAATCACGGCTTCTGGCATTGACAAAAATGTGGAATACTTGATGAAAAGTTTAGGTGTGACGACGGGCGGAACCTACGTTTTTTTAACGGATGATTCGGGCATCGGCGGCGGTCACATCAAGGCAACTACCGAAAAACATGAAGTGGAACATTTGAACGATTTAATGGTGCGCCTTATCAAAGATGCAACCGATACTGAAACTTGCCGCAGACTCGCTGAAAAAGCATCTACGGGTGGTGATGCACCTTTAGATGCAAGTTTTAAATTAAGTCCAACGCCCGCATCTTCAACGATTTATGTAGATATGAAAAATGATATAGAATCGTTGCGCATTACAAATGTGCATGGACAAATTATGGAAGATTTATATGATTTGAAAACTGGGACGAAAGAAATTGCTGTCAGCACGTGGGCAAGTGGCGTGTATTACGCGACCGTCAAACAAGGGAATAAAGTTTCGACCAAAAAATTCTCAGTGATTCGATGATATTTGTTTGAATATGTTTTTTTAGATTTGGTGTATTTTTTGAAAAATACACCAAATGCCCTCGTAACAGCGCGTTTCCTACAAAATCTTATTTGCAGAAACACTACTTAATTCGCGCTTATTTAGTTACTTTTGCGGCGAAAAAAAATATTTAAGCGAATGATTTGGTCTTGTAAAAATTTTAATCAATTGACTGTCAACGAGTTGTACGAAATTATGTACTTACGTCAAATCGTTTTCGTAGTCGAGCAGAATTGCCCGTATCTGGATGCAGATGGCAAAGATTTGGCATCATGGCATTTCATGGGGCGCGATTCGGAGTCGAATCAGTTGATGGCATATACGCGTTTGCTGCCAAAAGGCGTTGCGTATGAAACGGAAATCAGTATTGGGCGCGTCGTGACCCATCCGCAAGTCCGCAAAACGGGTGCAGGACGCGATTTAATGACTCAAAGTTTAAAACAAATTAGAGCATTATTGCCGAATCAACCGATTCGGATTGGTGCGCAATGTTATTTGATAGCGTTTTATGAAAGTTTTGGTTTCCAAACGGATGGCGAAACGTACATGGAAGATGGGATTCCGCATATTGAAATGACGCTGAATTAAAACAATTTCGGGATTTGAATGCATTTCGGAAAATTTTCAATTTTCCGAAATGCATTCAATTTATACAACATGCGTTTGAAATTGAAAATCAATTATTTAGGGATTTTAAACAAAAGATCCACTGCACTGCGTCCGCGCATCGAAGAAAGAATAATTTCTTCATAATTGCCTTTATTTTTCTTAAAAACCTGTTTCCAAGTCATATTCACTTCTTTTTTATTCAAAAAATCGGCAATATCTGCATCGCGCATCGCGAATCGGGCTTTGGTTCTAATCTCATTGCGCCGCTTGAACGCACTCATTGCGGCTTGTTCCACGCCTTTGCTTCGATCCACCTGTTTTCCTATTAAAGATTTCTGCCATGAATACCAAACCCGCGTTTGATAAAGCGTTAAAGTGCCATGGACAGGATTTTCAAGCAATTTCAAATGTTTTGCAAGAGCAACAATGCTATTGCTGTCAACGACTTCTTTGGTGGATAATAAAACTCGTTTAGAGAAATTAAGGTTGTTTTCAAATAAATCCAACAATTGTTGCAATTGTGGTTTGGCAAAAGGCAACGTTTCGGCTTGCGCGAAGGCGGTCAAATCCTTTAAAGCAGCCATTTTTTGAATCGTATCTACTTTTGCAGCAGCGTTGTCCCCTTTTGCGACTCTTGGTGTACAACTTGTTTGCAACGCAGCAGCCACATACAAAAGCAATAAGATTCCCCCAAAAGGTCGAATTGTATTTTTTAAAATGCGCATCCTATTTAATTTGTTAAAATTATGTAGGGCAAAAATAATTATTTTGTTCCAAATGGAAGGTAAAATAGGGATTTAACTTTAAAATTACCATAATGGTTATTGATATAGCATTTTATATGCTCTTATCTTTGTGGCGTTAAGGCAGCTCAATTATAAGATGTTACAAAAGACCTACAATTGTCAGCAACAATAAAAGATGTTTATGCCTTTTATATTTAATTGATAATCAATTGATTGTAAAAGATATTATTCATCATTCATCATTACTTCGCTGCGATGAACCCCAAAAAACAGTTCATTGCGTAAAAACAAATCTTTTAGTTTGAGCGCGTTTTAAATTTTGGAATGTTATTATTTAAGCCTTTTTGCCCGAATTCCGCGAATCAGCCTTGTATGTTTACCAAAGCATCGCGGAATTTGGGGCAAAATTATAGTAACAAAGAGCGAATGCACCATGCAATAATTGACTTAAAGGTGATAACAATTTTCAATCAATTATTCCCCTTCAGCAGCATTTTTAGCACAAGATTATCTTTTAGGCTTACTTGGTTTATTTAAATACCAACTCAATGCTAATACTTTTTTTCAAATAAACTATTTCTATATTTTTAAGTCTTTGATTATCAATGTTTTTTTGTATAGAAGGAAGCAAAAAGCTAACTCAAAATGCCCGCCCGACAAATTTGAAGGAGTGCCGTAGAATCGCATAAACCCGATT